>JBHJHK010000224.1:0-7765 GCA_050330975.1 Candidatus Competibacterales bacterium | reverse complement strand
CCGCCACGCCAGTGCCCGGGCACCCCTCCGCCCCCTCAAACGCCCCCCCGCCCCACCCCCCCACCCCCCCCCCCTGGCTACGGCGCGCTGGCTCGACCTCATGGCCGGCGATAAAAAAGTCCGCGATGGCCAGTGGCGCCTCATCCTCTTGGAGGCCATCGGCCGCGCCACTGTCACGCCACTCAAAGAGCAACTTCCCCTCCGAGAAACCCTGTTGGCCTTTGGCGCCCTTCCCGATCCTTGACCTCGGGGATTGGTGCAATTTCCGTTTAAAAATCAAAAAAATGAGGTTTTTGCGTTGCCTTTCAGTGGGTTGTCTATAGCCCGTGGCCCCGTTATACTGCAAACCCTTTAAGCCCGTCAAAGATGGGCTCACCCGTTAATTTCTTGCCCTTGCACTGTTTTAGGGCGATTTCCCACTCCCGCCGTAGACGGTGAGTCATTTCCCCTCGCTACCGACTTCGACGGCATTTATGGCTGCCCTGGAGCGCGACGATGCACGCAACTGTTCCTTGCGGTTTGTATCATCCCCACTTCGAAAAAGATAACTGCGGCTTTGGCCTCATCGCCCACATGGACGGCCTTCCCAGCCACGCCTTGGTAAAAACCGCCATTGGCGCCTTGACTCGTCTGACCCATCGAGGCGCGGTGGCCGCCGACGGCAAGTCGGGGGACGGCTGTGGCCTGTTGATGACCAAACCCGACGCCTTTCTGCGCCGAGTTGCCGGGGCGTCGGCCATTGCCCTGGGGAAGCTCTACGCCGTGGGGATGGTATTTTTGAATCCCCGTGAAGAACGAGCCGCTGCAGCGCGGGCCGCAATGGCCGATCAGTTGACCCGCGAAGGTTTACAGCTCGCCGGCTGGCGAGTAGTTCCCGTCGATCCCGAGGCCTGCGGCGAGGAGTCGCGTCGCACCTTGCCCGTCATCGAGCAAGTGTTTGTCAATGCCCCGCCCGGCCTCGCCCCCGATGACTTTGAGCGCCGACTGTTCGTCGCCCGACGGCGGATTGAAAAGTGCCTGGCCGAGGACCCGTGCTTTTACCTGTCCACCCTGTCCCATCGGGTGCTGTGCTACAAGGGTTTGGTAATGCCGGCCAACTTGCCGGTGTTCTACCCCGACCTGGGGGATCCAGAGCTAGCGGCCGCCGTCTGCGTCTTCCACCAGCGGTTTTCCACCAATACCCTCCCCCAGTGGCCCCTGGCGCAGCCCTTTCGCTACCTGGCCCACAATGGAGAGATCAATACCATCCAGGGCAACCGCAACTGGGCCGTGGCCCGGGGCTACAAGTTTGCCACGCCCTTGATCCCCCGGATGGAAGACATCATGCCCCTGGGGAATCGCACGGGTTCCGACTCCAGCAGCCTGGACAACATGCTCGAGGTGCTGTTGGCCGGTGGCATGGATATCTTCCGGGCCATGCGGATGCTGATGCCGCCGGCGTGGCAAAACGTAGAGAATATGGACCCCGACCTGCGGGCCTTCTACGAATACCACTCCATGCACATCGAGCCCTGGGACGGCCCGGCGGGCATCGTCCTCACCGACGGCCGCCATGCCGCCTGCGTCCTAGACCGCAATGGTCTTAGGCCTGCCCGTTATGTGGTAACCCGGGATCGCTGGATCACCATCGCCTCGGAAATCGGCGTCTACGACTACGACCCCAGCGATGTGATCCTCAAGGGGCGTTTGGGGCCGGGGGAAATGCTGGCCGTGGACACCCAAACCGGCCAACTCCTCAACAGCGAAGACATCGACCGCGACCTCAAGAACCGTCACCCCTACCGCCAGTGGCTCCAGGGCAACATCCACCGCCTGCGCACTTTGTTCAATCAAGAACCCTGTAGCGAACTGGCCGAAGACACCTTGGCGGTGTATGAAAAACTGTTCCAGGTGACCTTCGAAGAGCGAGATCAAGTGCTGCGGCCCCTGGCCGAAGGCGGCCAGGAAGCGGTGGGTTCCATGGGGGACGACGCCCCCTTTGCCGTGATGTCCAACCGGCCCCGGGCGTTGTACGACTATTTTCGCCAGCAGTTTGCCCAGGTGACCAACCCCCCCATCGACCCCTTGCGGGAGGCGGTGGTCATGTCCCTGGAGACCTGCCTGGGTCCCGAGTGCAACTTGTTCGACGAGCGCCGCGACTACGCCCACCGCCTGACCTCCCTGTCGCCGGTGCTCACCGAGGGGCGCTTCAACGCCCTGATGCACAATGCCGGCCCCGAGTATCCCCACCGCGTCCTCGATCTCAACTACTACCCCGACGAGGGCCTCAGAGTCGCCATCGAGCGCATTGCCCATCAGGCCGTGGCGGCCGTCAAAGACGGGGTGGCGTTTTTGGTGCTGTCGGACCGGTCCATCGACCGCCAGCGCCTGCCCGTCCACGCCCTGCTGGCCACGGGTGCCGTGCACCATCGCCTCACCGAGGAGGGCTTGCGCTGCGAGACCAACCTCATCGTCGAGACCGCCACGGCCCGAGACCCCCACCAGATCGCCGTCCTCATCGGCTACGGCGCCACTTTGGTGTATCCCTACCTGGCCTATCACTGCCTGTTCGATCTGCTCAACAAGCGGGAGATTCAGCCCAAAGACCCCGAGGCCGACCCCGCCCAGGTCAAAGAGGACCTGGTGGATGCCTACCGCAAGGGCATCAACAAGGGGCTCCTCAAGATCATGTCCAAGATGGGGATTTCCACCATCAACAGCTACCGAGGTGCCCAGCTGTTTGAAATCGTCGGCCTCCACCGCGAGGTGGTGGACCTGTGCTTCACCGGCTCCACCAGCCGCATCCAGGGGACCCACTTTGAAGACCTGGAAGCCGACCAAAAGCGTCTGACCGCCCTGGCCTGGAGCCCCCGCAAGAGCCGAGACCAGGGAGGGCTGTTGAAGTACATCCACGGCGGGGAATACCACGCCTACAACCCCGATGTGATCCAGACCCTCCAGCGGGCGGTGAACTCCGGAGACTACGCCGACTACCAGCGCTATGCGGCCTTGGTCAACGAGCGAGAGCCCATGGCCCTGCGGGATCTGTTGCGGTTGCGGGGCGACCTCACCCCCATCCCCCTCGATGAGGTGGAACCCCCCGAGGCCATCTATCCGCGGTTTGATTCGGCCGGTATGTCCCTAGGTGCCCTGTCCCCCGAGGCCCACGAGGCCCTGGCCGAGGCCATGAATCGCTTGGGGGGACGCTCTAACTCCGGCGAGGGCGGCGAAGACCCGGCCCGCTATGGCACCGCCAAATCTTCCAAGATCAAGCAGGTGGCCTCGGGGCGCTTTGGGGTGACGCCCCACTACTTGGTCAACGCCGAGGTGTTGCAGATCAAGATCGCCCAGGGGGCCTAGCCCGGGGAGGGGGGGCAGCTTCCCGGCCACAAGGTGGACGAGACCATCGCCCGCTTGCGCTATTCCCGCCCAGGGGTGGCGCTGATTTCTCCCCCGCCCCACCACGATATCTACTCCATCGAAGACCTGGCCCAGCTGATCTTCGACCTCAAACAGGTGAATCCCGAGGCCTTGGTCTCGGTGAAGTTGGTGGCCGAAGCCGGTGTGGGGACCATCGCCGCCGGGGTGGCCAAGGCCTACGCCGATTTGATCACCATCTCCGGCTACGACGGCGGCACTGGGGCGAGCCCCTTGACCTCGGTGAAATACGCCGGGAGCCCCTGGGAACTGGGCTTGGCAGAGACCCACCAGGTGCTGCGTCGCAACGACCTGCGGGGCAAAATTCGCCTCCAGACCGACGGCGGCCTCAAGACCGGCTTGGATGTCATCAAGGCCGCCATCCTGGGGGCCGAGAGCTTTGGCTTTGGCACCGCCCCCATGGTGGCCTTGGGTTGTAAGTATCTGCGGATTTGCCACCTCAACAACTGCGCCACCGGCGTGGCCACCCAGAACAAGGTGCTGCGCCTCCACCACTTCCGCGGCAACGCCGAAAAGGTGGTCAACTACTTCCGCTTTGTGGCCCGGGAGACCCGGGAAATCATGGCAGCCCTGGGGATACGGCGTCTCACCGACCTCATCGGTCGCACCGACCTGTTGGAGGTGTTGCCCGGTGCTACCCCCAAACAGCAGCGCCTGGATTTGACACCTATCCTCTCCGACGGCGGCGTCCCTGGAGAAATGGCCCGCCACTGCTGTGTGCCCCGCAATGTGCCCTTTGACAGCGGCGCCCTGGCGGAGACCATGGTGGCCGATATGTTGCCGGCCATCGAAGGGCACACCGGGGGCGAATACCGCTACGCGGTGGACAATACCAATCGCTCCATCGGCGCCCGGGTGTCCGGGGAAATCGCCCGCCGTCACGGCAATCGGGGTATGGAGGACAAGCCCTTGACAGTGCGGCTCACCGGCACCGCCGGCCAGAGCTTTGGGGTGTGGAACGCCGGGGGGTTGCACCTGTATCTCGAGGGGGATGCCAACGACTACGTGGGCAAGGGTATGGCCGGCGGTCAGCTGGTGATCTACCCTCCCCGCACCAGCCGCTTCGCCTCTAAGGATGCTCCCATCGTCGGCAACACCTGCCACTACGGCGCCACTGGGGGTACCCTGTTCGCCGCCGGCGCCGCCGGCGAGCGATTTGCGGTGCGCAACTCCGGAGCCATCGCCGTGGTGGAGGGCCTAGGCGACCACGGCTGCGAGTACATGACCGGGGGGGTGGTGGTGTCCTTGGGGCCCACGGGTCTCAACTTCGGCGCCGGTATGACCGGGGGCTTTGCCTTTGTCTTGGACGAGGACAAGGCCTTTGTCGATCGCTACAACCACGAGCTCATCGATATTCACCGCATCGCCACGGAGAGCATGGAGCCCCAGCGCAACTACTTGGTATCCTTGATCGAGGCCTTCGTCGCCGAGACCCACAGCGCCTGGGGTCAGGCGATTTTGAAGGATTTTCTCCGCTACGCCAGCCACTTTTGGCTGGTAAAGCCCAAGGCCAGCGAGATCTATTCCCTGCTGGATACCCTGCGCCGCGCGGCTTGAGAAGGGAAACGCGCCATGTCCAAATCCAAGCCTTTGCACTTTGTCGACACCCCCCGCCAAGATCCCACCAAACTGTCGGCTCCCCAGCGGGCCCGCCAGTTCGGGGAAATCTACGGCGACTACGACGCCAAAACCGCGGCGTCCCAGGCCGATCGTTGCCTCCACTGCGGCAATCCCTATTGCGAATGGAAGTGCCCGGTACACAACTACATTCCCAATTGGCTACAGCTCATCAGCGAGGGCAATCTCATCGAAGCGGCGGAAATGTCCCACCGCACCAATTCGCTCCCCGAGGTCTGTGGTCGGGTGTGTCCCCAGGACCGGTTGTGTGAGGGTGCCTGTACCCTCAACGACGGCTTTGGGGCGGTGACCATCGGCGCCATCGAGAAATACATCACCGACGAGGCCTTGAAGCTGGGCTGGCGCCCCTACATGTCCCGGGTGGTGTGGACCGACAAGCGGGTCGCCGTGGTGGGGGCCGGACCCGCGGGCTTGGGCTGTGCCGATGTGCTGGTACGCAACGGCGTCAAGGCGGTGGTCTACGACCGCTACCCCCAGATCGGCGGCCTGCTGACCTTTGGCATCCCTCCCTTTAAGCTGGAAAAGGAGGTCATCGCCAAGCGCCGGGAAATCATGGAGGGCATGGGGGTGGAGTTCTGTCTGGGGGTCGATGTGGGGGTCGATGTGGCCTTCAAAGAGCTCTTGGATCAGCACGACGCCGTCTTCTTGGGCATGGGCACTTATACCACCATGCGCGGCGGTTTCCCCGGCGAGGACTTGCCGGGGGTTTTTGACGCTTTGCCCTATCTCATCGCCAACGTCAACCGCCTCATGGAATTGGAGCGCGACCCAGCCGACTACAACGACATGGCGGACCAACTGGTGGTGGTGTTCGGGGGCGGTGACAACGCTATGGACTGCAACCGCACCGCCTTGCGCCAGGGGGCCCGCAGCGTCACCTGTGTCTATCGCCGGGACGAAGCCAACATGCCCGGCTCAAGGCGGGAAGTGGAGAACGCCAAGGAAGAGGGAGTGGAATTTCGTTTCAACCGCCAGCCGGTGGGCATCGTCGGCCGCGAGGGGGTGGAGGGGGTCAAGGTCTGTACCACCCGCGTGGGGGCGCCCGACGCCCGGGGGCGCCGCAGCCCCGAGGTGGTGCCGGGTTCCGAAGATATCATCCCCGCCGATCGGGTGATCATCGCCTTTGGCTTTCGCCCCAACCCACGGCCTTGGTTCGACGAGTTTGGCATCGAAATCGACGGCCGAGGGCGGATTGTGGCCTCCCCCCAAACCCAGTTTCAGACCACTAACCCGCGGGTTTTTGCCGGGGGGGATATGGTTCGCGGCTCGGATTTGGTGGTGACGGCCATTTTTGAGGGTCGCCAAGCGGCCGAAGGCATCCTAGACTATCTGCACGTCTAACGCCGAGTGATGCCACGTCCATGACCCTCTTTCCCGTCTCCTGCGCTACACTGCGTTGTTGTTGGCCGCTGTTGACCCTGGTGTTGGGGGGGTGTGGCACCGTGTTTAAACCCCTCACCGTCACCGAAGTCCAAGCCCTCCACGCGGCGGATACGCCGCCCGAGGCGATTGTGGAGGCCATGGCCGACTCGAGCACCGTCTATCGCCTGCGCCCCGATCAACGGGTCGCCCTGCGCACGGGGGAGGAGGCATTGCCCGAGTCCGTGGTGGACTACATGGAGGCGAGCTTTGAAACGGCTGTGGCGGCAGACCCCGCCGCCGCCGACTGGGGTCGCTATGTCTTCCTCGACGATCAACATTGGTACGGCTCGTGCCGAGTGAGTGCCTGGGGCATTCTGGGGGGGCTTTGCCTCCAGGAGGCGGATGTTCTCTATTTTCGCGAGGAGTGAGGTCGGTGTGACTGCCCCCCCCTTGACCAACGATCGCCTGCTGCGGGCCCTCGCCCGCCAGCCCGTGGACGCTACACCGGTGTGGCTCATGCGCCAGGCCGGTCGTTATCTGCCGGAGTACCGGGCGACGCGCCAGCGGGCGGGGGACTTCCTCACCCTGTGCCAAACCCCAGAGCTGGCTTGTGAGGTCACCCTCCAGCCCATCGCCCGCTTCCCCCTGGACGCCGCCATTCTGTTCTCCGACATCCTCACCGTCCCCGACGCCATGGGTTTGGGCTTGTTCTTTGTGGAGGGGGAGGGGCCGCGTTTGGCCCACCCGGTGCGCACCAAAGCCGACGTCGACCGCCTTCCCGTGGTGGACCCCGAAGATGCCCTGGGCTATGTCACGGCCGCGGTGCGGTTGATCCGCCACGAGTTGGCGGGGCGCGTCCCCCTCATCGGCTTTGCCGGCAGTCCCTGGACCCTGGCCACCTACATGGTGGAGGGGGGGAGTAGTCGCGACTTTGCCCGGGTCAAAGGTTTGGCCTTTGAGGATCCAGCCCTCCTCCATCGCCTGCTGGCGGTCACCACCCAAAACGTCACCGCCTACCTCAACGCCCAGATCGCAGCGGGTGCCCAGGCGGTGATGATCTTCGACACCTGGGGGGGCGTGTTGACCCCGCCCCACTTTCAACGCTTTTCCCTGGATTACATGGCGGCCATCGTGGCCAACCTCCAGCGCCAGGCGCAGCAACGCCCGGTGCCGGTGATCTTGTTCACCAAGGGCGGGGGGCCATGGCTGGAGTCGTTGGCGGCCATTGGCGCCGCTGCCCTGGGGGTGGCCTGGACCATCGCCCTGGCCAGTGCCCGGGCTCGAGTGGGGGCGCGCGTGGCCCGCCAGGGCACCCTCGAACCCAGTGCCCGCTACGCCGGTGAAAGCC
>JBHJHK010000223.1:0-6429 GCA_050330975.1 Candidatus Competibacterales bacterium | reverse complement strand
GGGGCCCCCGTTTTGCGCCGGGCCGCCGTGGCCGGGGGGGCAGTGTCCCACACGCCGTGGCCCGCCCCCGCCACCCACCCGCGGGGGGGGGGGGGCGCGGGGTTGGTCACCGAACACGGCGAGGTCGAGGCGGGGACGGTGGTCTGCGCCGCCGGCGCCTGGACCAGCCGCTTGTTGCGACCCTTGGGTGTATCTCTACCGGTGTTGTGGACCCGGAGCAGCGTTGCCCGCACCACGCCTGTGCACCCCATCACCCCCCTGGGGGTGTGGGCCAAGGTGGCCTTTCGCCAGCGCCGTGATGGCAGTTTAAATATCGCCCTGGGGGGGCGCACCGACTGCGATATCACCACGGATAGCCTGCGCTGGGGGCGGTATTTTGCCCCTTTGTACTGGCAAAAACGCCGCGCTGTGACCGTCCGCCTGGGCAAGCCCCTGTGGGACGATTTGCGGGGGCACTACACCCCTGGAAAGTCGCTTACCCTCGACCCCGCTGCTCACCCCGCCCGGGTCGCCGCCGCCTTGGCCACCCTCAAGGCGAGTTTTCCCCACCGAGCTGACCTCCAAGACGCCGCCATCACCACCACTTGGGCGGGCTATATCGACTGCACTCCAGACATGGTGCCGGTTATCGACGCCCCCTCGACGCCCGGCAACTTGCTCATTGCCACGGGCATGAGTGGCCATGGTTTTGGCTTGGGTCCTGGGGTGGGCAAGGCGGTGGCGGAGTGGATCGATCGGGGTACCACCACCTTCGATCTCACGCCGTTTCGCCTAGGGCGTTTTGCCGAGCCCGGACCCCACAGGCCCCGGGCGGTGATTTGATTCGACACCGCCCTTGGATCTACAAGCTATTTGCCATCTCATCCGAGGTGGGCATTGGGCAAAATGGGTTTATCAAGGGCTTTGGGGGCGACTGATCACCCCATCGAAAGCCTCCCCGCCAAGGGAGAAAAACTGGCCGGGTTTCACGGGGGCGTTCTCGGTGTTTTATAGGCGAACTCAATGGTTGGGCAAAAGCGATTGGGAATGAGCTACTGAATTTAGATGAGCTGCTGGGCACAAAGGCGCAATGGGGCCACGGTGAATTTAAACCCCATCGTCCACCAGGGCTGCCACAGGGCACGGCGCCCGCGGACCCCTGGGGGGAGGGTGGCGCAGAGGTCGGTGGAAAATCCAAAGGGGTAGCTCCTGGGGCACGGGAGTCTTGGAACGAAAAAAAGTAGCCCATGGCAGCTGAATATCTGGTGAACACCTAAGGGGAGATCGGGGTTTCCAGGGCGAATTGTGCTAGCTTCAAACGGGTATACTTTGCAGGACAATTCCTCCCCCCCGCGCTGAAGGCGACCCCATGACCCCCCTCACCCCCTTTGTCGACTGGCACGATGAAATCACCACCTGGCGCCGCGATTTCCACGCCCACCCAGAGCTCGGCTACGACGTCCACCGCACCGCCGCCGCCGTCGCCCAAAAGCTCGAGGCCTTTGAGGTCGACGAAGTCATCACGGGCTTGGGCAAAACCGGAGTGGTCGGGGTCATCCGCGGGCGGCAAGCCGCTCCGGGGGTGGTCGGTTTGCGGGCCGACATGGACGCCTTACCCATCCAAGAGCTCGATGAACGGCCCTACAAATCCACCGTGGCCGGGGTGATGCACGCCTGTGGCCACGACGGCCACACCGCCATGTTGTTGGGGGCCGCCAAATACCTGGCCGCCACCCGCCGCTTCGCCGGCACGGCGGTGGTGATCTTCCAACCCGCCGAAGAGGGGGGGGCCGGCGCCAAGGCCATGTTGGATGACGGCCTCATGGACCGCTTTGCCATCCAACAGGTCTACGGCATGCACAACATGCCGGGGTTACCCGTGGGACAGTTTGCCCTGCGCCCCGGGGGTATCATGGCGGCGACGGATTTCTTCGAGATCAAAGTCGAGGGCCGCGGCGGCCACGCCGCTAGGCCCCACGACTGTATCGATCCCGCCACCGTCGCGGTACAGCTGGTCCAAGGCTTCCAAACCATCGTCGCCCGCAACGTCGATCCCCTGGAGAGCCTGGTGATCTCCACCACCCAGATCCACCTGGGGGATACCAACAATGTGATTCCCCAGACCGCCACCTTGGGGGGGACGGTGCGCACCCTGACCCCCGCCACCCGAGACCTAGCCCAAGGTCGCATGGAAGCCATTTGCGCCGCCGTGGGCCAAGCCTTTGGGGCGACGGTGAGCCTCGATTACCAAAGGCTGTACCCCGTCACCGTCAACCACCTGCGCGAGACCGCCTTTGCCGCCCAAGTGGCCGGACAAGTGGTCGGGGAATCCCATGTGGACGCCGCCGCCCCGCCGGTGATGGGGGGCGAGGACTTTTCTTTTATGCTCGAGGCCCGTCCGGGGGCGTTTATCTTCATCGGTCAAGGGGATACCGCGGGTCTCCACCACCCCCGCTTCGACTTCAACGACGCCATCATCCCCACGGGCTGTTCCTACTGGGCGCGGCTGGTGGAAACCGCCTTGCCCTTGGCGGCCTAGACCAAGCTAAACCCGAGGGACGTTGGGTTGATATCCCGACGACTCTGTACTTAAGTGTAGGCCATAGAGCCAACTTCCACTTCAGGAATTCGCCGATGATCTCCCCGCAACCCATTGTCAAAACCGCCGCGCTGCTCCTTGCGGCGCTACTGGTCAATGCCAGCGCCACGGGCAACACCTTCCGCTGGGCCTTCCAGGGGGACGTCCAGACCATGGACCCCCACGGGCTATTCGAGACCATGACCCTGGGGTTCCAGGCCAATATCTACGAAGGCCTGGTGCGCCGGGACGAGCAGATGGAGCTGGTGGGTGCCCTGGCGGAGCGGTTCGAAAATGTCGAGCCCACCGTGTGGCGCTTTCACTTGCGCCGCGGTGTTGCGTTCCACAACGGCAACCCCTTCACCGCCGACGATGTGGCCTTTTCCGCCGAGCGACTCAACTCCGAGGGCTCGGATATGAAGGTCATCGCCGCCCTCATTGAAGAGGTGAAAATCGTCGACGACTACACCGTCGACATCGTCACCCCCAGCCCCAACCCCATCTTGCCGTTGCAATTCGAGATCTTCTACATCATGGACCGGGAGTGGTCCGAGGAGAATGGCGCAGCGACCGCCACCAACGTCAAGGGGGGCGACGAGGGCAACTTCGCCAATCTAAACGCCAACGGCACGGGCCCCTTTATGCTCCAGGAGCGCACCTCGGGGGTGCAGACGGTGTTGGTGCGCAACCCCAACTACTGGGGGGAGATCCCCACCGACGTCACCGAAGCCATCTTCACCCCCATCGGCCAAGACGCCACCCGAGTGGCGGCATTGATCGCCGGCAACGTGGATCTGGCCTACCCCATCCCGGTCCAGGATTGGCAGCGCTTGGAGCAGGCCACGGGGGTGGTGCCCCTCACCGGCCCAGAGGCCCGGACCATTTTCTTGGGCTTTGACCAAATCCGCGACGAGCTCACCACCTCCGATATTCAGGGCCAAAACCCCTTCAAGGATTTGCGGGTCCGCCAGGCCTTTATCCACGCCATCGACATCGAAGCCATCAAGGCCAAGGTCATGCGGGGCGCCGCCACCCCGTCGGGGTTGATGGTGGCCCCCCAGATCAACGGCTTTAACCCCGATCTCAACGCCGCCAGGCCCGCCTACGACCTGGACAAGGCCAAGGCGCTCATGGCCGAGGCAGGCTACGGGGACGGCTTTGAGGTCACCATGGACTGCCCCAACGACCGCTATGTCAACGACGAGCGGATCTGCCAAGCGGTGGCCGCCATGTTGGCCCGCATCGGCGTGGGGGTGCATCTCCTGGCCCACACCAAATCCAAATACTTCGCCAAGGTGTTGGCCCAAAACGGCTATGACACCAGCTTCTACCTCTTGGGTTGGACGCCGTCCACCTTTGACAGCCACAATGTCATCGCCTCCCTCATGGCCTGTCGGGGCCTGGAGGACGACATCGGCGCCTTTAACCTGGGGGGCTACTGCAACCCTCGGATCAACGAACTGGCCGCCGCCGTCCAGTCGGAGCCCGACCCCGCCCGCCGCCAGGCCATGATCGACGAGGCCTTTAAAATCCACCAAGACGAGGTGGGTCACATCCCCCTTCACCAGCAGCCCCTGTCCTGGGGGGTATCGGAGCGGGTGACGGTGCTCCAGCGTCCCGACAATCAATTCCACCTCCGCTACGTGGTGATGGGTGGGGGCAGTTGAGCTAGCCCCTTCAATCCCTTGAAGCTGCTGTGATCGGCTTTATCGCCCAGCGCCTAGGCCAGTCCATCGTGGTGATGCTGGTCGTGGCGCTGATCGCCTTTGCCCTGTTTCGCTACGTGGGCGATCCCATCAACAACATGGTGGGCCAGGACACCTCTTTGGCGGAGCGGGCGGCGCTGCGGGAGCGCTTGGGCCTCAACGACAGTCCTGTGATCCAGTTTGGTCGCTTTGTGGTCAACGCCCTCCAGGGGGACTTCGGTTTTTCCTACCAGCATCGTCGCCCGGTGGCGGACCTGGTGGCCGAACGCCTCCCCGCCACCTTGGAGTTGGCCTTGGTGTCGGCCCTCCTGGCGTTGCTAGTCGGCATTCCCATGGGCATCTACGCCGCCATCCGCCGCCGCAGCTGGCTGTCTCGGAGCTTTATGACGTTGTCATTGGTGGGCATTTCCCTGCCCACCTTCTTGATCGGCATCTTGCTCATCCTGGTGTTTGGGGTTCAGCTCCGCTGGTTGCCCACCTTTGGCCGCGGCGAAGTGGTGGACTTGGGTTGGTGGTCCACGGGATTTTTGACCCCCTCGGGGCTTTTGGCCTTGATCATGCCGGCCATCACCTTGGCGTTGTTTCAGATGACTCTGATCATGCGCTTAGTCAGGGCCGAGATGCTGGAGGTGCTGCGCACCGACTTCGTCAAGTTCGCCCGGGCCCGGGGCCTCAGTGAAGGCTATATCCACTTCACCATCGCCTTGAAAAATACCCTGGTGCCGGTGATCACCATCACCGGTCTCCAACTGGGCTCCATCATCGCCTTTGCCATCATTACCGAGAGTGTGTTCCAGTGGCCAGGGATGGGGTTGTTGTTCATCCAAGCCGTGGGGGTGGTGGATATTCCCATCATGGCCGCCTATTTGGTGCTCATCGCCTTGTTCTTTGTGATCATTAACTTGGTAGTGGATTTGCTCTACTTCGCCGTCGATCCGCGGTTGCGCATCGACCGGGCGGCTCTCCAGGGGTCATAGGGTTGGCCCTCACCCCCGAGCCCCAGTCCCCAGGGGGCGAACCCCTCCTCGATGCCGCCCCCAAGGGCGTTTGGCGCCGGGCTGTGGACAGCGATTTGTGGTATAGCTTTCGCCGTTCCCCCGGGGCCGTGGTGGCGGCCTTGGTGACCGTGGTGCTGGTGTCAGCGGCGATCTTCGCCCCCCTGGTGGCCCCCTATGACCCCTTTGATCTGGCCACCCTCAATATCCTCGACGCCAGTCTCCCCCCCGCTTGGGTTGCCGGCGGCGATCCTCGCTATTGGCTCGGCACCGACGACCAGGGTCGGGATATCCTCTCCACCATTTTGTACGGCGCCAGGATCTCGTTGCTGGTGGGCTTTGCCTCTGTGTTATTCGCCTTGATCCTCGGGGTGGGGTTGGGGCTCATTAGCGGGTATGGGGGTGGGCGGCTGGATGCGGTGATCATGCGCATCGCCGATGTCCAGCTGTCGTTTCCCGCCATCCTCATCGCCTTGCTGGTGGACGGGGTAGCCCGGGGTCTGTTGCCCCGCCAGCTCCACGAGGATATGGCCCTGTATGTGTTGGTCTTCGCCATCGGTATCTCGGGGTGGGTACAATACGCCCGCACCGTGCGGGGCTCCACCATGGTGGAAAAACACAAGGAATACGTCCAGGCGGCCCGGGTCATGGGTATGGGTCCGACCCTTGTGTTGTGGCGCCACGTGTTGCCCAACGTCCTGGGCCCGGTTTTGGTTATCGCCACCATCCATCTGGCGGTGGCCATCATCACCGAGGCGACCCTGTCGTTCTTGGGGGTCGGGGTGCCCCCCACCAGCCCATCCCTGGGCACCCTCATTCGGGTGGGCAACGACTTTTTGTTCTCCGGGGAGTGGTGGATCACCGTGTTCCCCGGCATCGCCCTGGTGGTGCTGGTCCTGGCCATCAACCTCCTGGGAGACTGGCTCCGAGATGCCCTCAACCCCAAACTCAAGTGAGGCGCCCAAGGTGGCGGGCCCATGAATCTCTTGGATATCCGTGATCTGCGGGTGGAATTCCCCAGTCGGCGGGGCCACGTGGTGGCCATCGACCGCCTGAGCTTGGGTTTGGGTCCCGGGGAAATCTTGGGGGTTGTGGGGGAATCGGGGGCCGGGAAGTCCCCCATAGGCAACGCCCTAACTGGCCTCCTAGAGCCCCCCGGGCGCATCACAGG
>JBHJHK010000222.1:0-9443 GCA_050330975.1 Candidatus Competibacterales bacterium | reverse complement strand
CCAAGAGCCCAGCCCCAGCACGGCTGCCGCCGTCCCTCCACCCATGGATTTCCCCGCCGGTTGGCTGGCCGTGGTGGAAGGGCCGGGACGGGGTGCAGTCCTGGGGCTCAGCAGCGGTCCCAACACCATTGGTCGCGACTTTGAATCTCGGGTGCGCATCGACTTCGGCGACCACGACATCGCCTTGCAGGATCACGCCTTGATTCTCTACGACCCCCAGCAGCGCAGCTTTCGCCTCACCCGGGGCGAAGGCAAACGCCCAGTGACCGTCGACGACGTACCCCTCACCCGAGCCATACCCCTACGGGGCGGGGAATTTATCACCCTGGGCAGAACCACCTTGCGCTTTATTCCCCTCTGCGACGATCGCTTCGACTGGGCCGAAGGCGTGACCAAAACACCTCGATGACCATGGAAATCCCCTGGATCGCCGCCGCCTTCGCCCTGGGATTGGGCTTTTATCGCCTCGGCCTCCCTCCCCTGGTGGGCTACCTGGCAGCGGGTTTTGCCCTCAACGTCAGCGGCGTTTCCGGCGCCGAGGGTAAGACCATCGATCATTTGGCCCATATCGGGGTGTTGTTGCTGCTGTTCACCGTGGGCCTCAAGCTCAGGTTGCGCAACCTGGTGCGGGCAGAAGTGTGGGGGGGAGGCCTGCTCCACATGGCCCTGTGGAGCGGCCTCATGGGCTTGCTCTTGATCACCAGTGGCTTGGACTGGGGCGCCTTGGGGGTCCTGGCCGTGGCCCTGGGGTTTTCCAGCACCGTCATGGCGGCCAAAGTCTTGGAGGCGAAGCGGGAGTTGGGGGCTTTCCACGGCCGGGTGGCCATCGGTATTCTCATCATCCAAGACCTCATCGCCCTGGTGCTGTTGACCGCGGGGGGGGAAAAGCCCCTTTCCCCCTGGGCCCTGGGGGTGCTGGCGTTGCCCTTGCTGCGCCCCGTCTTTTTAAAGGCGTTGGAGTGGAGCGGCCACAGCGAGTTGGTGGTGCTGTTTGGCCTCTTGTCGGCCTTAGTGGTGGGAGGGGCTGGCTTTGAGGCCGTGGGCCTATCGGGAGAGCTAGGGGCGCTGTTGGTGGGTACGCTGCTGGCCGACCACCCCCGCACCCGGGAGCTAGCCGACGGGCTGTGGGGCCTAAAGGAAATCTTTCTGGTGGGATTTTTCCTGAGCATCGGCCTCAGCGGTCTGCCGGGCCCCGCAGACGCCCTGTTCGCCCTGGGGCTCGTCGCCCTGTTACCCCTCAAGGCGGGGCTGTTCTTCTTCGTCTTGTTGGGCTTTGGCCTGCGGGCGCGCAGCGCTTTCCTCACCGCCTTGAGCTTGGCGAGCTACAGCGAATTTGCCCTCATCACCGCCGCTGTGCTCCTCCCCAGTTGGCTCCCCGCCCTGGCGTTGACGGTGGCGTGTTCGTTTTTCATTGCCGCCCCCCTGAACCGGGTCGCCCACGGCCGCGACGGCCGCTTTGAGCACCGGCAACGGGCCTTTGAGAGCCGGCGCCAACACCCCGATGAACAACCCGTGTCTCTGGGGATGGCCCACGTAGTGGTCATGGGTATGGGTCGCATGGGCACGGCGGCCTACGACTTCCTCAACGCCCGCCAAGAACGCCCTGTGGGGCTGGATTCCGACCCCGCCGTGGTACAACACCACCTCCAAGCCGGGCGGCGGGTATTGTACGCCGACGCCGAGGACCCGGGCTTTTGGCAGCAGGTGTACCTGGAAAAAGTGCGGGCGGTGCTGTTGACCATGAACGACGCCGAATCCCAGCTCATCGCCACCCGCCAGCTGCGGGCCAAGGGTTATCGGGGCACGGTGATCGCCAGCAGCCGCTACGAGGACGAGGCCGAGGCCATCGCCAACAGCGGCGCCGATTTCACCTACCTCACCTACTCCGAAGCCGGGGTGGGCCTCGCCGAACACGCCTGGCAAGCCCTCTACGGCGACGGCGCCGAGTGGGACCAGCGACAAAGACACCGCTCCACGGCGGCTGAGGCTACGGGCGATTGACGATGCGCCAGGCGGCGGCACCGCCTCACCGCCACCGCCTCACCAATGGCGTACGGGGCCGGTATCCATGTGGATAAAGGCCGCCCTGGGGTAGTAGCCCACGCCGCCGGCTTTCAACGCCAAAGCCGCCCGGTGGAGGCGTTGGACGGGGATGTCTTCCAGGCGCAGGTCGACGGCCCGACCGTACATGTGGAAACTGTTGGGGGCGACCCGCCTGTTGCGACGCCGCAACCGAGCGTTGGTGGCGGGGGAGCGGTAGCCACTGGTGATGTGGATGGGCATTCTGGGTTGCAGGGCCATCTGGAGGGCGAAGAGTTGATCGATGAGGCGGGGGTCGATGGGGATGGCACTGTCGTCGTAGTGGTCGCGGAATACCTGGCTAATTTCTTCCATGGACTCGGGAACGTAGCCCTCGGTGGGCGTCCAGTAGACCACCCGCAGGGTCTCTCCCAAGCGCGGGCAATGGAAGGCTACCCAGCGATCGCGGGCGGCGGCCTTGATTACATCGGGGCACAGTGCCACCAAACCCGCCGCGCCAATGCCCTGGAGAATTCCCCGGCGCCGCGGTGAGGCCAGGGAGGTCGAGGGGGCAGCAGGATCCACATTTGTCATAGGGTAATCGCTCTGTTGGGACAGGTGTCGACGTTCGCTAACGAGCAGGGCCTAGATGCCTGGAGGATACCAGGGCCCCGTCGATACTCGGGGGACAAGTTAGCAAAATTTCACCAAAATGCAGCCCTTGACACTTGACGTTGGCTTGATCCACACATTTTTTCACTTGATTGTTACTGCGTAATGGCGCTTTTCCACCCGTGACGACAGACTCCCCTCCCCCGGTCCCCCTACCCGCCGAGGCCATGCCTTTTTACAACCGCCTGCGCAAAAATCGCCGCGCCCTGGAGCGCTGGGCGACCCGGGAAAACATTCACTGTTGGCGCCTCTACGACGCCGACCTCCCCGAGTTTGCCCTGGCCATCGACCGCTACGAAGACTGGCTCCACGTCCAGGAATATGCCCCGCCGCCGTCGGTGGACAAGACCGCCGCCGCCCGCCGTTTGGCATTGGCCAAGCAAACCTTGCCTTTGGCCACCGACATCCCCGAGACGCGCACGGTATTTAAAACCCGCCAGCGCCAACGGGGGCAACAACAGTACCAACGCCAGGGGCAACAAGGGGCATTTATGACAGTGCGGGAGGGACCGGCTCGGTTGTGGGTCAATCTGACGGATTATCTGGACACCGGCCTGTTTCTCGACCATCGCCCGGTGCGCCGCTGGCTCATGGAGAAGGCGGCTGGCAAGCGGTTTCTCAATGTGTTTGCCTACACCGGTTCGGCCACGGTATTCGCCGCCGTCGGTGGCGCCACCACCACCACCACGGTGGATCTGTCGGCCACCTATTTGGATTGGGCCCGGCGCAATTTGGCCCTCAACGGCTTTGAGGGACCTCGCCACCGCCTGGTGCGGGCCGACTGCACCGCCTGGCTCAGCGATGACCGGGGCACCTACGACCTGATTTTCATCGACCCACCGACCTTCTCCAACTCCAAGCGCATGGCCGACAGCTTCGACGTGCAGCGGGACCACGGCGAGCTGTTGGCGGCGGCTTGGCACCGCACAGCTCCCGGGGGCGAGGTAATTTTTTCCAACAATTTCCGGCGTTTTAAGCTCGATCGCGGAGCCTTGGACCCCTGGATTATCGACGACCTGACGGCCCCCTCGATTCCCAAGGACTTCGCCCGGCGGCCCCGCATCCACTGTTGCTTTCGCCTGCGGCGACCCTAGCCCCCGTAACCGCCCATCACTCCTTGGCCTCGCCGTCGCCCCCCACCGAGTCCACCAGACCCCAAAAGCTGTCGGCGGCGTCGCTGGCCAGATTGCGGGCGGAACTAAAAATCCGGGTCCAACGGTCGTCGTCGGGGACAAAGGCCTCGTCGGGAGCCTCTCGGAGAATGCCGATTTTGTCCTGTTGGTCGAGGTAGGCCTCGGAGCCCTCTTCAAAGCGACTCAGACTACCGGTGAAGATCACCGCACTGGTGCAGGAGGTGGTCACCGTCTTGGCTTCGGAGAACAGCCCGCCCTCCTCGATGGTGATCTGGGAGGGGGTATAGACCGATTGACCGTCCACCTGCACCCGGCGCATGGCCGGGGTGCCCACGGGGACAAAGTTCAAGTCGTTTTCCCGGGCGATTTCAAACAGGCGGGATTCGGGGTCGGGGTAGGCCACGGCGAAGGCCACGTCGGCTTCCCCGGCCGCCACCCGCTCAAAGGCCGTGGCGGCGTCGTCCAGGTTGACCACCCGGTCCACGGCCTGGGCCATGCGACCTTCGGGGTTGAGGGTCATGATGGTCTTGAGGGTGAAATTGGAACCGCTCTTCTCGGCGGCGGTGACGATCCGCGCCCGGCGGGCGACCCGTTCCAGCTCCCGCCAGTTGCCAATGGCGTCGCTCTGGGCCACGGCGTAGAGGCATTCGTTGGCCAGCCGGCGGACAATGGTCACCTGGTCGGGGTTCTCCTGGGCCAAAATGGCCACCACGTCCAGCTGGCCAATGGAGATTTGGCCGGGGTTATCCAGCACCCGCTCAAAGGCTTCGACACTGCCGGCCGAGGGGGCGATGTCGAAGTAAAAAAAGTTCTCGTCCAGCACCTTTTTGATCAGGGGGGCAAACACCGTAGTGTAGGAGCCCGTGGGCGACGCGCCGTTGATCTGGTCGGCCACGGCACCTGAGGACAGGGTGCTCGAGGCCACTAGACCCAAGGAGAGGGCAAGGCGACGGGCTAGGTGAGTCATGGTAAATCCTCGCTGTTGGATGTGGCTGACTATTCTAAGGCATGAAGGCCTTGGCCTGGGACTCGCAAGGGCCGTGGATCTCCGAGAACCCCCGACGGCCATTCATCCCGAGCTGCCCTGGCTGCGTAGACGCGGTGACGGGATTATCCATCCGTGGCCAAGCAAGCGTCACACACCCCCACAGGAGAGCTCTCATGGCCCACGACTGTCGTGGACTGTCGCTCGCGACGACGCCCACCGCCGCCCAGGCCTTCGACGCTGCCGTCGATGCCTTTTTGGAGTACCGCCTCGCGGTTTCCCACCACTTGGATCGGGCCCTGGGGGCCGATCCCACCTTTGCCCTGGGCCATTGCTTTAAAGGCTATGCCGCCCTGGCGCTGTTTTCCCGCCAGGGGCGCACCCTGGCTCAAACCTCCCTGGACCATGCCCGTGCCCTGGCGGCGGCGGCCACACCCCGGGAGCAAAGCCACGTGGCGGCCCTCAGCGCCTGGGCGGGCAACGATTTGGCCTTGGCCTGCCACCACTGGGGGATACTCATCGAGCAATATCCCCGGGACCTCCTGGCGTTGCGGCTCCACCACTTTGCCAGCTTCTGGCTGGGGCGCTGCGGTGTCTTGCAGGAGGTGCCCCAGGCGGTGTTGCCGGCTTGGGACGAGGACACCCCGGGCTTTGGCTCGCTGTTGGGTATGTACGCCTTTGGTCTGGAGGAAGCCGGAGAGCTGGAGCGGGCCGAGGCCATGGGCCGGCTTGCGGTGGCCCACAACGCCGAAGATCTTTGGTCAGTCCACGCCGTGGCCCACGTGTTGGAGAGCGACAATCGCCTCGCCGAGGGGGTGGCGTGGCTGGCCTACGACGGTGCTGACCTAGCCGACCGGGGCACTCTCAAGGGCCATCTGTGGTGGCACCGCTGCCTCTATCTCCTGGACCTCGGCCAATGGGACGCTGCCCTGGAGGCCTTTGACACCCTGATTTGGACTGGCTCCCCCTACTTCGCCGATCTGCAAAACGCCGCGGCGTTGTTGTGGCGGTTGGAGCTGTTGGGGGTCGATGTGGGCCAGCGATGGGACGAGGTGGCCACCGTTGCCACCGCCAACCTGTTGGACTACGACTTGCCCTTCACCCAGGCCCACCTGGCGTTGGCCTTGGCCCGGCGCGACCCAGAGGCCCTAGCCCGTCTGCAGCGCCACCTCGAGACCCTGGTGGCGGACGGAGGCCCCAGGGCCGACGATGTGGCCGGGGCGCTGTTGCCCTTGCTGGCCGGCCTCCAGGCCTTTGCCCAGGGGCACTTTGCTGCAGCCCTAGAGGCCTTCCAGGGAGTGGGCGACGGCCAGTGCTTGGGGGGTAGTCGCGCCCAGCGGGATTTGTTCCAGCAACTGCGCATCGCCGCCGCCCTCAAGGCCGGCCACTGGGAACAGGCCTCGGCGCTGCTGGGCCAGCGGTCGGCCCAGCGCCCCCACAGTCCCGTGGTGTGGCGCCAGTACCTCCAGGTGCTGGAGCGCATGGCAGACCCCCGGGCGCCGGCGGCCCGCCGCCATTTGAACCAATTGCTCACCTCGGCTTGAGGATACAGGGGCGCCTGGCCGGGTCACGGCGCCCCCTTGGGGAATGCCCCCGGGGCAAAACCGGCGACAGGGGGGCTCAAGTGGGGGATAATGACCTTTCAATTCTCTGGTTTTGCGCCCCTCGCCGTGAAAAAACGCCACTATTTGCTCATAGCCCTCGCCGCCCTGGCCGTGACCTATCTCCAGCCGGTGATGGCCCTCATCGGTGGTGTGGTCTTCATCGCCGGGGTCGCCGCCTTGATCTACGCCGACATGACCCCCCAGGGCCAAGCGGCCTTTGAGCGGCGGGTCAGCGGCTTTTTGACCGCCCTCAAAGAAAACCTCAAGGGGGAACGGGGGCGGGCTGCAGCTTCCCTGGCCAGGGGCGATCAAGACCCAGCCCAGACCGACCACCTGCGCTGGCACTACGACGTCCGCCTCGAGGACGAGGCCGACCCCAGGCGCGAAAAGATGCCCGCCGACGCCGACCGCGTTGTCGATGCCCCCGCGGTGGCCGCCAAGGGCCGGCGACGAGGACGCAGCTGACGGCCGGCCCCCCACCGGCCGCGGGAATCGGCGACCGGGCGACACCCAAGACCACGACCCTTGCCACGCCGCCCTGGGGAGTCGACGCGGTGGTGGGACCGCGGTCATGGGATGACGCCACCGGGTATCTGTTCTTCGGTGGCCGCCACCGCCACCAGAGGCAAATAGAGGGTCACCCGTGTGCCGCGGCCCCGATGGCTATCCAGGGCCAATCCCCCCTTGGACTGGACGACAAAGCCGTGGACGGTGCTCAGTCCCAGGCCAGTGCCCTGGCTTTTGGTGGTGAAAAACGGCTCGCAGGCCCGGCGCTGGGTCTCGGGATCCATTCCCTCGCCGCGGTCCGCCACCGACAGCGCGGCATAGCGCCCCGGGGCCAGGGTCCCGCCGACGACTTCGATGGCACTGCGATTCACCAAGGTCTGGACTATCAGCTCCACCGTTCCCCCGGCCACGGATGCCTGGCCGGCGTTGATGGCCAAATTGAGCAAGGCATTCTCCAGTTGTTGGGGATCGACCCGCACTGTCACCGCCGGCAGGGTTTCTGTCACCGTCAAGGTGACGCCCTTGGGGAGCAAGCGTTTGGCCAGGGGCAACACCCGCGGGAGAAACGCCTGCAGGGCGACGGGTCTTGGATACAGGGGACGCTTGCGGGCGAAGGTCAAGAGTCGTTGGGTCAAATTGGCGCCGGCATCGGCGGCCGCGAGGGCCTCATTCACGAGGGCACGCTCCCCGCCGTCCAGGTAGCTCCGGGCCTTTAGGGCTTCCTGGAGCAACTGGAGGTTGCCCAGGATCACCGTCAACAGGTTGTTGAAATCGTGGGCCACGCCGCCGCTCAGGTGGCCCAGGGTCTCGAGCTTTTGGGCCTGGAGGCGCTCGGCTTCCCGCTGCTGGCGCTCGCTATCGTCGGCGAACACCGCCACGGCGCCCTGGCCCAGGTATCCCAGGGTATAGGTGGCGGGAAACACTTGGCCATCGCGGCGCCTCAAAGTGGTGTTCCCCTGGGGAGCCCACCGCAACAGGTGCCTGAGGCCTCGGCGGAGGTCGGGGGCTTGGAGAAATCTGGGGGGAGCGGCCAAGGCCATGGCCAGGGGCTGACCCAGGAGATCCGCCTCGCGGTTGTAGCCCAGCAGGGCGAGTCCGGCGGGGTTGCAGAAGGTGCAGCGCCCCCCCTCGTCGAGGCCACAGACGCCCTCGCCGGTGGCGTTGAGGATCATCCGCAACCGGTTCTCTTCTGCGGCCAAATCCCGCTGGGTCCGGGTCCGCTCGGCGATCTCGGCCCGCAGCGCGGCGGTGCGCTGCTGGACTTGGCCTTCCAAGCTACGACTCAAGGCCCACAGGGACCGGAGGTTGACGAGGCTCAACACCGTCAGCACCCCACTGCCCACCGCGATACCCCCCAGGGCCCAGATACCCAGGTCCAAGCGCTGGGCATAGCGAGCTTCAAAGCTCCAAGTATAGTTTTGCAGGGACTGGCTCATCCGACTGGTGAGCCCAGTGGCGGCGGCGATCAAGCGGCGCAGGTCCTCCGTCAAATTTATCAGCTTCCCTGGCCCCAAGGTGTCCAATTGTTGAATATGCGGGTCCCAGGCGCTGAGGAAGGCCTTGAAGTCGTGGTTGGTTTCCCGATGTCCGGGCCACAGCATGATGCGGCTCCAGAGAATGTCAAAGCGCAAGCCCACCTCGGCGGCCGCCGAGGCGGTGGGGTTCAATCGATAGGAGTCGAGGGCCACAAGGACCTCCAGGGCCTCTACCTCCAGGCGGTTGGCGTGCCACAGGTCCACCATGCCGTCGTAATGGGTACGGGGGATCATCCCCTGGTCGGCCAGGTCGGCGAAGAGGAAAAAAAGCCCGCCCATCAAGCCCAACACGGCCAAAGCCAAGGCCCAGCACATGGCTTGGAGGGACGCCCTCACTGGACGGTGATCTCGTACAGTTGCCAAACCGCCCGTCCACGGGTGACCCCGCTGTCCAGGCCTGGATGGTCATCCCAGGGGTAGACAATCCACAACGGCCCCTGGGTGCGCACGGTCAAGGGTTGGCCGTCTCGAGTCAGGGCGGCGATGACGGAATAGTCCTGGAGGTCGGCCACGGGAATTTCGGCCCGATAGCGGTTGAGGGCCAGGGCCTGCAGCCTTTGACCCCGCGCCCCGGCTTGGGCGAGGATATCTCGCAACAGGGGACCTTCGAAGCGGATGGGGCCCTCGGTCCAGGGGGTGTGGGTAGTGACGGTAACCTGGGGTAAGGCCTCGAGCATGGCCCGGTCGAACTGGGCGACACCGGGGGCGTTGGTGTGGTCGATGGCGCCTTTGACCGTCAACAGCACCGGCCCCGTGGCCGGGGGTAGGGAAGAGGTATCCTCGGCGGCCGCCCCTGGGCCCGCCCCCCACAGCCCCAAGGCCAAACCCCACAATAACAAACCCCGCCATAAGATGAGTATGGGGCGCCCCAACCCCGAAGATCTACAGCGCCGCGCCGTCTGAATTCCATCGCTTCCCAGCATGGTCATTGCCCCCAACTTTGCTATAAACCCCAAGGACTCCAAGCCCAGTGGCCAACCCCTCGACC
>JBHJHK010000221.1:0-2933 GCA_050330975.1 Candidatus Competibacterales bacterium | reverse complement strand
TCCTTCTTCGCCTGCTCGATGCGCTCTAGGCGCGACGATACAAAATTCCACCAGATGTAGCGGGGACCCTACATGGGCTCGCCGCAGAACAGCATCAGCCGGGCGTCGGTCTCGGCGGTGACGGGCACGACGTCCCCGGGCCGCAACACCAAAAGCCGCCCGGCCTCGTGCTGGACCCCGTCCACCACCACCACCCCCGAGAGGATATAGAGCGCCCGCTCCTCGCAGTTGGCCTCCACCTGGAAACGATGGTTGGCCTTGAGGGTGATGTCGGCGTAGAGGGTGGGCGAGGCGGTGGCCAGGGGCGAGGTGAGGCCATGGGTCGAACCGGCGATGAGACGCAGGGACACCCCGCCATCCCGCAGGGTCGGCAGCGCGTCTTCGCCGTGGTGCAAAAACGCCGGGTCACTCTCCTCCACGGCCTCGGGCAAGGCCACCCAGGTCTGCATGCCAAACAACCGTTGCCCCGAGGTCCGCAGGGGCGCCGACGTCCGCTCGGAATGGACAATCCCCTTGCCCGCCCGCATCCAATTCACCGCCCCGGGGCGGATGGCCTGTTCCGTGCCCAGGCTGTCCCGGTGGAGGATTTCGCCCTCCAATAAATAAGTGACGGTGGCCAAATTGATATGGGGATGGGGCCGGACGTCGATCCCCTGGTCGGTCAAAAACTCCGCCGGGCCCATCTTATCGACAAAGATAAACGGCCCCACCATCTGCCGCTCCATGGCCGGCAACGCTCGGCGGACCGTCATCTCTCCCAGGTCCACAGCCCGGGGGACGACGACGAGTTCAATGGCCTCCACCGACGCAGCATCGCCGGGGATGGGGTCGGGACACGCTCTCCAACTCATGGCTGGTCACTCCTTAAATGTTGCAGTTGAGCAGTGGGGAAGCGCCGGGAAGTCAAGTCACTACGGGCAGCCTAGGTCATGGGCGGGGCTAAAAGCCACCATCGCCTCTCCCAAACCCAAAGGAATGGTCGACCTCAAACCCCGTCGGCAAAGGTATAGAGCGGCGACCAGTCGGGGCTCACCGGCGGGATGTGGCGCAGATCGAGGTGGGCGAACTCGTCCTTGGCGTGGACCACTTCACCCCCCACCGCCGTCACCACCGCCTGGAGCTTGGCGATCTCGGCGTCGGTGACGGCGAAATAGTCCCGGTCGAGGACGGCGAAGTCCGCCAGCTGGTCTTCCTTGATGGCGCCCTTGCGGCCGGCGTCGCCGGTGAACCAGGCCGCCCCCGTGGTCCAGAGCCGCAACGCCTCTTCTCGGCTGAGGAGGTTGTCATCGTCGTACATCCGCAGCCCCCCCCGGGAGAGCCCGGTGCTCAGCCACTGGAGGGAATACCAGGGGTTGAAGCTGGTGACCCGGGTGGCGTCGGTGCCGGCCCCCACCGGTACCCCTAAGTCCAGGATGGCCCGGAAGTTGGGGGTTTTCTTCAAGGCCTCGGCGCCGTAGTTGGCGATGAAATCCTCGGCCTGGAACTGGAGGCGATTTTGCAGGGCAATGCCGCCCCCCAGGCGGGCGACGCGCTCGAGGTTTTGGGGGGAAAAGGTCTCCACGTGGTCGACAAACCACCCGGGCACCAGCCCCGCGCCCTGAGCCACGGCCTCGTAGACCTTGAGGAGTCGATCGCCGGTCTCGTCGTAGGTGATGTGCTGGCGAAACGGCCAGCCCTTTTCCCCCAGCAAGGTCATGATCTGGGTCTGGTAGGCCTCGGCGTCGGGATCGATGTCGGGGCGCTCCCGGGCGAAGATTTCAAAATCGTAGGACGCCCAGCAGAGATTTTCCCCACCCCCCACCAGCTTGAGCATGTCGTCCCCCTCCCCGGGGGTGAAGTTCGCCGTCCAGCGCTGGTAGTCGGCCAACTCCTGGCCCTTCACCTGGGGAAAGGTGTGGTAGCCGATGCGGATGGTGAGGAAGCCGTGGCGGTGGAGCCAGGTGATGACCCGGTAGGGATCGGCGTCGGGAAATTCCATGCCGCCGCCGCCGGCGTCGGAGACCGAGGTGATGCCGAGGCCGTTGAGGGCGTCCATGTACTGGAGGGACGAATTGATCTGGTCGCGGATGGACAGCTTGGGGGCGGAGGTCAGGGTCTTGTAGAGCAACAGCCCCGAGGGGTCGGCCATCAACCGCCCGGTGGGCTGGCCGTCGACCTTTTCTATGTAGCCGCCGGGGTAGGTGGGGTGCCCCTCTCGGTGGTAACCAAAGGCCTCGATGGCCCGGCGGTTGAGGAGGGTGAGCTTGTAGAGGTGGTGGATCAACACCGGGTGGTCGGGGGCCACGGCGTCGAGTTCCGCCACGGTGGGCAGGCGCTTTTCCTTGAACTGGAACTCGGAAAAGCCCCCCACCACCCGGATAAACTGCCCGGGCGGGGTGCGTTCGGCCTGGAGGCGCAACCGGTGGAGGCCCTCTTCGAGGCTGTCGATGTCGTCCCAGCGCACTTCGAGGTTGTAGTTGACCCCGCCGCGGATGGCGTGGGTGTGGCTGTCGATGAGGCCGGGGATCACCCGTTTGCCCCGGGCGTCGATCACCTGGGTAAAGGGCCCCCCCAGGGGCATGACATCGGCCTCACCCCCCACGGCCACAAAGCGCCCCCCCCGGGCGGCCAGGGCGGTGGCCTCGGGGCGCTCGGGGTCCATGGTGGTGATGCGGCCGTTGAACAAAATCAAATCGGCGGCGGCGGTTTCCCCTTGGCCCAACACGGGCCCGGTGGCGCCCAGGGCGCCCAGGGAGGCCGCCGTGGCCAGGAAGTGGCGGCGGTTGATGCCGCCACCGGGGTTGGAGGCGAAGTCGGTCACGGTGGGATCCTCAGCAATGGATGGTGGGGGGGAGAAAAAGCGAGGCACAATGGGGCGGCGTGGGGGGAACCCCCCCACCAGGGGAAACAGCCGCAGTCGCGGGCATGTAGCGGGGAACAAAATTGGTGGATAT
>JBHJHK010000220.1:0-26608 GCA_050330975.1 Candidatus Competibacterales bacterium | reverse complement strand
GTGGGAGAGGGGCCGGGGGTGAGGGCCACTCACCCCTCAAACACACGAGGCCTCTTCATACGAGCCCTCATCCCCGGCCCTTCTCCCACGCCCTGGGGGCGGGAGAAGGGTGACTTGGGCTGGGGCGTGGGCTGTGACTTTGGGCGAGGATAACATCGAAGAGCACTGTTGGGTGCGCCATTCCCTCGGAGAGTGGCTCATCGAAGCCCATCGACGCCACCCATCTCGTCCACAAACCAGCCCGCCCAATAACCAAGTCACCCCTCTCCCACACCGACGGTGTGGGAGAGGGGCCGGGGGTGAGGGCCACTCACCCCTCAACTGTACGAGGCATCTTCAAGAACCCTCATCCCCGGCCCTTCTCCCACGCCCTAGGCGCGGGAGAAGGGTGACTTGGGCTGGGGCGCTAGGCGCACCTCTTGGCGGGGGTGGCTTCGAGGTGCGCTGTTGGGGGTGCCACTTTCCCGAGGCCCATCGACATCCTCAGAGAGTGAACTTCTCGGCGGGCCTCGGGAAAGGCTATGTTGATCCTTTTCCCAATTCACCAGATGCGCGCTACGCCATAGTCATCGAACAGTGATTCTTTACTGACCAGGGTTAGACCTTCTTGGAGGGCCTGGGCAATGAGCATGCGGTCAAAGGGATCTCGATGATGCCCCGGCAAAGACCCCGCCCGGTGGGCGTGGGACAATCGTATGGGTAATTCGTCAAACCCTTGACTGGCCAGGTAATGTTCGAGATGGTCGGTCAAAGTAGCCGCTTCTGGTAGCTTGCCCAACCTGACTTTGGTGGCGATCTCCCATGCTGACGCCGCACTCACATAGATGTTATTGGTCTCCTTGGCAATGTACTGGCGGATTCCCTCGGGAAGTTTTTCCTCACCGGCAAACCACCACAATAAAGCATGGGTATCGAGGAGTAGTTGCATTTCTAATTCTCCCAAGCCTCGAGCTCATCGGGAGGCAAGGGATCAAACAAACGGTCGTCAATGTGAATTTGGCCGCGTAGAGTACCAAATTCACGCTTGGGCACTGGTGGGTCAACCGGTACCAATCGCACCATAGGCTGGCCGCGACGGGCAATGATGACTTCTTCGCCCGCACAGACTCGCTCTATAAGACGGGAAAGCTGGGTTTTGGCATCGTGAATATTAACTACCGTCATCAATAGGGCCCTAAATTAGCTAAGTCATGGGACTTAGTCAGATTAGATGATAAGGACTGCCGTGCCAAGGGCCCTCAACAGCACGAGGTGCATTCAAGAGCCCTCATCCCCGGCCCTTCTCCCACGCCCCAGGCGCGGGAGAAGGGTGACTTGGTCTGGAGCGTGGGCTGTGACTTTGGGCGAGGATAACGTCGAAGAGCACTGTTGGGTGCGCCATTCCCTCGGAGAGTGGCTCATCGAAGCCCATCGACGCCTCCCACCTCGTCCACAAACCAGCCCGCCCAATAACCAAGTCACCCCTCTCCCACACCGTCGGTGTGGGAGAGGGGCCGGGGGTGAGGGCCACTCACCCCTCAAACACACAAGGCCTCTTCATACGAGCCCTCATCCCCAGCCCTTCTCCCACGCCCTGGGCGCGGGAGAAGGGTGACTTGGTCTGGAGCGTCAGTCGCGCTTCTTGGGGTGGGTGGCTTCGAGGGGCACTGTAACGCGCGAGGGCGCGGTGGGGGTGTGAAGGGTGACTTGGTCTGGAGCGTCAGTCGCGCTTCTTGGCGTGGTTAGCTTCGAGGTGCGCTGTGATACGCGCGAGGGCCCGGTGGGGGTGGTGGATGACTTCGTCGTTGGCGATGCGGACCACATCGAGGCCACGCTGATTGAGGTATTGATCGCGAAGTTGATCGTAGACTCGCTGTTCGGGTTCCCGGTGGTGGTTGCCATCCAATTCAACCGCTAGCTTGGCCGCCGGGCAAAGGAAATCGACGATATAGGGACCGACGGGCACCTGACGACGAAATTTGAAGCCTCGACATCGACGGTCGCGGAGACAATCCCAAAGCACAGCTTCTGCAGGCGTAGCTTCGCGGCGCAAGCGCCGCACTTTCAGTTTGACAGTATCAGACTGCGGCCTCATAAGTACCCTTCCCCTCTGACCTTAACCCCCCCCAGGGTAGGCCAGATAGCGGCGCTGGCTGACGATGTGATCCGCCAAAAACTTGGCGTCGTGCCAAACGCCCCAAATAAACGACGAGCCCCGGCGCGACAACCAGGGCAAGCCCAGAAAGTAGATCCCGGGCTCAGCCCCCACCCCCCGCTGGTGCTTGGGCCGACCGGCGGCGTCGAAGGTATCCACCTGGAGCCAGTGGAAATCCAAGGCATAACCCGTGGCCCAAATAATGGTACGGATACCGGCACCCGCCAAGGAAAGCTCTAGGATGGGATCGGTCACACAGGGTGGATCGGCGGCGATGATCCGAGCCTCGGGCTCCTCGGGGAGCTCCAGCCCGTTGCGGGCAATGTAGGCATCGGCTTCGTCCAATAGCGAGAGATAATTGGCATCGCCTTGGGCCAAATGGGTCGCCAGATCCGGCGCAAAGTATATAACCCCCCCTCGAAACCCCTGGGTCATGCCCAACAGGGTCATTCCCCGTTGGGCAAAGAGGCGAAAATCCACCGTCTGACCGCCCCGGGCACCGCTCACGGCGATGGTGACGTGCTCTAGACCTGGCTCTATAGCCGCAGCGTCCCACTTCCCCAACACCCCCAACCACCACACGTTGACGCGGCCGCGGTAGCGGCGAGGAGGACGACCGTGGGGTCCAATGGACAGATAAACCCGCCGCCCCGCCCGCAACAGCTCATCGGCGATCTGGGACCCCGAAGACCCCGCCCCCACCACCAACACCGCCCCCTCGGGCAACTGCTCGGGGTTGCGGTAGGCGCTGGAATGGATTTGCAACAGCGTCGATGTTTGCGGCACCAGGGCGGGGATCACCGGACGCTGGAAGGGACCCGTGGCGGCGACGACATTGCAGGCGTCGATGGCGCCCTCGGAGGTGTCAACCCGAAAGCCGCGCCGGCCCTCGTGACGTCGCACAGCCTCGACGTCCACCCCGCAGCGCAAGGGCGCCGCAATCCGCTGGGCATAGCGGACAAAATAGTCCACCACCCGGTCCCTGGGGGCAAAAGCCTCGGGGTCGAGATCGGCAAACGCCATACTGGGAAAGCGATCGTGCCAGGCCGGACCATTGGCGACTAAAGAGTCCCAGCGCTCGGAGCGCCAGCGCTCGGCGATGCGGTGGCGCTCCACCACCCAGTGGGGCACACCCCCCAAACTCAGGTGCTCGCTCATGGCCAAACCAGCTTGGCCGCCGCCGACGACTAGGGTATCGATGGTCTCTATGGCCATGTTCAGATTCCGTCTTGCGCTTCTAGCCCGCGGGCAATGTAGTTCAAAGGAAGTACGGACATTGTGTGTACGTGTCACCCCAAGCCGAGGAACACAACGGCTTGGAGGATGTTTGCTGTGAAACGCACAGAACGCATCGACCTGAGGGTCACCTCGGAAACTAAGCAAGCGCTGCAGGCCGCCGCTAACTCAACGGCGAGTACAGTGAGCGAATTCATCCTCAGCAGTGCCCTCAAAGCAGCCGATGAAGCACTGGCCGATCGGCGAATCTTTGCCCTGACCGCGGAACAGTGGGCGGCTTTCCACGCGGCCCTCGACGCACCACCTCGACCCACACCGCGCCTAAAAGATCTGCGCAAAGGCAACCCTACGGCATCGGCCTAGACCGCTGCACCAACGTCGACAACCGCTTCGGATCCACGGCTTTGACAATTTGGCCAGCGGGCTTGAGGCTGGTCATGTCCTCAGCCGCCAGCAGGGCGTTGAGCACCGCCTCTTCCGTGGCCTGGACCGTGGCCAAATAGACGACGTCACAGTCGTCGTCCCCCGTGGCGGTGAGGCCGTAGCGGCCCCGACTCAGCGCGTCGAGGGACAGGGGATTGGCGACGCTCAAGGCCAAAAACAGATCCCCCGAACAGTTGCCCCCCGGGGTCCCCCCCCGCCCCACGCCGATGGTGGCCCGTCTGGCCACCCGCTGGAGCTGGTGGGGCAGCAACGGCACATCGGTGGCGATGACGACGACGATGGAGCCCTGTTCCCGGTCTTTGATCACACCATCTGGGATCACATCATCTGGCGGCCACTGACGTCCCACGGGCACCCCGCACACCGTCAGCCACTCCCGCATCCCGTGGTTGGCCTGGACCAATACCCCGACGGTGTAGCCCTGGCCGGCGATGGCGATCCGCCGCGACGAGGCGCCCGTCCCCCCCTTGAAGTCGTAACACACCATCCCCGTGCCCCCACCGACGTTGCCCTCGGCCACGGGCCCCGACCGAGCGCTATCTAGGGCCTGACGTACGTGGGCCTCGGTGATGTGGCGACCGTTGATGTCGTTGAGTATCCCATCGTAGGTCTCGGCCACCACCGGCATGGCCCAAAGGTGCCCCTGGGCAAACAACTCGGCGTGGCGCGCCACCATCCAACCCACCGCACCGTGGTGGACCATACCCACGCTGTGGGTGTTGGTGATGCACACCGGCCCCCAACAATACCCCGCATCGGCAATCCAGTGGGTACCGGTCATCTCGCCGTTGCCGTTGAGGGCGTGGAACCCGGCCCATGTGGGCGTCGGCTCCGGGCGATCGGCGTGGGGCACGATGGCCGTCACCCCCGTGCGCACCGGCCCCTGGCCCACCACCAACGGCCCCTCGCCGCGGATGAGGGTGGTGTAGCCCACGGCGATGCCCGGGACATCGGTGATGGCATTCCACGGGCCCGGGTCCCCCTCTAGGGGCAGCCCCAAGGCCCGGGCCCGGGGCTTAGCCACCCCCACACCCCGCCAGCTGACTGCCGCAGGAGCGCGACGGCGGCAGATCGATGGCCGGATTGCGGTCGAAAAATCCCACGGGCTTTAAGTGAAAGCCAATGTAGCCACAGGGCATCACCGGCCAGTCCTCGGGCCGGGCCACGTGGTGGCTGTTGAGGTTGTACCACAGGGTGACGGGGGTGTTTTCCAGGGGGCGCTTGGCTTGAACATAGCGGGGCAGACCGTCCACCACCTCGGGGGGGCGCTGGTTGGGATAGTCCCCGGCGGCGTAGCGCTCCCCGGGGTCGGTGGCGGTGACCCATAGGTGATGGTCGATAAACCCCGCCCGCCGCCGAACGCTGGACTGGGGATGGCTCAGGGCAAAGGCATTTTCCCCGGGGATCAGCTTGTAGCCCACCGCTTCCCCCAGGGCGTTGGTGACGTTGGGGTTGCACACCTTCCAGTAACGCGCCGTCTCCAAACACATATCCCGGCCGCTGTCGGCCTCGCTGACAATGGGCATCGCCTGGGCCCGGAAGGCGTTGGCGTAGGGGTTGTGCTCCCCCAAGGGCTCGGTGACGCTGTCCACCTGGTAGACCGTGTTGTGGGGTCCATCCACCGCCATGTCCAGCCGGACGTTGAAGATGTGCTGGTGGATGGGGGCGTAGAGTCCCGGGGCCAAGCGCTGGCCATAGGGGGTGTCTTGCCCGAGAGCCAGGGCGCCGGTGGTGACGATCCCCGTGAGCTTGATCTCGAACTGGATGGTGCCGTCTAAATAGAAATACCAGAAAAACCCGTACTCGTAGTTGCCCACCGTGGCGATGGAGGAAATCACCAGTCGCCGGGAGCGGCGTACCTCCACTTCGCCGGTGCGCCAGTCGGTGTGCTTCCAGAGGATACCGTAGTCCTCTTCGTGCATACACACGGCGTTTTTGATGGTCTCCACCTCGCCCCGGGTGTTGATCATGTGGGCGTCAAAATAGCGGATCAGCCCCAGGCAATCGCACCCCAGGGTGAGGGAGTTGGCGGCGCAGCCGATGCCGTACTCCCCCACGTCAAAGGCGTTTTTGCGGATCTGGTTGGGGGCGGTGTCGCCGTAGGGGACCACCATCTCGCTCAACGAGGCCCGCTGGACGATGGAGCGCCAGCGGCCCCGGTCCACGTAGCCGATGCGGTGGAGCACCAACCCCTCCCGGGGGGTAAAGCCAATCCGCAACGACCAGTTCATCCAGCTCACGTGGTGGCCGTCCACCTCAAAGCTCGGCCCCTCGGGCTGGGTGATCTCCAAGGGCTTGGGACCCGGTCTTGGCTCCACAAAGCGGGCGGCGTAGTTGCTGTCTTGTGGGGGGATGGGCACGGGGGTGTCGCCGTCGTCCTCCACCGCCACCACCCGCTCGGCCATGAGATCCACCAGGACCCGCAGCCCCTCCACCGGATGGGCGTAGCCGTTGTCGTGGGCCTTGGACCGCACCCACACCAGGGCCCGGGACAGGCGGTGCTGGGATTCCAGGGGATCGCCGTAGTGCCCCGCCGACCAGGGGTCCACCATCAACAGCTCGGGGTCGGTGATCCCCCGCCGGGCCAGGGCGGCCTGGACCACGGGGTCGGCCTTGGCGATGGCTTCACACAGGCCAAACTCGTCGATGGCGATGGCCGGCTGGACGTCGCTGCGCTCGCGCCAGGCCACCACGTCGCCCGCGGTCAGACACACCAACGCCTCCACGGTACAGCCGCGCCCCTTGTCCAACACCACGGCTTCCACCCGCCGGGGCAAATTCTCCCGACCCTCCCAGGCGTCCAGGATCCGGGGGTCGGGCTCGGCGGGACTCAGGGTGATGTAGCAGGGGCGCTGGAGTCGATCGGTGTGCTGGAGCAGCGCCACCGCCGCCGTCAACTCGGCGGGGGTCAGGGGATCTAGGGGGTGAGCCGGGGGTGACAGGGCCTCCACCAGGGCCTTGGGATCGACAGAAGCGGTGTTCATGGCGCGCTCTTCCCCCTCACTTGAGCAAGTTGGTCCAAATGCGGTCGTAGAGGCGGATCACCTCCTGGGAGCAGGGCGGGACAAACTCCGGCGCCGGGGCGCCCTCCGGGGGGTTGAATTCCGGGGCCGCCAGGAGTTCGGGGTCGAGGTGGGGCTCGATGCTCGCCAGCCGCAGGCCGCTGCCGTAGCGGGCGAAGTTGCTCAGGGCGGCGGCGTTTTCCGGCGCCATCATAAAGTTGACGAACAACTTGGCGTTTTCCAGGTTGGGCGCCCCCTTGAGGACCACGATGTTGTCCATCCAGCCGGTGAAGCCCTCCTGGGGGTAGGCGTAGCGCAGGGACTCTCGCTCCAACCGCGCCCGCATGCCGTAGCCGCTCCAGATCATCCCCACGGCGGCGTCCCCCGCCACCAGGACTTCCTTGGCGCTGTCGGAGTTGATGCTCAGCCAGTCTTCCTTGGCGTCTTGGAGCAGGGCGTAGAGGGCCTTGAGGTCTTCGGGGTTGTCGTTACAGCGGGGGTGGCCCAAATAGCGCAGCCCCATGTTCAACACGTCGTTGACGTCCTTGAGCATGTTGATTTTGCCCTGGAGGGGGGCCGGGGGCTCAAACACCATTTTGAGGGTGTTGATGTCGCCGTCGTAGACGCTGGTGTCCACCATAAACGCCGTGGTGCCCCACTGGTAGGGGATGGAGTACTCCCGGCCCGGGTCCCAATAGACGTCCACCCAGCGGGGGTCTAGGTGCTCAAAGTTCTCCATCTGGTGGGGCTGGATGGGCTCCAACATCCCCTCGTCGATCAAAATCTTCACCATGTAGTCCCCGGGGACGGCGATGTCGTAGCCCGTGACCCCGGCCTTGAGGCGGGCCAACAGGGTCTCGTTGGAGTCATAGGTGTCCATGGTGACGTCGACGTCGTAGGTCTCGGCGAACTTGTCCAGGAGTGCTTGGGGCATGTAGTCAAACCAGTTGTAGATCACCAACTCCCCGGCAGCCCGGGCCGCCGGGGCGCCCAAAACCCCTCCGGCAAGGGTCAGGATCGACCACAGGATCAACGACGGGATCAAAAACCTCACAGACGATGGCAACATGACGAGTAGTCCTCAAAAAAACGGCGAGGTGGGGTGGAAGAGAAAGACGCCGGACCCGCCCCCCGGGCTAACCCCGGGAGGCCACGGCGGCGGGGTCGAGGGCCCGCTGGACGTAGTCGTCGAGCTGGGGCTGGTAGAGGGTCCACAGCTCGGCCAAATGGTCGATGGGGTCGTCGCTCCAGTCGACCCGCAGCTCCGCCACGGGCCAGGGGACCTCGCGCACCAAGGTGAGGCCCGCCGAGCGCACCGGCCGGGTCTCGCCCCCGGCGGCGAGGCCGGCCGCCAGGGCCCCCAGCAAGCGATCCCCCAGGGACCCGCTGGCCGCCTCGAAGGCCGCCACCATGGCGCGGGGCACCTCGGCGTTGGCCAGCAAGTTGCCGGCGCAGGCCACGCCGACCCCCTGGGCCGCGGCGGCGGTGGGAAAGGCCTTGGCGCCGGTGAAAACCGCCGTCAGACCGCTGCCGTCCACCACCGCCAGTTGCCGGTAGTCCAGCTGGACGCCGGTGCGGCGCAAAATCGCGACGGTCTCCGGGGCGTTGGCACCCCCGGCCAGCAGGGCCAACCCCCGCTGGCCCAGGGCGGGGTCGGTCATGTTCTGGCTCGCCACCACCCCCACCTGGGCCCGGGCGTGGACGCAGCGGGCGGCGACGGCGGGGGACGAAGACGACACGGCCATGCCCAACATCTGCGAAGTTTCACAGCGGGCGACGACGGAAAAGGTCATGGGGTTTCCTCGGCGGCGGTTGAGTCATCGGGAATCACCGCCGTGGCGTCGATCTCCACCAACCACTCGGGGCGGGCCAGGGCCACCACCACCAACCCCGTGCACACCGGGTGGATGCCGCGGATGTATTCTCCCAGGGTGCGGTACACCGGTTCCCGGTGGCGGATATCGGTGAGGTACACCACAAGCTTCACCAGGTGAGCCATCTCCCCCCCGGCCTCGTGGATCAGCTGGCGGATATTGGCCATCACCCGGTGGGTTTGGGTGATGGGATCATGGCTGTCGATGCTGGCGCCACTGTCCAAGTCCTGGGGCACCTGGCCGCGGAGGAAGATCACCGTGCCCCGGGCCACCACCGCCTGGCACAGGTCGTTGTCCAACCGCTGCTCGGGGTAGGTGTGTTTGGTGTTAAACGGCCGTAGACGGCGATGACTCACGAGGTTCTCCTCCGGAATGCTCAAGGCGCCGAGCGCCGGCCTCCGGGGCGCCGGCCGACAAAGTAAGACAATGTCACCATCGCCACCGACACCCCCAGCAACAGGGTGGAAATGGCGTTGATCTCCGGGGTAAAACCCACCCGGGCCATGCCGTAGATGGCCACCGGCAAGGTGGTGGCCCCGGGCCCCGCCACCAGGTTGGTGATGATGAAATCGTCCAGGGAGATGATAAACGCCAGCATGTAGCCGGCGACGATCCCCGGCATGAGCAACGGCAAGGTGACCTGGCGAAAGGCCTGGCCCGGGGTGGCGTAGAGGTCCCGGGCGGCCTCGGTGAGCCGATGGTCCAACCCCGCCAGCCGGGCGCTGATGGGCAAAAAGGCAAAGGGGATGCAAAACACCGCGTGGGCGATAAACACCGTCCCCAACCCCAGGGGAATGCCCACCAGCAGAAAAAACAGCAGGGAGGCCACGGCGGTGACGATCTCCGGCACCGTCAAGGGCAAGTTGAGGAGGGCAAAGGTCGCCCCATAACTTTTGCCCCGCAGGCCCTTGAGGGCCAAGGCCGCCAGGGTGGCCACGGCGGTGGCCACCGTCGCCGCGCCCGTGGCGATGAGCAACGAGTTGATCGTCGCCCGCTGGATGGCCTCGTTGGCCAGGGCCTGGCGGTACCAATCCAGGCTAAAGCCCCCCCACACGGTGATGGAGCGGATCTCGTTAAAAGAGTAGACGGCGATGACCACAATGGGTCCGTAGAGGAATAAAAGCCCCAAACCCGTGGCCAGACCAAAACCCGGATAGTGGCGCAAATCGCGGCGAGACCCCAACAAGGCGCAATACCCCTACCGGTTGGAGCGCTGCTGGAGGGCGTAGAGCAACAGCGCCCCCAACACCACGGTCATGAGGATCACCGCCGCCGCCGCGCCAAAGGGCCAATTGCGGGAGCCCTGGAATTGGAGGGCGATGAGGTTGCCGATCATCAGCTCCTTGCCCCCCCCCAACAGATCCGGGGCGATAAACGAGCCCAAGCTCGGGATAAACACCAACAGACACCCCGCGGCGATGCCGGGGCGCACCAAGGGCAGCACCACGGTGACCAACGCCGTCCAGCGGTGGGCGTAGAGATCCCGGGCCGCCTCCACCAGGCGAAAGTCCAGTTTTTCGATGCTGGCGTAGATGGGGAGGATCATAAAAGGTAAATAGCTGTAGACCAGGCCGATGGCCACCCCCAAGGGGGTATAGGCCAAGCGCAATGGGGTTTCAATGATCCCCAACCCCACCAGGGCCTGGTTCAAGGGCCCCTGGTCGCGGATCACAAACAGCATGGCGATGGTGCGAATCAGCAGGTTGACCCAATAGGGCACCGTGACCAGCAACAGCCACACCGTGCGCTGGTTGGGGGGGCGGGTGGCGATGAAATAGGCCATGGGAAAGCCCACCGCCAGACACACCGCCGTTGCCACCAACGCTTGTACCAAGGAGCGGGCGTAGATCTCCAAGTAGGCGCTGGAGAACACCAGAGAATCGTCGAACAAATCCCGCTCGAAGAGAAACTGCACATAAGATTCGACGCTAAAGATCCACTCCACCCCCCCGTAGGTGGCGGGGGTGAGAAATGAATACAGCACCACGATGGCCAACGGGCACAGCAAAAACACCCCGATGAGACCCATGGCCGGGGCCAGGAGCAGCCAGCGGTGGGTCGATTCTCTAGACCGGGTCAAAGGCCCAGGGGCAGCGGCACTCACGGCGGACTCAATCCCCCAGCAGCCGAGCCGCTGCGGGGTCGAAGGCCACGCTCAAGGGCTCGCCAATGCCGAGGTTCAAGGTGGCCCTGTGGGCGGCGGGTAGCCTCACCAGCAGTGGCTGGGGCTGGCCGTCGATGCGCAGCTGCAACTGGTGGTCGGTGCCCAAGTAAACCATCCGCTCCAGGGTGCCCACCAGGCGATTGGGAGCATCCACCGGGGGCGACAACTGCAATTGCTCGGGGCGCAGGGACACCCAAGCCGTTTGTCCCACCGGGCAATCCCCCGCCCCCGGAGAGGCCATCAGGGCGTGGGGACCGAAGCGGCAGCGGGCCAGGCCCTGCTCCAGGGCGTCGACGGTCACGGCCAACAGGTTGGTCTCGCCGATGAAATCCGCCACAAAGCGGTTGGCGGGGCGCTCGTAGATGGCCTGGGGGGTGCCGAGCTGCTGCACCCGGCCGCGGTCCATCACCGCCACCCGGTCGGCCATGGTCAGGGCCTCTTCTTGGTCGTGGGTGACAAAGATAAAAGTGATCCCCGTCTCCTCCTGGAGCTGCTTGAGTTCCAGGCGCATGCGCTGGCGCAGCTTGAGGTCCAAGGCCGACAGGGGTTCGTCCAACAGCAACACCTTGGGTTGGGTGGCCAACGCCCGGGCCAGGGCCACCCGCTGCTGTTGCCCCCCCGACAGCTCGTGGGGCCGGCGCTTGGCCGTGTCCTCCAGGTGCACCAGGGCCAACATCCGCGCCACGGTGTCTTGGACCTCCCGGCGGGGACGCTTGAGGCGCTTGAGGCCAAAGGCGACGTTGTCCGCCACCGTCAGGTGGGGAAACAGGGCGTAGTGCTGGAACACCGTGTTCACCGGGCGCCCCTCGGGGGGCAGGGCGTCCACCTCCCGACCGTCGAGGAGGATGCGACCGGCGCTGAGGGGCTCAAAGCCGGCAATGCTGCGCAACAACGTGGTCTTGCCGCACCCCGAGGGCCCTAGGAGGGTAAAAAACTCGTTGTGGGCGAGGGTCAAATCCACCCTGTCCAGGGCCAACACCCCGTCGCCGCCGCTGCCGTAGCGCTTGACGGCGCCCTGGACCGCCACGGCATCGTTGGCGGTCAAGGCGGCGAGGTTTGTCCCCTCCATGAGGGGTCTAGGCGAGTGTCGGGTCATGGACAGATTCGATTCGAGACGCGGAACGACTAAAACAAGTGCACCCCGGAGGCCGCCCGCACCAAATGTGTGCATAGATTGGGGCACAAACAGGGCCTAAACCTCTTTGTGGGATTCACCCTGGGGGAACTTCAACCCCGGGGGATCAACCTTCCCTGGAAGAACTAGCAAACCCCAGGCCAGCACAGTGCGCTTCATGGGGCTCAGCGAGCTGACAGCGCCCGCACCCGGTGTTCCTGGGGGCTGAGTCCCCGGACTCGCTTAAAGGCGGCGCTAAAGGCAAAAGGGGTCCCGTAGCCGATCTTCTCGGCGACGGTGCCCACGGTTTCGTCGGGCTGGCAAAGCAGATCGGCGGCCATGGCCATGCGCCAGTTTTTTAAAAACGTCATGGGGGGCTCGCCAACGAGGTTGTGGAACCGCCGCGCCAAGGATGCCCGGGACGCTCCCGCCGCGGCCGCCAGTTTGTCCAGGGTCCACGGATGAGCCGGGTTGTCGTGCATGGCGCGCAGGGCTCGTTCAACCACCCGGTCGCCTTGGGAGCGCCACCACTCCGGTCTACAGGCGTCGTGGCGGGCGAACCAAGCCTTGAGGGCGGCCGTGAGCAACAGATCGAGCAACCGATCCAGCACCGAAGCCTGGCCCGGCTCGTCCTTGATGACCTCGTCCCGGAGCAATGGCACCAAGGGGGACTCCCAATCGGCGTGGGACAGGGACAGCACCGGCGGCAAGGCGCGCAACAGGCGGTCGCTGATATCGCTCAGGTGCTCGTAGGCGCCGACGAGAAAAACCGTGGTGCCCTGGGGGTCGTTGCCCCAGGTTCGAACACCGTGGGTCATGGACTCCAGCAGGGAATTGCCCTCCAGATCGCAACAGCGCTGGCCGGGGTGGACGATCACCTGGGGGGGTGTCGCCTGTGAATCGGCCACGGTGTAGGGATCGGGTGCCCGGGTGACGGCGATATCCCCCGGGCCGACACGGACCGGCTCGCCCTGGCCGGGAACGATCCACAACTCGCCGGCGACCCCGGCGATCAAGGTCAAGGGCGACTGGGCGAGGATTCTCAACGACCAAGGCGACGTCATCACCGCCCGCAGGGCAAAGGCGCCCCGGGCGCGGGGGGCGTCTAACAATCCACCCAGGTTATCCATTGGCCGATCTTAGACGAATGCGTATGAATCTGATGGTCCCGCGAATGGTGCATCACCATTCCCTCCCTTAGCCTAGTCGGCGTTGAAACCAGTTGGTTTGACCATAGCAGAGCAGAGGCAAACAGGAGATGGCCATGAACGCAACATACCTTGGGCAAGGCCCTCACGAGGGCGTCACCCTCGTACTCGGCGGCACTGGCAAAACCGGGCGCCGAGTAGCGGAGCGACTGCGAGCGCGGGGGGTTGGGACCCGCGTTGCCTCCCGCACTACGAGTCCTTCGTTCGACTGGAACGATCCGCGCACCTGGGACGCGAGCCTCGTGGGAGTGACGGCGGTCTACATCACCTACGCCCCGGACTTGGCGATTCCCGGCGCCACCGACGCCATTCGCCGGTTCGTCGACAAAGCCGTAGCCAGCGGCGTCGAGCGCCTATTGTTGTTGTCGGGGCGGGGTGAAGAGGAGGCCCAGGCCTGTGAAAGGATTATCCAACAATCCGGCCTCCAGTGGACGGTGGTTCGCGCCAGCTGGTTCATGCAAAACTTCTCGGAGGGGGAATTCCTCGCCATGGTACTGGACGGCGCCATCACCCTGCCCGTCGCCAATATCCCCGAACCATTTATCGACGTAGATGACATCGCAGATGTTGCGGTGGCAGCGCTGACGGAGCCGGGGCATGCCTACGAGGTCTACGAAGTCACCGGCCCCCGCCTGCTGACCTTTGCCGAGGCAGCCCAGGAGATATCTCGAGCCACTGGTCGCGAGGTACAGTGTCTGCAGATCTCCAAGGAGGCGTTCGTCCAAGGCATCGCCGCATCGGGCGCACCGGCCGACATCGCCTGGCTGTTGAATTACCTGTTCGAAACGGTTCTCGATGGTCGCAATGCCCACGTCTGCGATGGCGTCCAGCGCGCCCTGGGCCGGGAGCCGACCGATTTCGCAGAGTACGCCCGTCGCATGGCGGGGCGGGGGGTCTGGAACGCCGTTGGTGAAGGGGTAGCAAGCGAGACCTCGTGACCGCGCTCCCGATTTCGGCGCACCGCTGGTTTCATATTGACAAGGTGGTGAGCTTACACCGAGTTGGCGTAAGCTCACTGCATATCAGGCATTCCCGGTCTAGGCCGCTTTGTGTCATTTTGAGAACAGATCGATGATCAACATTTTAAAAGACTCAAGGAGCCCGCCAAGCGCTAGTGACGCCTGTCCTATTGTTTCTCATTGTGACGCTTCAACCAAGGCTATTCACAGCGAGCACCGCACGATGTTTATGATTTATCGTTGATCTGAGGACATCAGGATTCACCTGCGATGGAACACCTTCTGTCAGATCACGATTATCGCCCTGGAAAAAACACTTCGCATTCACTATTTTTCAATGCAACTCAAAACCACACCTACGACATCATCACATTTACATTCAAAGTGTTACCTGCAGCGTGGTCGACCAAAATCCCTCGATTAATTGTCAACAGCACTGCCAACAAGTGTTGGCTCCTACCTCTTGGGCTTCTCTGGGTGGCGGCCGTCGCCCACGGTCAACAGACCACCCAGCCGGTGACCGTCGCCCTGACGTCGAGCCCGCCCTACAGCCTGTTCGACGCGGAGGTGGCCCCCGCTGAGCGCGACCCTCGGGGATTTAATATCGACCTCTGGCAAGCCACGGCCGAGGCGTTGGATCTCAACACCCAGTGGCGCTACCTGGATAGCACCGTGGGGGTCCTCAAGGCCGTCAAGGCCGGGGAAGTGGACGTGGGCTTGGTGAACTTTCCCACCGCCACGGTCAAAATCGGCCTCCAGGTCATGGTGCGCACCCAACAGCCCATCTGGCAGGTGGTGCTCCAGTCCATCCGGGGACTTTTGCGGGAGATCTCCCCCCAGGTGCTGTGGACGCCCCTGATGATCCTGGTGGGGGCCGCCCACCTGCGCTGGATCCTCGACCGCCTCCAGCCCAAGGCCAAGCGCCTGTTCCCGGGCAACTATTTCAAGGGGGTCTACGAGGCCGGCTGGTGGAACATCAGCATTCTCTTGGAGTGGGAGGGCTCTCGGGCCAGCGCCGGTTTGGCCCGGACCTTCGATTTTATCTGGCATTTGTCGGGGCTGGTGTTGCTGAGCGGTTTGATCGGGGTGTTGAGCGCCGCCTTCACCCTGGAGTCCGTCAACGACGTGATCCAAGACGTCGAGGAGATCGACGGACGCCCCGTGGCCGTGGTGGCCAGCAACCCCCAAGCCGCCGACTACCTGCGCCGCCGGTACCCCGCCACCGACATCCGTCCCCTGGATGACCTCGACGCGGCCATCGACGCTTTATTGGCCGCCGAGGTGGACGCCGTGGTCCACAATGGCGCCTTGTTGCGCCAGCGGGCCGAGGCCCTCAACGCCCCCGTCGACACCCCCCGGGTGACGGTGTTGCCCCCGGTCCTCAACCTCCAGCGCTACGGGGTGGTCACCGCCGACGACCACCCCCTGGCCGACTCCATCGCCGGGCTCATGACCACGTTTAACCAACCCCAGGGCCTCGAGGAGAGCCTGGTGCGGCGCCTGGCGGCCAAGTGGCAGCTCCCGGCGGGGGACTGAGGGGGGCCTAGCGATAGATGATGGTATCCACCGTCCGCTCGGCCACCACCAACCCCTCCAGGGCGCTGACGTGAAAGCGCAGGGAGGTGATGTTGAAGGCGCTGGTCAGGTTGGCCGCCAGGGCCACTAGGGCGTCGTCGCCGAGGCTCACAATGCGCAGGGGCAGCCGCACCTCCAGCCCCTGATTGGGCCCCAGGGTCAAGGGCTCGGCGGGGTCGATGAGGGCCAGTTGGCCGCTGTCGTCGAGGTTCAGGGCCAGGGGATAGGGCCGACGGGTGCCGTCGGCGGCGGTGAGGGCGGCGGTGACCTGGGGCGCCGCCGGCTGGATGATGGCGGGGTCGATCTGGGCCTTGAGGGTCACGGGCAGGGCCAGGCCGTTGGGATTTCTCAAAGTCACCAGGTACTCGTTGGTGTTGCCCAGGGCCAAACCATCGTCCCGGCTGCGGATGGTGAACTCCGGCGGCGCCAGGGCCCGGACCCGGGCGGTGTGGCGGACGGCGTCGGACACACAGGGGTTGTCCTCCCCCCCGCCGTAGGCCCGGTCAAAGGCGCGAAACCGGGCCTCCAGGGCATCCACGGCGCGGTTGGTGGCCACGGGCAACGCCAGGGTCAAATCCCGCTGGGCAGCGGGGTCCAGACGCCCCAATTGCCAGCGAACCTCCCCCCCGTCCACCTCGCCACCGGGGGTTTCGGGCACGCCGACCCCGGTGGGCAACTGGGCCTCCACCACCAGGTCGTGGATGGGCCAGCTGCCGGGGTTGGCCACGGCGATGGTGTAGCGCAGGGTTTCGCTGGGGTAGGCCGAGGGGGTGCCGTCCACCGTCAAGGTGAGCTGGGGGTCGAACCAGCGCACGCGGTTGACCACCTCGGCCACGGGGGTGACGGCGGCCCCCTCAAAGCGGGTGGTGCGGGTGAGGTCGGTGGCCCCTTGGTGGTCCCGCACCTGGAGGCGGTAGCTGGCCTCAAAGCGCTCCCCCACCGCCAGGGGCGCGGGGCGAAAGCGCAGCCGGCGGGGGGGATTGAACTGGGCGCTGGGGGGGAAATCCCCCACCAACCCCATGTTGTCCGGCCAGGTATCGAAGATCACCGCCTCCTGGGCCGAGCGGGGACCGGCGTTGGCCAGGCCCAGGCGCAGCTGGGCCACGTCGCAGCGGGACAAATCCACCGCCTCCCCCCAAGGGCTGTCCCCCCCCGGGCTCTCCCGGCGCAATTCGGCGGCGAGGGTCAGTTCCGGCAGGGGGGGGCGGGTGGCTTGGAAGTCCAGCCGCTGGCCGTAGCAGGGGTTGTCCCCCACCAGGCTCCGACCCCGCACCGGGTCGATCCAGGCCGCGGGCGTCAGGGTGAGGCGGACGGTGGCGGTTTCTCGGGGTTTGAGCTCGGCGAGACTGAGGCGCAGCACGGGCTGGAGCACCGGATAGACCCCCACCTGGCGGGCCCCGGCAAAGTCGTCGTCGCCCCGCTGCTCCAGGAGCTGGCGCTCCCCAAAGCCCACCGCCTCCAGCTGGGCGTCGGGGAACCCCTCCTCGATGAGGATGCCCTCGACGGTCAGCGCCCGGCGCAGGGACAGGGCTTGGTTGTAGGCGGGGCGACCCCGGGGGTCGGTGTGGCCGGCCAGTTGGTAACGGCGGGCCGGGTCCATGCGGCCGATGACGGCGTCCAGTTGCTGTTGCAAGGGCTGGTCCAGCTGGTCGGAGTCCACGGCAAAGCCGCTGATCACCCCCAGGCGGGCGGGCACACACAAATCCATGGGCTCCTCGGCCAGGTTCACCTCGCCGCGATCGGTGGCCAGCTCGGAGAGGTAGTACCACTCCGCCGGCGGCAGGGGCAAGGCGAAGTCGATACCCTCGACGATTTCCTCCCGGCCGTTGCCCGCCCCTTCGGCGGTGATATTGGTGACAGTCACGGTCAGAGCCAGGGGGAACTGTTGGCGGACTTGAGCCAGGGGGTCGACCTCGACAGCCACCTGCAATAAAGCATCCGTGGCACTGGTCCCCACCGGGTAGTAGGTCTGGGCGGCGGCGGGGTTTGGGCTCGAGCCCAGGTACCAGCCGAGGGCCGCGAGGACGAGCCAGGGACAGATGGAAGAGGCATTCATGGGGTGGCTGCCCTTTACTCCGCTGGTCAAACAGAATTTACCGTTGGCTGGCGATGAGTCCGCCAGCGCCAGTTTGAGAACTCATCGCACCTATTGCCAGCGCCATGCCAGTATCAAATCCGCGGCGGCCGCCGCTCCCGGGCGTAGTCCGGCAGGGGCAACCGCCGCAACGCCTCGCTGTCCCCGGGCTGTTTAATCCCGTTGAACGCCGGGTTATCTCGGGGTGGCTCCATCCCTTCGCCCTCCGGCTCGGCGGGCGGGGGGGCTGCCCCTAGCTGAGCCTCAATGCGCCCCAGGCGGGCCAGCAGCTCCCGGTGGCGGCGCCCCTGGCGGCGCTCGTGGGCGGCTTGGCGCCAGAGGCGGATACATTGGAGCACGAGCTCGAAGACACTGCCCAGACCCTGGCCCACCAGAGCGCCCAGGGGGACGAGGGCGGGGAGAATCAACGCCCATCCCCGCCGCCCTGGGGCGCGGGGGACGGAAGAAGGTGGCGGAATGGCCATGGTGATCGCTCCTGGAGCCGGCGGTTGATCAAGGTCGCCCCGTGGGGCTGCGGGGGTAGAACAGCGGCGCTCCGCGGTCGTTGAAGCGGTACAACTTGGGAGGTCGCCCGGCCCGCACCGCCTGGTAGGCCCCGGTCTCCACCACCAAACCGCTGGTGACGATTTGCTTGCGAAAGCTGCTCTTGTCGAGTTTTTCCTGGAGGAGCACCTCGTAGGTGCGCTGGAGAGCCGGCAGGGTAAAGCGCTCGGGGAGCAAGTAGACGGCGATGGCGGTGTAGGTGAGCTTGGCCCGCAACCGCCGGATGGCGTCGCGGAGGATCACCCCGTGGTCGAAGGCCAAAGGGTCTGCCACCCCTTCGCCGTGGATCGTCCCCCAGCGCACCCCTTGGCTTTCCGGTAGCGCCAGTTTGTCGGGACTCACCAGGGCGAAATACACCACCGTCGCCGTCCACGACCGCAGTCGACCATCGGGGGTGAGGGGGCGGGCGTCCCGCTCTCCATCGCCGTAGGTGCGCAATTGCTCTAGATAGGGCGCCCCACACCCCACCCGCCGGTGCAGGGTGCGCAGGGCACAACGGTCCAGATCCCGGTCCACATCGGGATCCACGGCCCCCCCGGGGAGGGCCCAGCGTCCCTCTTCTGGGGGGGTTTCCCGCTTTACCAACAACACTTTTAGCGCCTCGTCCACCACGGTGAAGATCACCACATCGACGTTGAGGAACACCCGCTGGGTGTGGGTGGGGGTCACGGGGTCAGCGCTCCCTCAGGCATCGCCCAGGGCGACATCCAGGGGTGGGCGCACCCGTTCCAGGAGACGATGGGCCAGCTGGGCGATATTCCCCACGGTCAGGGCCTCGCCGTAGAGGAATTCATCGAAGTCCCCCTCGGCGGCGAAGCGCTCTAGGCCAATGGCCAAGTGGGGATTGTTGGTGCCGATGCCCACCAACCAGGTCTCCAGGCGAGACAGGGTCTCTTTGGCCCGGGCCTGGGCCAGAACCCGGGCGATGGTGGTGGGGTCCCGGCGCTTTGAGGTGGTGTCCTCGCCGTCGGTGACCACCAGCAGAGCCGCAGCGACCCGCCGCCCAGTTCCCCCCAGCCGCGACCCGTAGTCGGCGGTGGCTTTGAGGGCGTTCACCGTCACGTCGATCAAGGCCGTCCCTCCCCCGGGGTGAAAGGTGTAGTCCCGCTCCAGGAGGTGGGTGATGGGCAGAAAACCCTGGTATTCCTGGGCGCTATCGGCAAAGGTCAATACCCGCAGCAGCACTTGATGGCCCTCGCCACCTTCGGCGATGCCGCGGATTAGCGCCTCCACCGCGGCGCGACAGACATGGAGGCGCCGGCTCATACTGTAGCTGGTATCCACGGCCAGGGTGAGCAAGATGGGCTGGCGGTGGGTGACGCGGGTGGGTTGGATGGCCGAATAGACCCACCCCGAGGTTTCAAACTGGTCGATCACGGCGCGTCCTCCAGAGCTAGAGATCGTCGGGATCGAAGTCCGCCGCCCGGGCCAACTTCATCCCCATCTGTTGCATATCGGCCACGAACTCGGCGGTCACGGCTTCAAAGCCCGGCACCGACGAGGTGGTGTCTTGGAGCAACACCACCTTGGCCATGAAGTCCGCCCCCAACTGGGTGGCCAAATCCCGCCCGGTGTTGGCGACGCAGTGGGAGGCGGCTTGGCCGGACAGCAGCACCTGCCGGGCTTGGGTCAGGGGCTTGAGGAGGGCCTGGTTGGGCTGGGTGGTGGGGTCGTTGGCATCGGGGACGTCGGCTTGGATGGCGCTGTAGTGCTCGGTGAAGGGGTTGTGGCCCTTGGGGAGAAACTGCACCCGGGCCCGCTGGGCCACTTCCCAACGCCCCAAAGCCCCTTCGATGGCCGGCATCAGCCCATGGCCCCAGGAGCCCACCAGGCAGTGGGGGGGCCAGATGCGCAGCTGGTAGCGGCGGTGGGCCTCCAGGGCCTGGACGTAGGCCAGGGCCCGGGGGTAGAGGTCGGGGTCAAAGGGCCGCCAGCGCCCCGAGGCGAGGTCTTGTTCGGTGATGACCGTGAGGGGCGCCGGGGGGTGGCCGGCGCTGTCGAGCCAAAACAAGGGGTGGGCGATGTCCAGGCGCTGGTGGGTGTCCAGGGTGACGAAAATCCCCTCGATGCGCCCTGCGAGGCGGTCGATGAGGGCCCCTAGACGTTGGGCGTCGTCATTGGCCCCCGGTATCCGCAATGCGGCCCCCTCGTCGTCGCTAAAGTCGTTTTGGGGGTCGATGATCAACAGGATCACCCCAGGGGAGGATCTGGAAGAAGAAACGGCCATGGGCAGGGCTCCTGGCGCGGTGGCCTTGGTGAGGCAACGGGGAAACGGCGTCGATACCCATTTAGTGGATATCCGCAACTAATATAGTTGTCAACAGCAACTAATTCAACCCCGGCGCCGTGAACCCACCCAATCCAAGTCACCCCTCTCGGGCGCTGTGCCGTGGGAGCGGGGCCGGGGGTGGGGGTCTGTGAAGGGCGCGCCCAGGCTCAAGAGTCGAGGGCTTGCCCCCACCAACCCGAGCCGCCAGCTGGGGGTCAGGTCCGGGGTCCGAAGTTGGAGCGACGTCCTCCATGGAGGATTGCCTCATCTTCCCCCCGCCTGTGGCGTCGACGCCAACCCATGGGCCATGCCATCCCACCCCGGGTTTTCCATCAGTGTCGACGAATCCATTTGCCACCGCGCGCCCCCTTGGGCTAGGCTGACGCTGAATTTATGGACAGCTATCCCAGGGAGGTGCCCCGTGTTGGCGTGGCTAACCCCAGCCGTTCACCCCACCTTTTGCCCCCGGCCGCTGTTTGCCAGCACGGTGCCGGCGGGCTTCCCCTCCCCGGCCGACGACTACGTCGAGGGCCAGCTGGATCTCAATGAGTATCTCATCGAGCGCCCAGCGGCGACGTTCTTTGTCCGGGTCACCGGCGACAGCATGGTGGGGGCGGGGATTTTCCCCGGGGATATCCTGGTGGTGGACCGGGCCAGGGAGCCGGTCCACGGCGCCATTGTCATCGCCGTGGTGAACAACGAGCTCACGGTCAAGCGCCTGTACCGCCGCAGGGGCCTTTTGGAGCTGCGGCCAGAAAACCCGGCCTATACCCCCCTGGTGGTCGGCGGCGAGATGGAGCTTTTGGTGTGGGGGGTGGTGACCGGTGTCACCCGCAAGCTCTAGTGCCGGTGCCATCGCCTTGGTGGACTGCAACAATTTCTACTGTTCCTGCGAGCGGGTGTTCCAACCGGCCTGGGAGAATCGTCCGTTGGCGGTGTTGTCCAACAACGATGGCTGTATCATCGCCCGCTCCCAGGAGCTCAAGGCCGCCGGCATCCCCATGGGGGCCCCCTACTTTCAATATCGCCAGCCCTTGGCCGAGTTGGGGGCGGTGGTGGTGTCGAGCAACTACGCCCTCTACGGCGACATGTCCGCCCGGGTCATGGCCACCTTGGCCCCGTTCACCCCGCGTTTGGAGATCTACTCCATCGACGAGGCCTGGCTGGAGCTCGGGGATGTCCCCGGGGCTGAGCTGGAGACCTCGGCCCGGGCCATAGTCGCCACGGTGAAGCGCCACACGGGGATTCCGGTCTCCGTGGGGGTGGGGCCCACCAAGGTACTGGCCAAGGTGGCCAATCGGGTGTGTAAGGCCCGGGGTCTCCCCGGCCAGGCGTGGGTACTCCCCCGGGGTCCGGCCTTGGACGCCGTTTTGGACGGAGTCGCCGTGGGCGATATTTGGGGCATTGGCCAGCGCTGGGGGGCGCGGCTCCAGGCCTTGGGCATAGCCACGGCCCGGCAACTGCGGGACGCCGATCGCCCCTGGATCGCCCGGCGGTTCGGCGCCGTGGTAACCCGCATCGTCTTTGAGCTGCGGGGCATTCGCTGTGTGGCCGACGCCGATGACAGCGCCAAGCAGCAGATCATCGCCTCCCGCTCCTTTGGCAGCCGGGTCAGCGCCAAGGGGCCGTTGTTGCAGGCCGTGGCTAGCCACGCCGCCCGGGCCGGGGAAAAGCTCCGCCGTCAGGGGTCGTTGTGTGGCGCCCTCCAGGTGTTTATCCACAGCAGCCGCCACGACGAGGCACCCTATGCCCCCAGCGCCCTGGTGCCCTTTGCCGTCCCCACCGCCGACACACGCCGGCTGGTGGCGGCGGCAAGGGCGGGGGTGGAGCAGCTCTACCGCCCGGGGCCGCGCTACGCCAAGGCCGGGGTGATGTTGTTGGACCTCAGCCCGGCGGAGCGGGGCCAGCGGGGTTGGCTGGACGACGGTGATACTCCCCGCAGCCGGGCCCTCATGGCATTGGTCGACGAAGTCAACCGCCGCTACGGACGCAACGCCCTGTTCTTCGCCGGCCAGGGGTGTGGGGCTCAGCCCTGGCATCTGCGCCGCCAGCGGGTGACCCCCCGCTACACCACCTGTTGGGGGGAGTTGCCCACGGTGGGTTAGAGGGGCCACTGTTCCCAGCTCGACGCCTGAAGCGCCGAGAACATCCCTTGCCATCAGTTTGGAGACCCACGGGTGAAGATCGCGCGCATCGAACTCTACCAGCTGGATTTGCCCTATGCCGGTGGGGTCTACACCCTCTCGGGGGGGCGGGAATACCGCAGTTTTGATGCATCGGTGGTGCGCATCATCACGGATGGCGGGCTCGAAGGTTGGGGGGAGAGCACGCCCTTTGGCTCGACCTACATCGCCGCCCACGCCCTGGGGGCCCGGGCGGCCATCGCCGAGATAGCGCCCCACCTGTTGGGCCGCGACCCCCGCCACGTCGATCGCATCAACGAGGCCATGGACCGGGCGCTCCTGGGCCACAACCACGCCAAATCCGCCCTCGACGTAGCCTGCTGGGATGTATTTGGCAAGTCGGTCAACATGCCGGTATGCGGGCTCCTCGGGGGCGCTACGGGTCGGCCCATGTCGACCCTATCCTCCATCCCCACCGGCCCCCCGGAGACCATGCGGGCCCAGGTCGCCGCCCATCGCGCCCGGGGTTATCGCGGGCATTCCCTGAAAATTGGCGCCCTTGATGACGAAGGCGGCCCCGCCCTCGACGCCGAACGGATCAGCGCTTGCCTGGCCGATCGCCAACCCGGCGAGTTTTTCTTGGCCGATGCCAATGGCGGGTTATCTCCTGAGACGGCCCTGCGGCTGCTGCGGCTGCTTCCGGCGGGCGTGGACTTCGCCCTGGAGGCCCCGTGTCGGACCTGGCGCGAAACCCTATCCCTGCGCCGCCGCTGTCCAGTCCCCATCATTCTCGACGAACTGGTACAGCACGACGAAGACATCGCATTGGCCATTGCCGAAGACGCAGCCGACGGCATTGGACTCAAGATCTCCAAGGCGGGGGGTTTGACCCGCAGCCGGCGTCACCGGGACATCTGTCTGGCGGCGGGGTTGACCGTATCGGTTCAAGAGACCGTGGGATCGACCATTGCCTTCGCCGCCATCGTCCACCTCGGTGCGACGGTGCCAGCCCCCAGTCTGCGCTGCATTCTCGATTGCCGCGACATGGTGACTGTCACCACGGCGGCCTTCGAGGCGCCGGTGGTCGAGGGCGGGGTGCTGGCCCCCGAGGCCCCAGGCCTGGGGTTGACTGTCGATAGGACCGTCCTCGGTGCCCCCCACCGCGTCTGGGAAGCTTGAGGGAGGAGCCCGAGCCCCCGCACTCCTGGCAGTATTGCTCTCACTACCAGTACGCTTCCCAGTCGTCTTTAAACGCCTGCTTGAGCCGCTCTAGGTAGGCGTTGGTCTTGATCTTGACCATCCACAGATCAGCGCCGCCGCTGCCGCCTTTGCAGACGACGCCTTCGGCAACATCGTATTTGCCTTCCCGGACGTCGCGCAGCTCGCCCTAGTCTTCAACCCCAGGGTGAGGACTGGCTGGCCTGGTTAGCTCACCAGCACATCCCCTTTATCATCCGCCTCAAACACCATCTGCGGGTCGACACCCCCCAAGGGCCTGTGGCGGTGAAGACCCTCTTTGACGACCTCGAACGAGGCAAGACCCGCACCTTACGCCAACCCAGGCGCCTACCAAGCCAAGGCCTCTTCCTCAGTGCCAGACGCCTCAAGGACGACACCTTGGTCATCCTCGCCGCGCCCACCCCCATCCCACGGACCCTGCGCCAGTATCTGGCCCCTGGGCCATCGAGCGCCTCTTCTACATCTGGAAATAAAGATAGCTTACTTAGAAACAAAATTGCTGTGATGTACCATGAACGCGTTAATTCTTGGTGCTCACATTTAGCAACCGGGAATAGCTACTTGATTTCTGATCGCCTAGCCGCCAAACTGCTTAAATGACCTTACCGCATCCACCTTTTGTCAGCGATTCCCGCTCGTGGATAACACACTGAATCCATTGATGTTGTTTTTGAGCAACAAGGCTCGAAAGTTGAGTAAATTCTCGGATTCCGAGAAGCCTGCCTCTAGCGATGGTTCCCAAAAGCCGCCACCCAAGAAAGCCGCGGTGCAGAAAATCCCAATGCGCAAACCTGGGGCCCAGCCAGGCCACGAAGGTCGCTCAAGAGTGTTCGTGCCGCCCGGGGACGTCCATGACGTGATGCCCAATCCCAATGAAGTTTTCAAGATGGAACTCGATTCACTCAATATGTCTTTGACGTGACGCGTATCCAGAATTCAAGCAAGTTAGACGGATATATTGGTTTGAGCCAGTGGTTATTAAGTGCCCTCTTGAATTTGTCGCTTTTCCGATATAAGGACACCCAATCATGTTGAACCAAGTTCGATACCCTGCTGTTGCTTTCATCATAACATTGACTCTCTACCTGACTGTGGGCATAGCCAAAGCTGTCCCTATCGCTATCGCTGGAGTAGATTTTGAAGGAGGAACGTCATCTGTCTTCGACAGAAACCCCGACGACCTTGATCCTAATGATGGCATCAGTGTTTCATCAGGTGATAATGGTGTAGATGTTTTTTCAGGCTGGAATTTACTTCAGTTCGCGCAAAACGGCAATCCACCGCGAAGCTTTAGTGGTCTGTTGAGAAATGACATTGGTGCCAACGACGCTGGCAGCACTTCCCCAGATTTTCCAGCCAGACTCGAAGACAACACCAGGGGATCGTGGTCTATTAATATACCAAATAACGTCTTATTAGATCTCGATAGAGTTGAATTTGATGTGCGTGGTGCCACAAGCGCTTCGGGAAGGGGTGCTCAATTCAACACCAGTTTGGATGGTGACAACATTTTGTGGGAAGATTTAAACCTTCCGGGCAGAACCTCAGGATTTATACGCATCGTAGTTGATCTCAGCGATATGCTCTACCAAGACCTCACTGATCAATCGGTGGCGTTCAATTGGATATCGACCACGGCAGGTGCTATTGATCTAGACACAATCGAAGTCTATGGTACGGCTGAAGTTGTTGTTGCAGCTCCCATTCCTATTTCATTTTTCGCTTGGTTCGGTCTGATCGGTTTCTTCAAATGGCGTTGTCGAACCAGTAAGATATAGGCAGGGCGAGTGCATGAACGTATTGTCATCTGACTGATGTTGCATAGTACATCACACCGACACGACAAGTGATTGGTGATGGCCTATCTTTGGATAATCTTTTCTCGTCCCCATGAGGCTCATGTTGGGTGAATAACAGGATCGATTGGCGCGCGGCATCGGCCCTGCGACAGGCTTTCAAGCTCCATCTGCCCTTCAGTGACCATCGATTGAACGCCCTAGCACGCGCCGTCTTGGCCCTGTGTCAATGGCGCACGATCAACCTCGCGCAGCTCGCCCTGGTCTTCAACCCCAGGGTGAGGACTGGCTGGCCTGGTTAGCTCGCTGGGGGCAAAATGACCACGATCAGCACAGGGTAGTCCCTCAAATTGAATGTCATCAAACTCACCTTACGGACACCATCGCTGACGTAGGCTAATCTCCGCTGCCGAACTTCAGCAGATCGTGGCACTACTGGAGCCAGATGAAATCGGCAGCAGTAATGAATTTGGTGTGGCAGCGGCAATCAAACAGGGGCACGATACCCCTGTACTGATCGTATGGTGGGACTGATGCCTAACCATCGGCTGCAGTTGACCGACAACGCCCGCGATAGATAATACAGTAGCCGGTTTGTAGTTCGCTCCCGCGGGCGGCCAGCAACTGAGACTTTTACGTTATCCGACGACCTTGAGGGAGGAGACCCAACCCCGCGCTCCTAGCGGTATTGCTCTCACTCCCAGTACGCTTCCCAGTCGTCTTTAAACGCCTGCTTGAGCCGCTCTAGGTAGGCGTTGGTCTTGATCTTGACCATCCACAGATCAGCGCCGCCGCTGCCGCCTTTGCAGACGACGCCTTCGGCAACATCGTAT
>JBHJHK010000219.1:0-2968 GCA_050330975.1 Candidatus Competibacterales bacterium | reverse complement strand
CCGCCTTCGATGCCGCCCTCGAACCCCCCCCCGTTGAAGTTTTGGATCTCAACGACCCCGAGGCCATCGTCGATTTTATCGCCCGGGTGATCGCCCTCCAGCGACCCCTGCTGCCGGCGACGCCGGCGGATTTGGCGGCGGCGGTTCGCACGGGCCTCGCCGTTGACCGATAATGATCGGCTTACCCCTGAGTCTAGAGCAACCCCTATGGATATACATTTCACAACCCCCGATGCCCCAGCCACCGCCGCATTGGTGGTGGGCGCCTTCGCCGAAGGGCAACTGTCCCCCGCAGCCCAAACCCTCGATCGCCAGAGCCATGGCCAGCTCCAGGCCGCTCTAGCGGCCCACCCGCGGTTTGTCGGCAAGGCCGAACAGTTCATCGACACCCTAGTGCCCCGGGGAGAGGACTTTCTAAAAGTCGTCGTGGTGGGGCTCGGGGAGCCCGACGCCGTGGATGAGAACCGCCTCATCCGCACCGGGGGAGCCGTCGTCGCCCACCTGGACAAGGTGGGGGTCAGGGGCGGGTACCTGGACCTGGACGGCTTTGCCGCCGCCCAGAGCCCCACCGCCGCCGCCGCTCTCGCCTATGGTGCCCGCCTGCGCCACTATCGCTTTGACCGCCACAAGAGCCGCCAGGAGGACGACCAGCAGCCCCTGTTGGAGTCCCTCACCATCGCCACCGCCGACCCCGCGGCGGCCACGGTGGCCTTTGCCCCTCTAGAAGCCGTGGCCGAGGGGGTCCACATGGCCCGGGATCTGGCCGCGGAGCCGGCCAACGTCCTCTATCCGGCCAGCTACGCCGAGCGCTGTCGAGAGCTGTTGGAACCCTTGGGGGCCACGGTGGAGATCCTCGACGCCACGGCGCTGGCGGAGTTGGGGGCCGGGGCCTTGCTGGCCGTGGGTCAGGGTTCGGCGCGCGAGCCGCGGTTGGTGGTCATGGAATGGCGGGGAGGCCCTCCCGACGCGCCGCCGTTGGCCTTTGTGGGCAAGGGGGTGACCTTTGACACTGGGGGTATCTCCATTAAACCCGCCGCCGGCATGGAGGACATGAAGTGGGATATGGCGGGTTCGGCGGCGGTGGTGGGGGCGATGTACGCCCTGGCCAAGCGCCGGGCCCAGGTCAATACCGTGGGGGTCATCGGCCTGGTGGAAAATATGCCCTCCGGGACGGCCATGCGCCCGGGGGATGTGGTCACCTCGCTGTCGGGCAAAACCATCGAGGTCCTCAACACCGACGCCGAGGGTCGCTTGGTGTTGGCGGACGCCCTGTGGTATGTCCAACAGCGCTTCAAGCCCCGCTGGATGGTGGATTTGGCCACCTTGACGGGGGCCATTATCGTATCCTTGGGCCGCCACAAGGCGGGGTTGTTCGCCAACGACGACGACCTGGGAGACGCCCTCCAGGAAGCGAGTCGGGCCACGGGGGAGGCCTTGTGGCCCATGCCCTTGGGGGAGGAGTACGACCGGGAGATGAACAGCGACATCGCCGACGTCAAGAACATCAGCGGCGATCGCTTTGGCGGTGCCATCACCGCCGCCGCTTTCCTCCAGCGCTTTGTCAACGACACCCCCTGGGCCCACTTGGACATCGCCGGTACCGCCTGGGGCAAAAAAGACAGTCCCACCGGCCCCAAGGGGGCCACGGGTTTTGGGGTGCGGTTGTTGGAGCGGTTGGCGGCCACCGCCGAGGACACCCCGGACACCCCGGACACCCCCCCCAAGGCCCCGACATCGTGAAGGCGGCTACCCCCCGGGTGGTGTTGATCAGCGGCTGTTCGTCGGGGATCGGCCTCGCCGCCGCCAGGACTTTGAGCACCCGGGGCCACCGGGTCTTCGCCAGCGCCCGCAAGCCCGCCGACGTCGCGCGCCTCAAGGGCGAAGGTTTCGCCGGGGTGGTGACCCTGGACTTGGACGATTCCAACTCCATCGAGCAGGCGGTGGCGGCGGTGCTGGGGCAAACCGATGGGGTATTGGAGGTGTTGTTCAACAACGCCGGCTTTGGGGTCACCGGCGCCCTGGAGGATCTGCCCCGGGAGGCCCTCAGGGCCCAATTCGAGACCAACGTCATCGGTACCCAAGAACTCACCAATCGGGCGTTGGTACCCATGCGTCGCCGGGGCTTTGGCCGCATCATCCAAAATAGTTCGGTCCTGGGGCTGGTGGCCATGCCCTACCGCGGGCCCTACAACGCCTCCAAGTTCGCCCTGGAGGCCTTGAGCGACACCCTGCGCCAGGAACTCCGCGGCACGGGTATCCGGGTTTCCCTGGTGGAACCGGGGCCCATTGTGACCCGCTTTCGGGCCAACGCCCTGGCGACTTTTCAGCGCTACATCCAAGACCCCGAGGCGAGTCACCACCGAGGGGTGTACAGGCGATGGCTGGAGCGGCTGCAACAAGAGGGGCCGGCGGTGCCCTTTACCTTGGGCCCCGAAGCCGTGGTGAAAAAGGTCGTCCACGCCGTGGAGAGCCCGAGGCCCAAAACCCGCTACTACGTCACCGTCCCCACCTATGCCTTTGGCTTTCTGCGGCGGTTTTTGCCCACGGCGGCGTTGGATGGCCTGGCCCGGCGGGTTTGAGGGGCGGGGGCTGCGGGCACCGGGGGCAGGGCCACCACTTCGTCTCCCGCCACGGCGTAGAGGCGGTCACCGGGGACGGGGCGGGCCGGTTGGCCGCCGGTGAAGCCGCCAAAGGCCGGGAGGATCAAGCCGTTGGCCGTCGACCAAAACACCGCCAGACGCAGGCGGTCGCCCCCGGGTCCCCGCAGCTTCACCACCGGGTGCCAGTGGCCCGCCAGGGCTAATGCGTCGGGAATGGGTCTCTCGGGGGGGTAGTGATACAGGGCCCATGGTTCCACCCGCGCGCCCGCCGGCCGCCGGCGGGCGGGCCCCCCCCACCCCCCACAAACCAACCGCCAGCGGGCGGGGGGGGCCGGGCCACGCGCCCCGTCCCGCCGCGCTCGGCGCCG
>JBHJHK010000218.1:0-3148 GCA_050330975.1 Candidatus Competibacterales bacterium | reverse complement strand
GCCGGGCCCTGCCGCTTTCAACCGCTGTCCCCGGGGTCGAAGGGTCGAAAGGGATCCAGCAGGGGAGGGGGCTGGTCGCGAAAGGGGGCGACGGCGGTGGGGCGTTCTCGGGGGTCGCGTCGGTTGGGTGGAAGATCGCTGTCCAGGGGAGTGGCAAAGCGCTCCCTCAAGGGGGGACGCCGGCGGCGCAGGGCGTCGAAGCCCCCCTCGCCGCCGCGGTTGCGATCGCGATCTCCCTTGCGGCCACTCCGGCGGCCTCGACCTTCGCCCTTGCTTTTGCCTTCTCCCCGGCGGCCTCGACCCCCACCGCCCTCACCCCGCTCGGGACGGGGGGCCTTGGCCCGGGCGGCCCTAGGGAGAAGGGGAGTGAGGCTCAAGGCGACAACGCCTAGGGCCAATGCGCCGGTGAGCGTTCTGCGATTCATGGCTGACCTCGGACTGGGGCTGGAACTGCTGGGTTGGACCGCCCCAATCCCCCGGCGGTGCTATCCTGGACCCTAAAGCCACCTCGGGAACTGCCCCAAGCCACCGCTTCAACAAGGAGCCACCGCCATGGCCCGCGTCATCGCCTTTGACATCAACGAAACCACCTTGAGCCTCGATGCCCTAGCCCCGGGGTTTGAGCGCGCCTTTGGCACCGCCGACCTGGTGCCGTTGTGGTTTGCCCTGTTGCTCCAATCCTCCACCGTGGCGGTCCTCACCCGGGTATCGGTGACCTTTGCCGAGCTCGGGGCGGCGGCCCTGGACAATCTCGCCGCCCGCCGCGGTATCACTTTGGGTGGCGACGACCGCCAGGCCATCCTCGGCCAGTTTCAAAACCTCACCCCCCACCCCCACGTCGCCCCCAATTTGCAGCGGTTGCGGGAGGCGGGGTTGACCACCGTGGCGTTGAGCAATTCCTCGGGGCAACTCCTCGCTGGGCAGTTGGGGAACGCCGGGCTAGCCGAGCTTTTTGACCATGTCATTTCCGTGGAGACCATTGGCTATTTCAAGCCGGCGCCCCAGGTTTATCAGGTGGCCGCCGAGCGCCTAGGGGTGGCGCCGGTGGACCTGTGTCTCATCGCCGCCCACGACTGGGACACCCATGGGGCGCTGCGGGCTGGGTGCCAGGCGGCCTATGTCCAGCGCAGCCCCGTCCCGTATAATCCCCACTACGATCGCCCGGCCATCGTGGGGGGCGATATGAACCAGGTGGTGGACGCCCTGTTGGCCCAACAGTAGCGCCCAAAGGCCCTCCATTGCGGCACAGTTGCCGTCAGGGAAGCGACCATGGCACTGATTTGTCCGGCCTGCGGGGCCGAGCAATCCCAATTCAACCGCCTGTGTATCCACTGTGGCGCCGCCTTGGACGGCAGTAGCCCCCCGCGCCCCAAGCGCTGGCGGCTTTTATTGGCCAAACTCCTGCCTGCGGATGGAGAAGACGCTATACCCTGGGATTGGCAGGGCCTGCTCCTCCCCGAACCCCAGGGCAAGAACGGGTGGGAAGTTCTGCCGGAGCTGATCTTGCTGGGGTTGTTAGTAGTGGGGTCGTTGCCCATCATCTTTGGCACCATCGACCACATCAGCACCGTCGAGGCCTATCTGCACCTGCCCAACCTGATTTTCCACGAGGCGGGCCACGTGTTTTTTGGCTTCTTTGGCCAGTTCATTGGCTCCTTGGGGGGGACCCTGGGGCAGTTGCTGATGCCGTTGCTGTGCTTCCACGCCTTTTTGGTCCGCCAGCGCCATTTGTTCTCCGCCGCGGTGGTGTTTTGGTGGTTTGGGCAAAATTTCGTCGAGATCGCCCCCTATATCAAAGACGCCAGCGTCGGCGAGTTGCCGTTGTTGGGCGGCAACATCGGCAAACACGCCCCCTATGGCTTCCACGACTGGGAGTATCTACTGACGGAGACGGGGTTGATCGCCTACGACCAAGCCATCGCCCTGACCTCCCACTTGTTGGGCATTGGCTTGATGGTGCTGGCGCTGGTTTGGGCTGCCGCCGTGGTGGCTAGGCAGTGTAGTTCATCGGGATAGGGCGCGCGGCTTGACCGCGACCTAGATGGTCTATATCGTTCATCGACGAATTCCAAATAGCCGATAGGCGATGAATCAATTCCAGCCATGGCGAGATCTACCCCAGCAGCATCTGCCCTCACCGAGGGAGTTCCACCGGGCCCTGACGACGGCGAGCGGTTGGCCGAACTGGCCAAGGCCCTTGGCCACCCCGCCAGGATCGAGATCGTCCAGACCCTATTGCGCCGCCGGCGCTGTGTGGGTTGCGACCTGGTCGAGGAAATTGGCTTGGCCCAGTCCACCACCTCGGAGCACCTGCGCATTCTCAAGGCCGCCGGCATTGTCATCGGCGAACTCGAACGCCCCTACATGTGCTACACCCTCAACCCCAGCGCCCTACAGCCCCTACGCCGCTGGCTGGCTATCATTGCCCATCAGCCCACCCATCCCCTAGAGCAAAATTCAGAGTCTCCATGAGTACCCAAAGTGATGCAGTACCCCAACAGGCCCGTGGGGAAGCCATGGGCCTGTTTGAAAAGTATTTGACCGTCTGGGTGGCCTTGAGCATCACCGCTGGCATTTTCTTAGGCAACGTCTCGCCAGCGATGTTTGATACCCTGAGTCAGCTAGAAATCGCCCAGGTCAACTTGGTCGTCGCCGTTTTGATCTGGGTGATGATCTTCCCCATGATGGTCAATGTCGACTTTGCTTCTCTGCGCCACATCGGCGATCGGCCCAAGGGGTTAGTGATTACCCTGGTGGTCAACTGGTTGATCAAGCCCTTTACCATGGCGGGGTTGGCCATTGTGTTTTTCGAGTACTTTTTTAAGGGCTTGGTCAATCCCACCGATGCCAAGGAGTACATCGCCGGCATGATCCTCCTGGGGGCTGCTCCCTGCACCGCCATGGTTTTCGTCTGGAGCCAGCTCACCCGGGGCGATGCCACTTATACCCTGGTGCAGGTGGCCGTCAACGACATCATCATGATCTTTGCCTTTGCCCCCATCGTCGCCCTGTTGTTGGGGGTGGCCGATGTCATTGTGCCCTGGGAGACGTTGTTGTTGTCGGGGGGGCTCTATGTGGTCATTCCGCTGGGGGTGGGGGCCGCGACCCGCCAGATGTTGGGGCGGGGGGGACAACAGCGCTTGGATGA
>JBHJHK010000217.1:0-15851 GCA_050330975.1 Candidatus Competibacterales bacterium | reverse complement strand
AATCGCTGATGCCGGCATCATGACGATGTGCGTCATCGCCATGGTTGCCCGAGATTTTCACGCTAAGCCCCCGGTGATTCTCTATCCCCCCATCATGCCCATGTACGGCATCCCCATGGATCCCCCCGACAACGGCGGCGGTGGCGCCGAGCCCCTAGATCCGGTGGTGATGATGATGTACGGCCTGCCCCCCTCCCTCTAGGGACAGACCGGTCCAAAGCCTTTGTTGCCGCCCACCGCGGGAGCGCGGTTGGGCCAACGGATGACGGGGAAATACGCCATGGTTGAAGCAACCGCCCAACCCCAAACTCGCGCCGACAACAGCCGTTATCGGCGCTCCAGTTATGCGGTTTGGGAAGTCACCCTCAAGTGCAACCTAGCCTGTCGCCACTGCGGCTCCCGGGCTGGCGATGCCCGGGTCGACGAGCTCACCACCGAAGAAGCCTTGAATTTGGTGGATCAGTTGGCCGAGGTGGGAATTCGCGAGGTCACCCTCATCGGCGGCGAGGCCTTTATGCGCCGGGATTGGCTGCAGATTGCCCGAGCCATCGTCGACCGAGGCATGCTGTGTGGGGTGACCACCGGGGGCTATGGGATTTCCTTGGACATGGCCCGCCAGATGAAGGAGGCCGGGATTTGTTTTGTGTCGGTCTCCGTCGATGGGTTGGCGGAAAACCACGACGCCCAGCGGGGTCGCCCCGGTTCTTGGGATTGGTGTTTTCGCTCCATGGCCAACATGCAGCAAGTGGGCTTGGCCTTTGGCTGCAATACCCAAGTCAACCGCTTGAGCGCCCCGGAGTTGCCCAGACTCTATGAATACATCCAAGCCGCCGGCATCCGTTCTTGGCAGTTCCAGTTGACCAACCCCATGGGTCACGCCGCCGATCGTCCCGACTGGGTGCTGCAGCCGGTGGAACTCCTCTACGCCTTTCCCCTGTTGGCGCGCCTGGCATACCGGGCCAACGCCGAGGGGATTCGGGTGCTACCCGGTAGCAACGTGGGTTATTACGGTCCCTATGAGCCCATCATTCGCTATCAGCACCTGCGGATGAATCAATTCTGGATGGGTTGCCAGGCCGGCCTCAACAGCATCGGTATCGAGGCCAACGGCAATGTCAAGGGCGATCCCTCGTTGCCCAGCGAGGCCTACACCGGTGGCAATATCCGCACCATGCCCCTGCGGGATATTCTCCAAACCCCCGAACTGCGCATCAACGCCGCCGCCGGTTCCCCCGAGGGCACCGCCCACCTGTGGGGGTTTTGTAAGACCTGCGATTTTGCCACCCTGTGCCGCGGGGGTTGTTCTTGGACTTCCCACGTGTTCTTCGGCCGGCGGGGCAACAACGTATTTTGCCACCACCGGGCCATGGCCCAGGCGCGGCGGGGGATGCGGGAGCGGGTGGAACAGCGCCGTGGCGCCGACGGCAAGCCCTTTGACCACGGTATCTTTGAGATCATCGAGGAACCGTTAAACGCCCCTTGGCCCGAGGACGACGGGTTGCGCTTCTACCCCGATAAAGTGGTGTGGCCCGACAGCTTTGCCAAGTGGCCCGTGTTTTAAAGCGCTGGGATAGCGGCCACCTTGGGCTATCCCCTGAGTGACTGTTGGCAACGGAGGACTGCAATCTTGGAACAACCCAGAGAGTACTTGCTCAAAGTGAGCGCCGACGCCCAGCCGGCCGTGGTGGAAATGCTCAAACTGAGTAGCTCCCCCGAGTTTGTGCGGTTGTCGACTTTGGCGACGCTCAGCAACTACGGCTACACCCAAGGTTCTGAGGGCTGCGTATTGAGCATCGATGAGCGCGGCGTGGTTTTTGGGGTTGAGGGGGATGAATCCATTCCCCGGGCCTTTGTCCCCTGGCAAAACGTCAGCTATATCGCCGATGGGACATCCTTGGCCGCCAGCCGTCAGCCGTCAGCCGGGCTCGGCTGAGTAGTCGTTCAGTAGAATTCAATCTCAACAATCTCAAGTATTGGAGCCATTGAAAAGACGGGCCCACGACGGCTGTGGGACCCGTTTTTTTATGGCTCCTTCCCGTTCATCTGGGCGCCGGTGGGGCCTTGGGGCCACACCGTCCGGTGGGGGCTGTGGGGGCGGCGGGCGTGGGCCAAGCAAAAACAACCCACCCAATCCGCCAGGGCCTCTTTTGCCCGTCGCCTCTTTTGCCCGTCGGAGGTGTTGGAGGCATCAGTGCCGATCCCCAAACAGACCCCTGCGTCCAGTAGCCACCGGGCGGCGGCGCCACCACGCGCCACCCAGGGCGGGGCACCCCCTAACGTTGTAACGGGGCTGTCCCCGGGGATTGGGACGTGGCCTGTGACCCCGGGCTCTCCAGGGGGATCAGGCGTTGGCTGTGCCACCAGCCGGCGAGATAGAACAGCCAAAACAAATTCGACGAGGCCAGCAGACCCGCCCGCAGGCCCAGGCTGAGGGCGACGTTGGTCACTCCAAAGCCCCCCCACAGCCCCAGGGTCTGGTACAAGTGGCGCCGTAGAGCCCGGGCCCCGACGATCAGTTCGGGCAGTTGGCGCAAGGTGCCGTCCAGCAACACCACCTGGGCGGTGTCGGTGGCCAGCGCCGCTGCGCCCTGGAGGGAGATCGACACCTGGGCCCGCTGTATGGCGAGGGCGTCGTTGATCCCATCGCCGACAAAACACACCGTGCGACCCTGGGCCTGGAGGGCGCCGACGAGTTCGGCCTTGTGGGCGGGGAGCACCTCGCAGTGGCAGATCCCTATCCCCAAGGCCTCGGCCATGGCCCGGGTCGGCTGCTCCCGGTCGCCGGACACAATCTGGATGTCGGTGATGCCGAGGGCCTGCAAACCCTCGACGACGCCCCGGGCCTCGGGACGCAGGCGGGGTTCGAGTTCGATCAGCCCCACGGTTTGCCGACCCACGCAGATGAAAACGGCCATCCGACCCCGGGCCTCGGCAGCCTCGACGAAGGGTAATAGGGAGGGGGCCAGTTCGATGTCACAGGCTTGGACAAAGCGGTGACTCCCCACGTGGACGGTGTGATCCTCGATCCAAGCAGTCACCCCATAGCCCGGGTGATAGGCCGTGGACTGGACCGCGGGTAGGGGACCGAGGGCCCGCTCCTGGGCGGCCCTGGTGATGGCTTGACCGATGGGATGGTCGAGGGTGCCCTCGGCGGCGGCGGCGTAGCCCAGGAGGCGGGCTTCGCCCCAGGGGGAGCCGCCCTCGGTGGCGGCGACGACCCGGCACACCTGGAGGACGCCATCGGTCAGGGTGCCCGTTTTGTCGAACAGCACGGTGTCCACTTGGCCGAGGCCCTCGAGGGCGCGACCGTCTTTGACGATGATACCCCGTTGCACAAAGCGGCTCAGGTGGCGACTGGTCACCCGGGCGCCCATGGCGCGCACCGCACAGGTGGGGGCGCTGAACAGCAGACCGCTGGCCGCCGATACCCCCAGTACGGGCCACAGGACGGCGCTGCCCACCACGGCGGGGACGGCCATGGCATCCGACCAGCCCTCGGCCCGGAGTTGGGTCTGACTGACGTAGTCGGTCGAGCGGGCCAAGAGCTGGGCCAGTTGGGCCGCCGCGGTGTTCGCCCCGGTCTGGGTGACTTCGATGTCCCCCTGGCCTGCGACCACCAGGGCCCCCGCGTAGACCGGCTCTCCCGCCTCGCGCCAGACCGGCAGCGCTTCGCCGGTGATGGCTTGTTGATCCACGGCGATCGCCCCGGCGGCGACCCGACCATCGATGGCCAGTAGGTCGCCGGTGGTGGCGGCGATGTGGTCTCCCACCGCCACCTGGGCCAGGGGGGTTTCCAGGGCGCTGCCCCCGCGGATGACCCAGACGGTCTTGGGGGGCGGCATGGCCTCCAACAGGACCCGGCGAGCCCGGCGTTTGCTGCGGTCGGCCATGCCCTGGGCGAAGTGATACATCCCGTTTTGGATGGCGGCCGGGATGAGCTGGCCCAGGCTCAGGCAGACGATGGTTATCAGGCTGCTGAGGAGGTCGTTGCCCACCCGTTTTTCCTTGACCAGCCGCTCTTCGGTGCGGCGCAAAATGGGCAAGGTGGTATAGGCGATCAACAGGCCAGTGACCAGCCTGAGTCCGGGGGCGGCCAGGCTGGCGAGGGCCAAGGCCAGGCTGGCAGCACCGAGGTATTCGTGGTGGTGGTCCACGGGGCCCACAGCGGGGGGGGCACTTGCCGTAGTGCTGGGGAATTGCACCTCCAGAGTCCTGGCGGGGGATGATACCTTGGACTTCACCAGCCCGAGGCGCTCGGCCAACCGCAACCCCGTGTACCCCACCCCCAACACGACGAGACTGGTGAGGATCATGGCAATGGCGCCGCGGTGGGGCCGCGGCCCCCGAGCGAGGGCTCGATGGCCTCTGGGGGAAGGGACGTTAGCTCCATGGGTGTCAATACCTCGAAGAAGGCGCCCTGGCGGCGAGCCTTTGGTCTGGGATGGCGAAATGGCATTGCGTTGACAGGGGTGATGCGGCCATGGGGGTCTCGGCAGGCCGGAGTAGCAAAGGCCGAGATGTCGTGTCTTCTCCAGTATATTGGGCTGCTGCCGTGTCTTAGACAGACCCGTAGGCGGGCAACATGGTCCCAGCTCAGGTCGCCCCCTAGGGCTTTCCCCTCAATTCACCTGGCGCCGATGGGCCAACAAGGGTTCGAACACCCTGGCCGCCGTGGCGACAAACTCGTCGTCGAGGAAGGCGTCGGCCACCGGAAAGGCCAGTTTGTAATAGGGGTCCGCCCCCTCCCCCGCCCCGCCGTAATCCGAGCCTTCCCAGCGGGTCCGGGCCTTGGTTAGGGGGTCGGCCCCCCGAGGCCGCCCCTGGCGGGTCCGCTCGGCCTCGATGAAGGCCAGAGCCGTCTTGGGGGAGAACTTCAAGGGCCGCCTGAGTCCCTGCCAGTAGAGCTCCAGTAGCGCCCCCAGGTGTTCATCGGGGTCATCCACCGGCTCCAACACCACCGTGGCGTCCAGGGCATGGTGGGTGCTCACCCGCTCCACCCCCTTGGGGCGCAATAAATTGAGCAGCAAATGGCGCACCCAGAGGTCCAAGAGTTGCCGGGCCCCCAAACGCGTCACATCGTGGCCCCACAACCCCACATCCCGCACCCCAAACAGCCAACCCGACAGGCGAAATCCCCCCAACTCCAGCCCCACCTCGGGCTTGAGGCCGGGATCGTGCATGGGCTGGTCCAAGGCCTTGGCCAAACGCTTGACCAGACCCACCTCCCGGCGGAATAGCACATCGCCAATCTGGCCGTGGGGCAAGAGCCCACAGGCCCGGGCGATGGGCAACAATTCCAACGGCCGCTGGCCCTCCAACTGGCCCTCCAACAACTTGGTGCGAATCCGCAAGTCGGCGAAGGGCTCCAGGGCGAAGGGCTCCCGGGGCGCCAGGGGGGCCCGGTGGTGGGTCAAACGCACCCCGAGGCGATCCCGCAGCAAAAACCGGCTGGGGTGGTGGAGAAAGCGAATCAGCTGCTGGTAGTCCAGCTCCTTGAAGGCGCTATCGGGCTCGGGGAGGGGGTCGTCGGGGGCCACCAAAGCCCGACCACTCACCACTCCCCGTCCCGCCCGGTCGGCGGCCGCCGCCAACACCCGGGCATAGCTAAACAGCCTGGGGTCGCTGTCGTCGAAGTAACGGCGGCTAAAGGCCTGGAGGGGATGCTCCACCACCATGAGGTCCAACGGATTGCCGTCGGGGTCACCGGCCGGGTAAAACCCCTGGCGCACGTAGTCGAGGAGTTCCGACACCAACACCGACGGCGGCAGGGAACGGTTGTCGCGGATGTCCCGGCCGGTGTAGCTCAAGTACAGCACCTGGCGGGCCGACAACAGGGCTTCTAGGAACAGGTAACGGTCGTCCTGGCGGCGGCTGCGGTCCCCCCGGCGGGGTCGTTGAGCCACCAGATCGAAATCCACCGTGCGCCGGGGACGGGGAAAGTCGCCGTCGTTGAGACCGATCATACACACCACGGCAAAGGGGATGCTGCGCATGGGCATCATGGCGCAAAAGGTCACTCCGCCGCTCAAAAAGCCCTCTAAACTCCGGGTCTCGGTGAGCTTGCGCCGCAGCCAAGCCCGCAGGACGTCCCGGGGTACGGGTTGGCCAAACGCCGCCAAAGCCGCCTCGTCATCCAGGGTGGCGATCACCTCTAGCAGCGCGTCCCGCTCGGCCTGGTAGTGGGGGGCGGCGCTGAAGAAATCGTTCACCATGGCCTGGAGGTAACGACGCCACGCCTCGGGGGTCCTGGGCACCTTGAGCTCGGCGTGGAGGGCGAACAACTGGCGGATAAACCGCGCCAAGTGCCCCACCGTGCGGGCGGTGCCCCCCTCCACGGCGTCGAAGGGCAACACCCCCCGGTAGAGCTGGCGCTCCTGGCCCGGCAGGGCAAAACCCAGCAACAGCCGCTGTAACCCCGCCGTCCATGTGTGCTCCCCGGTGGCCGGCAGTTCCAGGGCGGCGCGGCTGGCGGCGTCCTCCCCCCAGCGAATGTTGGTCTCCCGCAGCCAGTCGCCAATGACGGTCAAGTCCTCTTCTTCCAGGGCAAAGCGCTCTCGAAGGGCGATCACCTCCAACAGCGCCAGGACGGCGTTGACGTCAAAGCGGCTAGTGGCCAGCTCGATGAGGGCCAAAAACCCCTCGGCGATGGGGCTCTCGGTGCGCAGGGGGCGGTCGGCTAGGGCGAAGGGAATCCGCCCCTCGGTGGCGAACACCGCCCGCACCATGGGGGCGTAGGTATCGATGTCCGGGGTCATCACCAACACATCCCCGGCCCGCAGGCGCGGATTGGTCTCGAACAACGCCAACAGCTGGTCGTGGAGGACTTCCACCTCCCGCAAAGCGCTGTGGCAAATGTGGACCTGCACCGAGGGATCCAAAGGGCTCAGGGCCGTCGCCGGGCGATTTTGGGTCAGGGCATCCTGGAGGCGGGCGTTGTCGCCGCGGTTCACCAGGGAAAAGATATCCCCCTGGAGGGCCCCCAGCAGATGGTCGTCGGTGGGGGGGTCAAAGAGATCCACCGGAGCGGCGTCGATGTCCGCCACCAAATGGTGAAAGTCCCGCCCCTGGCGCCCCAGGGAGGCCAACAGCCGGTTGCCGGTCTCCAGATAGAGGGACTGGGCCTCCTCGTCGCTGTTGCAGCGGGCGATCTCCCGCTCGGCGAGGATCAGCCCCCAGTATTCGCAGCAGGGGTTGAGGAGGTACAAATCCACCTGGCACCAGCGCCCCAGGCGGTGGAAGACATCCAGGTACAACGGCGGCAGGGTGGGCACCCCCATGAGGCTGATGCGCAGGGGCAGGTCTGCCGGGGGCTCACGGGACGCCTCCAGGCGTTGGACGAAGGCTTGATGGAGGGCGACCCGATGGGCCTTGAACCCCTTGCCCCCCCCGGCCTCGGGGAGATCGTCGGCGGGGGCTTCGACGGTCAACCGCCGCCACAGCGCCGCCTGCCAATGGTCGTCTTCCCCGGCCTCCCCGCGGGTGATCCAATCGGGTCGATAGAGGAGGTAACCCTCGAACACCTCGGCGATACGCCAGGCCAACTCAAAGCGCTCAAAGGCGTCGGCGCCGGCCAAATAGCGGGCGAGGGGGGCCAACGCCTGCCCCTCTATGGCGTCGAACTGGCCCAACACCCGCCAGGCGAGGATGTCCCGATCGAAGCTGGAGCGGTCGGGGAGATCGGGAAACAACAGGCGGTAGAGTCGCCAAACCATGCTCGCCGGAAAGGGGAATTCCACCTGGGTGCTGATCCCCAGCCGCCGCGCCAACTCCAAAGTGACCCAGCGCTCCATCCCCCGACTCTGGACCACCACCACTTCCGGCTGCCACCAAGGTCCCACGGGACTGGCCAAGGAGGTGGCGAGGGCGTCCATGAGGGCTTCGAGGCGGTTGCTGTGGAACACGTTCAACATCGGTCGCCGTCTCGAATCATTCGACGCCCCCAGCCAAGGCCACTATGCTTGGCAGGGGAAGCCATCCCCCCGTTGCCGACTTGCCCCTTCCCCTGACTCTGAACTGGAGACTTGCCATGGCTCTCGTGCTATACGATTTGGTGGGCGTCGACGACCGACGCTTTAGTCCCCATTGCTGGCGTACCCAGATGGCCATGGCCCACAAGGGACTGGCCTTTGAAACCCTGCCTACTCCCTTCACCGGCATCTGTGACATCAATGATGGCCAGCAAAAGACCCTGCCGGTCATCGAGGACAACGGGCGCTGGGTGGGAGACAGTGGCCAGATCGCCGAGTACCTGGAGGCCCACTACCCCGAGGGCCCAAGCCTGTTTGGCCCCCCCCCGGCCGAGCCCTGTCGCGGTTTGTGGAGCAGTGGGTCAGCACTTCCCTCCAACCAGCGCTCAATTCCCTGATCATACTGGACATTTACCGCCATTTGCGCCCCGAAGACCAGGGGTACTTTCGCACCAGTCGCGAACAGCGGCTGCAACAAACCCTCGAAGAGGCTCAGAGCGGGCGCGAGAACCGTCTAGAGAGCTTTCAAAAGAGCCTACACCCCCTGCGCTTTACCCTCAAGCACCAGCCATTCATCGGCGGCGACACCCCCCTCTACGGGGACTACGCCGCCTTTGGCGCCTTTCAATGGGCGCGGATCATGAGCCCTTTGCGGTTGCTCCAAGCAGACGACCCCATCAATGGTTGGTTTGAGCGCTGTCTAGACCTGTTTGACGGCTTGGGGCGACGCGCCAAAGGGTACTACTGAAGGCTTCTCTACAACCAGGCGACGGCCCGCACCGCCGAGGGGATATCCCCCTCCAGACGAATTTTTGCTCGGGGGGCCTTGCCGTGGAGGGCAAAAAAGCCACAGGCGCCATCGGCACCATCGAGCTCTTCCGCTTCCAGCCAAGTGTTGGCGACGCCGACCAACAGCACCACTTGGACGTCGGGGGACAGGCTCGTCAGGGCGATTTCCTGGGGATAGGACACCACGGCGGATTCGGCGCCGCAGCCAATGCCCTGGCGGGGATGGTAAATCCACACGGCACGCCGACGAGGGGGTGAGGGAAAGGCATCGTAGTCGTCTTGTCGATGATCGCAGAACATAACAGCACTCCATTGCTCAACAAATTGTAAAGCGAATTACCCAATATCATGACCACATAAGCACATAAGCACATAAGTGACCACATAGAAAATGACCACATAGAACTTTACAATGCGTCACCATTCTTATACCACGGTTTCAAGGCCCATTCACCGTCATTGATTTTTCCCGCCATGCCCCAGGGGACTGCCGTCTGCCCCCCAGCCGGAGGGCGCAGTGCCACGCCGCGGTGGCTGCCCCTGCCATCAGTTACCGAGCGCCGGTGGAGTGCCCATGTCCCCCCCTGAACCTGCCACCGACCCCTGGCTACCCCTGAAGGCCATGGCGCGAGAATGGCGCGAGGCCTGTCGCGTCGCCGTCCGAGACTATCCCCACCCCCGCTTCCTGGCCGGCGATGCCTTGCTCATGGCGGCCTACGCCTGCCACAACCCCTACGGCCTCCACCGCCGCTTCTGGACCCGGCGAGGCTGTGATGCCCCCTACGGCGAGACATTCTTGACCACCCTCCAGACCGCGGCCCAGCGTTTGGCCCTCAAGCCAGGGGATGTGGTCTACGACTTGGGCTGCGGCCGGGGGCGCGTCGCGTTGTGGCTGGCCTGCTTCACCCCCGCCCAGGTGGTGGGCATCGATCTCCAGCCGGTCTTTGTCCGCCGCGCCGCGGCCATGGCCCGCGTCGCTCGCGTGCCGCGGCTGACCTTTCGCCACGGCGATTGGCTCACCGCCGACCTCCGGGATGCCACGGCGGTTTATCTCTACGGCACCACCCTGACAGAGGCCAGTATGCCCGCCGCCCTGGACAGGCTCCACACCCTGCCCCCAGGGGCTCGGGTGGTGACCGTGAGCTATGCCCTGGGCGACTACGGCGCCTGGGGCTTCGACCTCGAAGACCGTTGGCTCGGAGAGTTTCCCTGGGGAGTCACCGAACTCAACCTCCAGCGCCGCCGCTAGGATCTCCGGTCCAGCGCCTTTTTTAAGTGCAAAACAGCGGCCTTTGCACCAAAAAAGCGCGCACCGATGCCTCATAGTGGGGAGGACAGGGCCTCTCCTAACCGATACCCCATGGCACAACACCTGCTAGTGATTCGGCGCCGGCGAGCCGGATCCAGCGGTTCGCCGTTCTCGAGCACTCGATGTACACCACACGAGGATGATTCATGATCCAGTTGCCAGCTCTCTGGTCGCGGGGCGCCGTTGCCGCGGCCACCCTCATGGCTTTCACGGGGGCCCTCGCCCAAGACACCATCAAAGTGGGCGTGCTCCACTCTTTGTCGGGCACCATGGCCATTTCCGAAACCACCCTCAAAGACACGGTGTTGATGCTCGTCGAAGAGCAGAACAAGCGCGGTGGCGTGCTGGGCAAACAGCTGGAAGCCGTGGTGGTGGATCCGGCGTCCAACTGGCCTTTGTTCGCCGAGAAAGCCCGGGAACTGCTGGAGAAAGAACAGGTGGCCGTGGTGTTTGGCTGCTGGACCAGCGTGTCGCGCAAGTCGGTATTGCCGGTGTTTGAAGAACTCATCGGTCTGTTGTTCTACCCCGTGCAATACGAAGGGGAAGAGTCGTCGAAGAACGTGTTCTACACCGGGGCCGCCCCCAACCAGCAGGCACTGCCGGCGGTCAACTACCTGCGCGACGAGCTGGGTGTGGAGCGCTGGGTGTTGGCGGGCACTGACTATGTCTATCCCCGCACCACCAACAAGATCCTCGAGCAGTTCCTCAAGGATAACGGGGTGGCTGAATCGGACATCATGATCAACTACACCCCCTTTGGCCACGCCGATTGGCAATCCATCGTCGCCGACATCAAGCGCTTTGGTTCCGAGGGCAAGAAAACCGCTGTGGTCTCCACCATCAACGGCGACGCCAACGTGCCCTTTTACAAAGAGCTGGCCAACCAGGGCATCTCCGCCGAGGACATTCCCGTGATGGCCTTCTCCGTGGGGGAAGAAGAGTTGTCGGGCATCGACACCGCCCCCTTGGTGGGCCACCTGGCGGCTTGGAACTACTTCATGAGCGTTCCCACCGACGCCAACGACGAATTCATCGAGACCTGGCACGCCTTCATCGGCGACGAAGACCGGGTGACCAACGACCCCATGGAGGCCCACTACATCGGCTTTAACATGTGGGTCAAGGCGGTGGAGAAGGCCGGCACCACCGAGGTCGACCCCGTCATCAAAGCCATGCACGGCATGACCCATCCCAACTTGACCGGGGATATGGCGGTGATGTTTCCCAACCACCACCTCTCCAAGCCAGTGCTCATCGGCGAAATTCAAGAGGACGGCCAATTCGAAGTGGTGGGACAGACCGCGGGGACGGTGATCGGCGACGCCTGGTCGGACTTCTTGCCCGGCAGCCGGGATATCTTGGCCGATTGGATGCCGCCGGTGAGCTGCGGCAACTTCAATGTCAAGACGGGCCAGTGCGCCGGACAAAACTATTAGTCACCCCGTCCGCCACACCGCGAACCTTCCGGCCGTCGTGACCCAGTCTTCGCGCAACCTCCAGTACTGGGTCCTATTGTGGGCCCTGTTGTGGGCCGTGCCAGGGCCTTGGGCCCTGGGGCAAGAGCCGTCGGGGTCCAGGGATCCCGGGGCTTTTGCCGAGGCCGTGGCGGCCCTCAACGCCGCCGACTTCCGCGCCAAGGAGCGGGCCATCCTCGCCCTGGCCGAGGCCCACCCCGACCATCCCCGCCTCATCCCCATCTTGAGCGCCCTGTTGGAGGGGGATCTCTACTACCGTCGCAGCGATGACCGGGTGGTCTTCGCCGAGCGAAGCGGCCGTGGGTTTACCCTCACCGACCCCATGGACGGGGCCTCCCTCGGGGACGTGGGTCGCCGAGGGGCGCGGCGCATCAGCGTCAACAACCGCCTGCGGGGGGTGTTGCGCACCGCCATCGCCAATTTGAGTCTCCAGCACCCCGATGGGGCCGTTCGGTTGGCGGCGGTCCAACGCCTCATCGACGACTTCGACCCCGCCGCCGCCGCCGCCCTGCGCCAGGCCTTGGCAGGTGAGGACGACCCAGCGGTGCGGGAGGCCATGGCCACGGGCCTAGCGCTGGGGGAACTCAGCGACGCCGATCCCGCCACCCGCCTCCATGCGGTGACCACCCTGGCGGGCGACCTCAAACCCGAAGTGCGCAACCGGTTGAATCGCCAGTTGGAGCGCGAGGACGACCCAAAGGTGCGGGTGGCCATCGAAACGGCGTTGGCCGACATCGAAGCCGCCCGGCGCTTTTACCTGCAGTTGGAGACGGTGTTCTTCGGTCTGTCCACGGGCTCGGTGCTGTTCTTGGCCGCCATCGGTTTGGCCATCACCTTTGGGGTCATGGGGGTCATCAATATGGCCCACGGGGAATTGATCATGCTGGGGGCCTACACCGCCTATGGCGTGCAGCTGTTGCTGCCGGGCCTCATCGACTGGTCGCTGTTGATCGCCTTGCCGGCGGCGTTTTTGCTGGCGGGTGGGGTGGGGGTCCTCATCCAACTGGGGGTCATTCGTTTTCTTCGATCCCGTCCCTTGGAGACTTTGCTGGCCACCTTTGGCCTGAGTTTGATTTTGCAGCAAACGGTGCGTGTGTTGGTGTCGGCGCAAAACGTTCCGGTGCAAAACCCCAGCTGGATGAGCGGGGTGTGGCAGGTGAACAGCGTCCTGGCCTTGACCTATAACCGATTGTTTATCTTGTTATTCGCCTTGGGGGTCTTCTTCGCCCTATTGCTGCTCCTCAAGCGCACCACCTTGGGGCTACAGATCCGCGCCGTGGTGCAGAATCGCCCCATGGCCAGCGGTATCGGAATTCGTACCGGCTGGGTGGACGCCTTGACCTTTGGCCTGGGGGCCGGGATTGCCGGCATCGCCGGCGTCGCCCTCTCCCAGCTCACCAACGTCGGCCCCAACTTGGGCCAGAGCTACATCGTCGACTCGTTTTTGGTGGTGGTGTTTGGCGGGGTGGGGAGCCTTTGGGGCACCCTGGTGGGAGCCATGGGCCTGGGGGTGATCAACAAATTCCTCGAACCCGTCACCGGCGCCGTGCTGGCCAAGGTATTGGTACTGGTGTTTATCATTCTGTTTATCCAACGCCGTCCCCGGGGTTTGTTTCCCCAGCGGGGCCGGGCCGCCGAGGGCTGACGCCGTGGGTCTCTTGTCCCGGTTGATCACCAGCGATCGCGGCAGCGTGGTGTTCTTTGCCCTGTTGATCCTGGTGTCCGGTGGGATCCTCTACGGCAATGCCGCTGTGCCGGAAGGCTCTCCTTATCACATTCCCACCTACACCGTGGCGCTGTGGGGCAAGTACCTGTGCTATGCCCTGTTGGCGCTCTCCATCGACCTCATCTGGGGTTTTTGCGGCATCTTGAGCCTGGGCCACGGGGCATTTTTCGCCCTAGGGGGTTACGCCATGGGCATGTACCTCATGCGCCAGATCGGCGAGCGGGGAGTCTATGGCCACCCGGTGTTGCCGGATTTTATGGTGTTCCTCAACTGGCGGGAACTGCCCATCTACTGGTACGGCTTCGATCAGTTTTGGTTTGCCGCCGCCATGGTGGTGGTGGTGCCGGGGGTGTTGGCCTGGGTATTTGGCACCTTGGCCTTCCGCTCCCGGGTGACGGGGGTGTACTTTTCCATCATCACCCAGGCCCTGACCTACGCCCTGATGCTGGCGTTTTTCCGCAACGAAATGGGCTTTGGCGGCAACAACGGCCTGACGGATTTCAAGGACATCCTGGGCTTTGACCTCCAGAGCGACGCCACCCGCCGGGGGTTGTTTTTGAGTTCCGCCATCGCCTTGGGATTGGGGTACTTGGCCTGCCGCTACATCGTCACCTCCAAGTTGGGCCGGGTGGTCACGGCCATCCGCGACGCCGAAGACCGGGCGCGCTTCACCGGTTACCGCACCGAGGCCTACAAGGTGTGGTTGTTTACCTTTTCCGCCATCCTGGCCGGCGTGGCTGGCGCCCTCTACGTCCCCCAGGTGGGGATCATCAACCCCAGCGAGTTTGCCCCCCTCAACTCCATCGAGGCCGTGGTGTGGGTGGCCGTGGGGGGCCGCGGCACCCTGGTGGGGCCCGTGGTGGGAGCTGGCCTTGTGAACTACGCCAAAACCACCTTTACCACCGGGGAATTCCTGGCGGTCTACTGGCCGTTTTTCCTCGGGGGCCTGTTTGTGTTGGTGACCCTGTTGCTGCCCCGGGGGGTCGTGGGGCTGTTGCGGCGGGCGACGCCATGAGTGGGGCGGAGGTCTTAGCCGGTGCCCAGCGCTTTTGGCGCCGGGATCGGGTGTTCCGCCTGGTGGCGCCCCCCCCCGACTTTGCCGCCGCCCAAGTCAAGGGCGGCACCATCCTCTATTTGGAGGGGGTGACCGTGAGCTTTGAGGGTTTCAAGGCCCTCGACGACCTCAATTTGTACATCGACGCCGGCGAACTGCGCTGCATCATCGGCCCCAACGGCGCCGGCAAGACCACCATGATGGATGTCATCACCGGCAAAACCCGTCCCGACCGGGGTCGGGTGTTATTTGGCCGCCAGTTGGATCTCTTGTCCCTCACCGAAACCGAGATCAGCCAGGGGGGCATTGCCCGCAAATTTCAAAAGCCCACGGTATTTGAGAATCACCAGGTGGCGGAGAACTTGGAGTTGGCGTTGGCGGGCGATAAATCGGTGTGGGGTAGTTTGGGGGCCCGGTTGGATTCCGAGCAACAGGGGCGCATCGACGCCACCTTGGCCACCATTGGCCTCGCCGACCAGCGACACCGTCTGGCGGGGCTTTTGTCCCACGGCCAAAAGCAGTGGCTGGAGATCGGCATGTTGTTGATCCAAGACCCTAAGGTGTTGTTGGTGGACGAGCCCGTGGCGGGGATGACATCGGCGGAGACCGAGCGCACCGCCGAATTGTTGACGGGGCTTGCCGGGGAGCACTCGGTGGTGGTGGTGGAGCACGACATGGCCTTTGTCCGCTCCATCGCCAAACGGGTCACGGTGCTCCACGAGGGCCGGGTATTGGCCGAGGGGAGCCTGGAAGACGTCCAGAACAACCCCACCGTCGTCGAAGTCTACCTGGGGGCTTGAGGCGTGTTGGTTCTAGAGGGTATCAATCAGTACTACGGCGGCAGCCACATCCTGCGGGATGTGTCGTTGACCGTGCCGGTGGGAAGTTGCGTCTGTCTCATGGGCCGCAACGGCGTGGGCAAAACCACCTTGCTCAAGGTGATCATGGGGCTGCTGCGGGCCTCGGGAAGCATTCTGTTGGGGGATCGCTCCCTCGACGGCCTCCCAGCCCACGCCCGGGCGCGGTTGGGGGTGGGCTATGTGCCCCAGGGCCGAGAGATTTTTCCCCAGCTCACCGTGGAGGAAAACCTGCGCACGGCCCTGGTGGCGCGGGGTCGAGGTCGGGGCAAAATCCCCGAGCGGGTGTTTGAGCTTTTTCCCGTCCTCGCCACCATGGCCCGTCGCCGAGGGGGGGATCTGTCGGGGGGTCAACAACAGCAATTGGCCATTGGTCGGGCGTTGACCTTAGAACCGCGCCTGCTGATCCTCGACGAGCCCACCGAGGGCATCCAACCCAACATCGTCGCCGAGATCGGCGATATCATCCGACGCCTCAACCGGGAAGAGCGGCTCACGGTGTTGCTGGTGGAGCAAAAGCTCCCCTTTGCCCGGCGGGTGGCCGAGCAGTTTTGCCTGCTGGACAAGGGGGAGGTGGTGGCCACAGGGGCTATGGATGAGCTGGACGAGGGCCTAGTGCAGCGCCACCTGATGGTTTAGGACGGATCTCGGGGGGGCCCGGCAGAGGCCGGTGG
>JBHJHK010000216.1:0-6140 GCA_050330975.1 Candidatus Competibacterales bacterium | reverse complement strand
GGCCGCTCCAGACCCACCGAGGCGATGATGGCCGCCACCCCCACCACCCGCCCGGCCCCCGGCTCCTCTAGCCCCAGGATGTACAGTTCCCCTTCGGGTTGGTGGGGGGGGCTGCCAAAGCTCAGGGTGGACTGGTGGATCTTGGCCGCCAACACCTCGGCATCGGGGGGGAAATTGGTCATCCCCACCCCGGCTTGGTGGGCCAAGGCCACCAAGTCGTCTAGGTCGGAGTCCCTCGCCGGGCGCAGGATCACCGCCCTCTAAGCCCCAAAACAGGCCTGGAGGGCTTTGGTCAGTCGCTCTAGGCCCTCCTCGCGGTCGGTGTCATTCAAGGTCAAGGGGGGCAGCAACCGCATGACATTGGGGCCGGCCTGGAGCACCAAGATCCCGTGGTCGATGCCGGCGTTGATGATGTCCCCCGCCCTACCCTGGTGGGCCTCCATCAAGGGGGCGCCGATCATCAGCCCCTGGCCGCGGATGGCGGCAAAGATCCCCAGGCGCTGGTTGAGGGCCGTCAGGGCGGCGCCGATGGCCTCCCCCTGGCGGCGGACGTTGGCCAGTAGTTCCTCGGAGCGCAGCTTGGTCACCGCCGCCAAGGCCACGGCGCAGGCCAAGGGGTTGCCGCCAAAGGTGGTGCCGTGGCTCCCCACCCCCAGGGCGTCGGCCACCCGAGCCTTGGCCAGCAGGGCGCCGATGGGGATGCCGTTGCCCAAGGCCTTGGCGGTGGTGACCAAATCGGGCTCCACCCCCGCCCAAGCGTGGGCCCAGAAGTGGCCCGTGCGGCCCATGCCACACTGGATCTCGTCGCTGATGAGCAGGGCGTTGTGGCGGTCGCACAAAGCCCGCAAGTGGGCCATGAAGCCCGGGGCGGCCGGTACGATACCCCCCTCCCCCTGGATGGGCTCCACCAAGACGGCACAGGTGGTATCACTACTCACCAACCCCTCAATCGCCTCGAAGTCGTTGAAGGGGCAGTAGCGAAAACCCCCGGGGAGGGGCTCAAAGCCCTGGTGGTACTTGGGTTGGGCGGTGGCGGTGACGGTGGCCAGGGTGCGACCGTGGAACGAGCCCTGGAAAGTGATGATGTCCCGTTTGGCCTCGGGATAATGGAGGCTGGAGAACTTGCGGGCCAGCTTGATGGCGGCTTCGTTGGCCTCGGCCCCGGAGTTGCAGAAAAACACCCGCTCTCCGCAGCAGGACTCGGCCAGCGCTGCCCCCAGGCGCACCGCGGGTTCGTTATAGTAGACATTGCTGGTGTGCCACAGCTTTTCGCTTTGGGCTCTCAGGGCCGCCACGAGGTCTGGATCGGCGTGGCCCAGGGAACTGACGCTGATGCCGGTGCCAAAATCGATGAACTCCCGATCCTCCACATCCCACACCCGACTGCCGCGGCCGCGGTCGAGGACCAAGGGCCTCGGGGCGTAGTTGGGCACAAAGACGGCTTTGGCCTTGTCGACGAGGGCTTGGGTGGTGGGGGGGGAGACGGTGTTCATGGGGGGACCTTATGAGCTGGGCACACCCCGGGGGAAGCGCCGCGGGCTGGGGTGTTGGGCCTTGGGGGCGCCATTGAGGGTAAAATTGTACTGCGAACCGCGGCTATTGCCCAAGGGGCGCCCACCCTTAGACCCTGGTGTGGGTCGTTGGGGAACTGGATCTCTTTTCACGGCCCCTAGCCCCTGAGAACCTGATCGCCGTGGAGAACATCTCCCCGGATGGGGAGGGCTGAGCCCAGCAATGGCCCACTGTGCCACGATCCCCGTGGCTCACCTTCGGTTTCGGGAAAGCGTCCATGGCCTTGACTCACTATGAAGAATTGGGGGTGCGGGAGAACGCCACCCTCCAGACCATTCGCACCGCTTACCGCCAACTGAGCCAGCGCTACCACCCCGACAAGCATCCCCCCGACCAGCGGGATCAATGGGAGCAGCGCATGGCCCAGATCAACACCGCCTATGGGGTGTTGTCGGATGCGGAAAAGCGCTATCACTACGACCTGGCACTGTTGGACCAACGGTCCCAGGCCGCCGAGCGGGCCGCCCACAGGGCGAAGGCCAAGCGGTTGGCGGAACGCAAGTCCGGTCAGCTCACCACCGCCTCGGACAAACTCCCCGCCTTTGCCCTGCCCAAGGTGCCCGTGCCCCGCTGGCCGTGGTGGGTGTGGGCCGCCACGGGGTCGTCGGTGGCCACGGTGGCGGTGGCGGCGGCGGTGGTGTACTGGATGGTGGAGCAATCTCGCCCGGAGCCCTTCAGCACCCGGCCCTCTCCCTACGATCGGGAGGTGATCGAAGTGCGGGCCTCGGCGTCCGACGCCCCCGAGCCGGTCGAAGAGGTGGCCCCCGCGGCCGTCACCGACACGGCGGCAGTGGCTGCCTTGCTCTTCGCCGACGAACTGCCCCCCGCGGTCGAAACCCCTGCCCCCGAACCCGCCGCCGCCCCGGCCCCGGCCACCCTTACTCCCCCGCCGGATGCCCCCGCCGTCCAGGTGGACTTCGGCCCGGCGGCCAGCTGGTCCTTCACCGCCGAGGAGCTGTTTCGGCGCCGGGACTGGGGCACCCTAGAGGCCTTGGCCCTCCACTGGACCGACCGGGCCCCCAACGACGAGGTGGCCTGGCAGTACTTGGGGATCGCCCGCTTCCAGCTCGACGAGCCCGGCGACGCCATGCGGGCCTTCCGCCAGGCCCAGCGCCTGGTGCCCCAGGACAGCACCATCAACGACAGCCTGTTCATGGCCCGGGATCTGTTGCGCCGCCAGTTGGTCAGCGACTTGCCCGGGGTGGAAACCGACCGAGCAGCCCCGGCCAAGCGCTGTGCCTTGGACTACTGGCAGACCATCACCAGCGCCAAGTCCCAGGGCATGAGTGGTTCCCAGTTCCTCCGGGAAGAGCTCCTCGCCCGCCGCCAGCACCAAAACTGTCTGGCCAGGAGCGATGGCGCCACCAACGCCACCGTCGAGGCCGGTTGAGGCCTCACAGGACCTCGATGCCGTCGGGGGCCACCTTGAGGACCGACAAATCCCCCCAGCGCTCCGCGGTGCCCCTGATGGCCACCGGCGCCGCCACTGCCCCCCAGGTGGCCTCGGGGAGGGGATTGCCCTGGTGATCCAACAGCAAAAACGCCTCGAAGCCCGCCGTGGTGGGCACCGCCAGGGAGGGGGGGATGCCCCCCCGCAGGCAGGCGATGGCGCACCCCTTGTGGACCCGCCCCTGGCCGGGCTTCATGGCGCCGAAGAAGCACTTGGTGTCGACGATCTCCCCCTGTAAGGTCCGCTCTCCCAGGACCACGGGCTCGGGGGGGCGAAACGCCGCGCCGCCGTCGGGGGCCTCCACGGTGGTCAGGCGGGTCCTTTGGTTGAAGATGATGAGGATGTCGTGGTCCTCCCGCACCAGTCGTGCCCCCCGAGCCTCTACCCAAGCCCCGTCCAGGGCCGAGGCTATTTCGGGAAAGATGCCGAATTTGGGGTTGCCGGTGAGGAGCACCGTGCGCCCCTGGGGATAGTCTTGGGAAGCCGGTTCATACAACAGCGGATAGGGATGGGCCTGGAAGATCCCCACCACCACCTGGCGGCCTACAAAGCGGGTGCTGGCCCCTTCTTCCCGGGCCAGACCCAACCCCAAGGCCACCCCGGCCCCCAAGCACAGGAGGGCCAGGGCACTGCCGGCCATGAACCAGCGCAACCCCGCGGGCAAGCCGGCGTAGCCGATGAAAAAAGGACGTTTTGGCACGGTCATCTCTCAGCGCCTCCGGCAGTGTCTTGGGCTTCGGCCAACCCCAGGGGCTCCACGGCGGTCCCGGGGGGCAACGCCTCGCCGTGGACCTGGAGTTCATCCCCCTGCCAGCGGAGTCGATAGGTGGGGATCTTCTCGGTGAAGGGGGGAGGGGAGGTGCCGTTGTGGGGGTAGTATTGGAAGCCGTGCCAGGGGCAGGTGATGCAGCCGTCGATGATCCGCCCCTCCCCCAAAGGCCCATTTTGGTGGGCGCAGGCGTTGGCCACCGCCGATAGCTGGTCTCGATGGCGGAAGATGGCCACCCGCTCCCCGTCGGGCAAGGTGGCCATGTGGGCCCGGCCCTCGGCCAGGGCGGCAAAGTGGGTCGCTTTGCCCACGTTGAGCCAAACCCCGTCCCTGGCGCCGGTGGCGGTGCGGCGATCCCGTTGCCATTCCCGCCAACCCGCCAATAGATGGAGGACGATCACCAGCCCCGCTGCGGCCATGACCCCCAGGGTGTGGCCGGTGACGGCGGGCTTTTGCAGCGCCCCAAAGGCCACGTGGAGCACCAGGGCCGCAAAGGCGACATACACCCCCATATGGAGGGCCTTCCACACCGGCGGGGTCAAAAACGCCAGCCAAAAGTCGTGGCTGGTCACCGCCATGACCGCCAGGATCAGCAACGCCACAGCACCAAAGGCCTCGAAGGGCAAGGTCTGCCAGGCCCCCCAGCCCCGGGTCATGGTGTCCAGTAGAGACAGCAAGGATCCCACGGGGCCGTTGTCGTGGTACCAATCCAGTACCGCGTCCACGTGGAGCAGGGCCACGATACAGGTGATCACCCCGAAGTGGCGGCGGTTGTAGAGCAAGGGCAAAAACCGGTCGTCGAGGCGGGCCAAAGGGCCGATGCAGAGGATAGAGGTCAGCATCAAAAAAGCGCAGCTACCGTAGGCCCGGGCATCCACTGTGGGGCCACTCAAACGCGGACCCTCGGTGGCGGCCACGGCGAGGTGGTAGAGGTAGAGATACCCCACCACCAGGGCGACGAGGATCAAATCGTAGCCGATCTTGTTGGCGTTCCAACCGACGGCTTGGTAGCGATGGCTCAAGGGTTGGTCTCCGTGGCTTGGCGAAAACTCGAATCGACGCCCACGACCGGGGTGTGGTGCAACACGGTGGGCCGCAAGCTCAAGGCCAACCCCAGGCCGACGAGGATCGCCAGGGCCAGGACCAACCACAAGAGCCAGTGGGCCCGGCGGTGGGCGGCCTTCACGGCGACACCTCGGGGTCGGGGGCGGTGGGGGCACGCCGGCGCAGGGTTTGGACCCAGCGCCACAACACCCAAGGCCACAACAGGGCGGCGCCGGGGAGCACGATGAGGCGAAACAGGGGATTGAACCCCCGGGCCGCGGGGTCTAGGCGACCGATGGCCAATAACACAAAGGCGCCGCCGATGATGAGGCCGAGGACGGCGTAGGCGTGGAGGGCGAAGTGCAGGGCGCGGGCGAGTTCCATGGCTCCGAATTTAAAGCGTAGGGGTGGGCGCTCGGTCGCGGCGGATAACCCGCGGGGCCGCCGCGACCTCAGGTTTGGGTATTCTAGGGAATTTTTGCCGCGATTTCTCCTCACAGGGGCGTCGGGTGCTGCGCCGCCCCACGAGTGTCCCTCCCCCATTACCCAGTCGATTTTGTTATTGTTCCGCCTATGAATCCCATCTCCGCCAGAGAACTCCTAGAGCCCGTGGCCCGCCAGGACTACCTAGACGCCATGGCCAAAACCGCCGCCGGGGTGACGGTGGTCACCAGTGCTGGGCCCGAGGGCCGCGCCGGCCTCACCGCCAGTTCTGTGACCTCGGTGTCCGCCGATCCCCCCATGGTATTGGTGTGTGTCCACCACGGCGCCGACGCCCACCGGGCCATCGCCGGCAACGGGGCATTTTGCGTCAATGTACTCTTGCCCCATCAATCCCCCATCGCCAACGTCTTTGCCGGCTACGACGACCGCTATCCGGATCGCTTTGCCTGCGCCGATTGGACCGCGTTGGTGACCGGGGCGCCCGTGTTGACCGAAGCCCTGGCGGTGTTCGACTGTCGTCTCACCCAGAGCGTCGAGGCCAGTAGCCACACGGTGTTCTTCGGCGTGGTGGTGGCGGTGCGGACAGCCACAGGGGCGGCGTTGCTCTATACCCAGCGGGATTACGCCCGCCCCGTTCCCCTGTTGTCAGCGGACGTCGGCGGTGGGGCAAGTGGCGACGGGGGCCTGTAAAGGGCCATGGCCTTCGATACCTTTGGGGTGGTGTGGCTCAACGATCTCGGGGGCCCCGCTTGGGATCCTTGGTTCACCTGGTTGTCCTCCCGCTGGACCTTTGCCTTCCCCTTGTTGGCGCTGCTGACCCTAGACGACTCGCGCCGCGCCGGGCGGGGGGTGTTGGTGGTG
>JBHJHK010000215.1:0-22812 GCA_050330975.1 Candidatus Competibacterales bacterium | reverse complement strand
TGGGTGGGGTCGTCCGTCGTGGGCTTGAGCTCTACAAAGATGCCACCCTGGCGGCTGGCTTGGCTGGTGGGGCCGGTGTCTTCGATGGCAAAGGGTAAAGACGGCGCATCCCCCGCGTCGGTTGGGGTCCGGGTGGGCGGTGCGGATCCCCAGGGGGCCGCGGGGACGGCGAGTAGGGCGTTCCCGGGGGCCTTGGTCAGCTCGGATGACAGGGTGGATAAATCGCGCCGCGGGCGGACCTCGGGGATGCGCGGCATCTCGAGGGACGGAGGGGGCACCGCCACCGCGGCAGAAGGGGCGGGAGGTGCAGTGGGCTGGGAAGCGAGGCCTGGAGTGTCGCTCCCACCCGGCGTCTGGTGGCGATTCGATGGGCGATTCGAGGTCGTCTGAGGCCTTGGCGATGACTCTGGACGGGCTGGACGGGCTGGGGCGGGCTCGGCAATTTTCAGCGTCGGGCCGGAGTACGATGTCCCCTCGAGGGCTGGAGCGGGTCTCACGGCAGCGGTCTCGCCGCCCCCGAGGGCGTAGTAGCCCGCCAAGGCCACCCCTAGGGCTAGGCAGCTACCCGCAGCCACACCCTTCAACCACCATCCCCCGCCGTGGGTCGCCGCCGCGACTTCGGGATCTCGGTCGACGGTGGGCGTGGTCGGGGCATGGGATGTCGGAGGTGCCCCCCCGGCCGCGCCGTAGCCCTGGGGGGTATCGGCCGACCAGCGCCGCGCCACGCGGTCTATCCCCTCGGCGGTGATAACCCCCTAGCCCACCCCCTGGCAGGCCGTGGTCCACGCCAGTTCACACAGGGCGTTGACCGCGGCGGGCACACCTTGGGAATAGTGGGCGATGCGCTCGATGGCCTGGGGGGAAAACAATTGGTTTTCCAGATGCCCCCCCGCTTGGAGTTGGAGCTGGATAAACGCGTTGACATCGGCGGGGTGGAAGGGCTCCAGGGAGGCGGTGACAGGGGTTTCCCCACAGAGGGGAAAGGGCCAGTGGGGAGAGGGGGCTTCGGCGAGCAATACCAAGGTGAAGAGGGCCAGGTCGCCACTGGGCAGATTGTTGATCTGGATTAAATGCTTGATGAGGTTGGGTTGTGTGGCGTCGGCGTTATCCAGGGCCACCACCCATCGCTCGCCCCGTTGGTGGCGCTCGCTCAGTTGTTTTTGGATTTGTTGAATATTGTTGTACTTGCGGTCTTGGTGGGTATCGGTCAATTCCCGGGAGAGGGCGGACAGGGCGCCTTTGAGGGTGAGATGGCGGGCGTCTAGCGTCGCCATGTTGACCTGGCCCATGGCCGCGCCACAGCGGCGCAGCAGGGTGCGTTTTCCACAGCCGGCGGGACCCGTCAAGGCGACGACCCGGCGCCCCTCTTTTAGGGCGCTCAACAAGGCGGCATAGGCGCGCCGACGACTCGGGCTATTGTAGAAAACCCGCGGCTCGGCCTCTGGAGAAAACACGCTACAGTCCAACGTGCTGGGTAGCATGGAGGCACCTCAATCCCAGGGTGGTAAGAAACCCCAAACGTCACCGCGACATCGCCAAGGAGCCTTGGGGGGCTTGAGTCGGTGATGAATGGCAATGGACAAGGCTAGTGCATGCCTGAGCAACATAGATAAAAGTCTTGTAAATTAACGTTAATGTCAACCGCTTAGCCCACTTGCGGTGCCGCGCGACACCGAGCCCCGCGGGGGGCGCCATTTATTGTCTCCCCAAATCGCGGCTTTGGGAACTTCCCGAAGCTGGACTGGGTTCGGTGCAAACTCCAATGGCTTCGTCAGCAATGGGCGTGCAAAAGTTCTCATTCCTCGCCATCCTTGCCGCTGAACCCCATTGATAGCAGCGAATCAAAAGCTTATGTATTGTCCATACTTTGTCACAGTGTTCGCCGTTAGGTTTTGTTCAATTCTTGTTGCGCTTTTGTCGCACTTTCAACATACTGTGTGGGCACTGTCGAAGGCTTCAGGGAGTTTTACACCCCCGTAGCGAACGGTTCCAAGCATTGACTCTGTCCTTTGACAACCTATGAACAACACAAATTTTCATCCATTCACCTCGCTCTGGCGTCACCCTTGGTCACTCGACATTGTTCGCCACAAATGTCGTGTTCCCTTCGGGGAGGAACGGCAATGAAGGAAAACACGGTTCACTCGGACACCCTCTATCGCATCGGTACTGTGTCCCGCTTGACGGGCATTGCCACTGTGACCCTGCGCATGTGGGAGAGGCGTTACAGCGTCGTGGAACCCCACCGCAACGCCGGTCAGAGTCGACTCTACACCCGGGATGACATCGGTCGCCTAGCGCTCATCAAGCGCTTGGTGGACGAGGGCCATCCCATCGGTACCATCGCGGGTTTATCGTTGCCCCAACTCCAGGAGCGCCTCCATTTCCAGCCCAGTGAAACCGGTGGGGAATGCTGCCGGGTGGTGGTCTTCGGGGATGCTCTGCCGGCGCTGCTGGGGCAACCGGGAAGCGACCTCAGCGGTTTGACCATCGTCGCCACCCACCGCGATCGCGCCGCGTTTGAAGCACAATTGGCCGAACACAAGCCCGACGTGATTATCGCCGAGTACCCCACCATCAACGAGGCCATCGCCGACGAAGTTCGCCACTTCATGGCCAGGGCTGGTGCCCAGCGGGCCGTGGTTGTCTACGGTTTTGGGCGACGTGCGGCCATCCGCGCCCTGGACCGCGATGGCATCACCCCGGTGCGGGCTCCGGCGACTCTGCCGGAGTTGCGGCGCCTATGCCTGGCCCACCACCCCAATGCCAGCCCCGGGAACCCGTCCTCCGACGCCTTGCAGCCCCCGCTGCCTCCCGTCGGCGACGACATTCCCACCCGGCGCTACAGCAACGAGGACTTGGCCCACTTTGCGGCCATGTCCACCCCGGTGGATTGCGAGTGTCCCCAACACTTGGCCGAACTGCTGTTCAGCCTCACGGCCTTCGAGTTGTACAGCCAAGAGTGCGAAAATCGCAACGAAGACGACGCCGCCCTCCACCGCTATCTCTATATCACCACGGCCCGGGCCCGGGCCATGATGGAAGAGGCGCTTTCCCAGGTGATCGACGCCGAGGGCCTCGACGTTTCCGATCCCCACCAATCCTCTCCCCGCCGCTGAGTCCCACCCCGGGGGGCTGGGGCGGCCTCAGCGCACGCTGGCCTGGAGGGCGCGGCGAATGATGGCCTCGCTGGTCAAGCCCTCGCTTTCCACGGCTTTGACCATCCGCTGGGCGTCGGCGGGTTTATAACCTAGGGCCTCCAGGGCACTGATGGCATCTGCCACGGCCTCGAAAGCCGGGTCCGCCCCAGGTCCCGTATCCCCCCCTTGGGCCTGGGTTGCACTCCAGCGGCTAAAGCGGTCGCGCAACTCCACCACCAAGCGCTCCGCCGTGCGCCGGCCGATTCCGGGCAGCCGCATCAAGGTGCGCACCTCGTCGTTTTGGATGCAGCGGATCAAGGCGTCGACGCTCAAATGGGAAAGCAACAGCAAGGCCAATTTGGCGCCGACGCCGCTGACCTTGATCAGTTCCCGAAACAGGGTGCGTTCCCGCTGGCTGGCAAAGCCGTAGAGGGCATGGCCGTCTTCTCGCACCTGCCAGTGGGTGTAGAGGGTGACCTCGTCCCCCACCTCGGGTAGGTGTTGGAAGGCTGTCAGGGGAACTTCGACCTCAAAGCCGATGCCCTTGATATCCACCAACAAGTGGGGGGGAGATTTGTCCAGCAACACCCCTCGAAGACGGCCGATCATCTGGGGGAACTCCTGGTTTGGATGGCCGCGGCGATGTGCCGTTGGGTCTGGAGGGTGTGGCCGTGGCAGAGGGCCACGGCCAGGGCGTCGGCGGCGTCGCTCGCCGGGGGGCGAGGGAGCTCCAACAAGGCGCAGACCATCTGTTGGACCTGGTGTTTGCTGGCGCTGCCCCGGCCCACCACCGCCTGTTTAATCACCCGGGGGGCGTATTCCCACACCTCGAGTTGGGCCGTGGCCACCGCGGTCAACAGGGCGCCCCGGGCTTGGCCGAGCTTGAGGGCGGCCGCGGGATTTTTGTGGACAAACACGCACTCCACGGCTACCTGGAGGGGGCGATGATCGCGGATGATGAGGGTCACCCCCTCAAACAGGGCGGCGAGGCGCCCCGCCAGGGAGCCGTGGAGGGGAGGGCGAATGCAGCCGCTGTCCAGATAGCGCTTGCGAGGGCCTGTGATTTCGACGATCCCAAAGCCCGTGACCCGAGAACCCGGATCCAGCCCCAGAATGCGCATCCCAGGGGGGGAAGAGGGGCTCATGAAGCCTGTTCGAGGATCGCTTCGTCGATGTCGGCGTTGGAATAGACGTTTTGGGTATCGTCGAGCTCTTCCAGCATGTCCAGGAGCTTGGCCATCTTGCGGGCGTCGTCCCCCTCGAGGGCTGAGGTGGCTGCAGGGCGCATGGTGACTTCGCCGTGGACCGGGGCGAGGCCACAGCCCTCCATGTGGTCCTTGACCCCGTGGTAGTCGTTGGGGTCGGTGAGGACGTCGATGGACTGATCGTCGTTGATCACCACGTCTTGGGCGCCGGCTTCGATGGCGGCCTCGGTGATGGCGTCTTCGTCGGCGTCGGGGGGATAGCTCAACACCCCGGTTTCGGTGAACTGAAAGGCCACCGAACCGCTGGTCCCCAAGTTGCCGCCGCACTTGCTGAAGGCGTGGCGCACCTCGGCCACGGTGCGGTTTCTGTTGTCGGTCATGCAGTCGACCATGACCGCCGCCCCGCCGGGGCCGTAGCCCTCGTAGCGCACTTCTTCGTATTGGATGCCGTCGGTCTCTCCAGCGCCGCGTTTGATGGCCCGCTCCAGGGTGTCCTTGGGCATATTGGCGGCTAGGGCCTTGTCGATGGCCAGGCGGAGCCTGGCGTTGGCGTTGGGGTCGCCCCCGCCCATGCGGGCGGAAATGGTGAGTTCGCGGATCAAGCGGGTGAAGATCTTACTGCGTTTGGCGTCTTGGGCCTTCTTGCGGTGTTGGATATTGGCCCATTTACTGTGTCCAGCCATAGGGTCCTCTCGACAGATGACAACCTGGCCTCCACGGGGCGAGGCCTTCAATTTAGGACGTATACCATGGCCGCATATTAACACTTTCGCGGCCCAGGACGGGGCGGGGGAGTGGGGGGGTCACGGGTCTGGGGCAATCTTGGGGACAAAGCGCTGGATGGCGGCGCGGTTGGTGGTCGATGCCGCCAAACACAGGGCTTTGCCCCGGGGTAGCCAGCGGTAGGCGTCGTGCTCTAAGGGAGATAAGGTCACGGGAACAGGCTCGGGCAAGGGGAGCCTATACACCCGCTCGCGGTTCTCGCCAACCCCTTCGGGATAGCGCGACCGCCAGGGGGGACGGATGGCAAAGCGGTTTTCCACGCCGCAATCGACGATAGCAGCCCCGTCGATTCCGGTCTCCTCCAACAGTTCCCGGCGGGCTGTGAGGAGAGGGTCCCCTTCGTCCCACCCCATACTGCCGGTGACCGACTGCCAAAAGCCCGGGGGGTGGGTGCGGCGCAGGAGCAGTACCAGGCTCTGGGGGGTTTAGACCACCACCAGCACCGATTCAGGACGCTTGAGGGTCACTGGGGCTTTTAGGCCTCGACCCGCCGCGCTGCGGCCAAGGCGTCGGCCTCGGCCGTGAGCAGGGCGTCGAAGGCGTCGGCGAAGCGGCGGATGCCGTCGTCTAGGAGTTCGGCGCACACCGAGTCCAGATCGATACCCAACTGGGCCAACTGGGCCAGGGCTTGGCGGGCGGTGTCATCCCCGGGGTTCAGGGTGGTCGCCACCTGGCCGTGGTCCTTAAAGGCGTCTAGGGTGGCGGGGGGGACGGTGTTCACTGTCTCGGGGCCGATGAGTTCTTCGATGTAGCGCACGTCCCGGTAGCGGGGGTCTTTGACTCCAGTGCTGGCCCAGAGGAGCCGCTGGGGTTTGGCGCCGGCGCGGGCCAAGGCCTGCCAGCGGGGGCTCGCCAGCAGGGTCTGGAAGTCGTCGTAGGCCCCCTTGGCATTGGCGATGGCGACCTGGCCCCGCAGGGCGGTCAACGCCTCGGCCGCCGGGTCACCCCCTTGGACCCGGCGATCGATGAGGCCATCCACGGCGCTGTCGATGCGGCTGATGAAAAAGCTCGCCACCGAAGCGGTGGCGGCCAGGGGAAGGCCCTTGGCCGCCGCTTGCTCCAAGCCCGCCAGGTAGGCCTCGGCCACGGCCCGGTAGGCGCTTTGGGAAAAGATCAACGTGGCGTTGACGCTGATGCCCTCGGCCACCAGGGTTTCGAGGGCGGCGGTGCCGGGGGGCGTGGCGGGGACCTTGATCAACGCGTTGGGGCGGTCGATGGCCCCCCACAGCCGCCGGGCCTCGGCGCAGGTGGCGGTGGTATCCCAGGCCAAGTGGGGCGAGACCTCGAGGCTGACCAAGCCCGCCCGGCCGGCGCTGCGCCGGTAGATGGGCGCCAAGACATCCGCGGCGGAACGGATATCCTCCACCGCCAGGTGCTCGTAGGCTGTGAGGGCGTCTATGGCCGGATCGCGCGCCAGAGCGTTGAGGGCCTCGCGGTAGTCGTCGCTGCCGCTGATGGCTTGGTGGAAAATCACCGGGTTGGAGGTGAGACCTTCGAGGCCATCTTCTGCCACCAGCCGCGCCAGGTCGTTCGACTCGACAAAGTGGCGGCGCAGATAGTCGATCCACAGGGATTGGCCGTGGTCACGGAGCTTTTGCAAGGGATTCATGGCGAGGTGACAACCGGTTGGAAGCGGGCAGAGATGACTGTTGAGGCGCTAAGTTAACACATGTTTACCCCCGACCCCGATGCCGAGCTGGCAAGCTCAACTTCATCGTCATGTAACATTGCTGCCCTTTAATGGGGGCCTGCGCGGGAACCGAGATTGCATGAAAGTGAAGACCGTCTTGATCGTCGAAGACGAGCAACCCATCCGCGATATGGTGAGTTTCGTCCTAAAGAGCGCCAAAGACGCCAGCTATCGTCTGGTGGAAGCCGCCGATGTCCGCGAGGCCCAGGCGGCCATCGCCGACCGGCCACCGGATCTCATTTTGCTCGACTGGATGCTCCCCGACATCAGCGGTATCGATTTTGCCATCCGCCTCAAACGCGAGGAATTGACCCGGGATATCCCCATTATCATGCTCACCGCCCGGGCCGAAGAGGAAGACAAAGTGCGGGGCTTGGAGAGCGGCATCGACGACTACATCACCAAGCCGTTTTTGCCCCGGGAACTCATGGCGCGCATCAAGCTGGCCCTGCGCCGCACCGGGGTCCAGGACAGCGAGACCCTGGAGGCCAACGGACTCAGGTTGGACACTGCGAGCCACCGGGTCACCGCCGCCGACGTCACCGTGGACATCGGCCCCACGGAGTATCGACTGCTGGAGTTTTTCATGTCCCACCCCGAGCGGGTTTACAGCCGTAGCCAACTCCTCGACCGGGTGTGGGGCAGCAATGTCTACGTGGAAGAGCGCACCGTCGACGTCCATATCCGCCGGTTGCGCAAGACCCTGGAGCCCTACGGCCACGACGCCATGATTCAAACCGTGCGGGGCGCCGGTTATCGCTTTTCCACCCGCACCTCCTGATCCTTGACGATCCCCGAGCCCTTCGAGGTGGCACGCCGTGGCCAATCCCTGGCCCAAAACGTTGTGGCGTACGACAGGCCTACTGTTGGGCGCCCTGGCCTTGGGCGCCCTGTGGCACGTCCCGAGCTTGGGGTTGGCCCTAGGTGCCTTGGGGTGTCTCGTTTGGCACCTCTACCACCTCCACCGCCTCGAGAGCTACCTACGCCACGGCCAAGAGGGATCTTTGCCGTCGTCGGTGCCCATGTCGTCGGTGTGGAGCGGCCTCTACTGGAACTACGCCCGCCTCAAGCGCCGCAACCGCAAGCACAAGCGCAAGCGCACCCGGTTGCTGCGGCAGTTTCGCGAGGCTGCGGCGGCGTTGCCCGACGCCGTGGTGGTCCTCGGAGCCCATGACGAAGTGCGCTGGCTCAACCCCGGCGCCCGGGAGCGCTTGGGCTTGGGAGACCGGGATATGGGCCAGCCCATCGCAGGTCTTGTGCGTCACCCCGACTTCATCGCCTTTCTCAACCGCAAAAACTACACGGGCTCAGTGGAATTCCCCTCCCCAGTGGACCCGGGGCTGGTGTTAAATTTGCGCATGACCCCCTACGGCAAGCACCAGCACCTGTTGTTGGCCACCGACGTCTCTCGTCTGCGGCGCCTGGAGCGCACCCGCCAGGACTTCGTCGCCAATGTCTCCCACGAACTGCGCACCCCCTTGACGGTGGTCGACGGCTATTTGGCCATGATGCTGGACGACGACGACCCGGCCCTGGAGCCCTGGCAGCCCCCTTTGAGCCAGATGCGCCAGCAGTCCCAGCGGATGCTCAACATCATCGAAGAGCTGTTGTTGTTGTCTCGCTTGGAGACCGAGGGAGAGCGGCCCGTCCCCCAGCCCGTGGCGGTGCCAAACCTCATCGACGAGATCATCGACGATGCCAAGGTATTGAGCGGCGACCAAGATCATGTCATCAGCGCCGAGGTCGAAGCCCCACTGGGCCTCATGGGCCACGAGGGGGAATTGCGCAGCGCGTTTTCCAATTTGATTTACAACGCCGTGCGCCACACCCCGGCTCGCCGGCATATCACCGTGCACTGGTGGCGCGACGCCGCCGGGGCTCACTTCCAGGTGGAGGACAACGGCGAGGGCATCCCCCCGGAACACTTGCCCCGCATCACCGAACGCTTCTACCGGGTGGACCGCAGCCGCCATCGGCAACGGGGCGGTACGGGTTTGGGTCTGGCCATCGTCAAACACGTCGTAGCCCGCCACGAGGGGCGGTTGCGGGTGGAGAGCGCCGTAGGGGTGGGGAGCACATTCACCTGTACCTTCCCCGCCAAGCGCCAGGTGTCCTTGGCCGCCGCTGCCCCAGGGGCGTCCCCCGCTGGGGTCACGCCCCCGTGACGGCGGTTTTCCCATCCCCCACAGGGCCTGGCAAGGTCCCACTGCTCGCTGGATTTCCATGCCCCACCGCGACGTCCTAGCCGCCGTCGACCTGGGCTCCAACAGCTTTCACTTGATGATTGCCCGGGTCCAAGACGGCCACCTCACCGTGATCGATCGCCTCCGAGAGCGGGTCCAGCTCGCCGACGGCTTGGACGGCGAACATCGCCTGTCCCGGGCTGCCCAAGACCGAGCCCTGGCCTGTCTGGCGCGTTTTGGCCAGCGCCTCAAGGGGCTTCCCCCCCATCGCGTGCGGGCCGTGGGCACCAATACCCTGCGGGCGATGAAAAATCGCGAGGCCTTTATCGACGCCGCAGCGGCGGCCTTGGGGCATCCCCTGGAGGTAGTGAGCGGCATTGAAGAGGCCCGATTGATCTACCAAGGTGTCATCCACACGGCTCCCCCAAGTCAAGGCAAACGCTTGGTGTTGGATATCGGCGGGGGCAGTACCGAGATGATCATAGGTGAGGGGTTAGAGCCCCAGCTGCTCGAAAGCCTCCACATGGGCTGCATCAACGTCACCCAGCGCTTCTTCGCCGATGGCAAAATTAACCTCCCGCGCCTGGAGCGGGGCGATTTATTCGTCCAACAGGAACTGGAGCCGGTGATCCTGGGGTTTCGCCAGACGGGTTGGCGCCAGGCCCTGGGGGCCTCGGGAAGCATCAAGGCCGTCCTCCAGGCCCTGGAGACCCGAGGCCATCCCCCCCAAGCCACCATCGCCCGGGGCCACCTCGAAGGGCTGAGCCGCACCCTGGTGAATCTGGGCCGCTGTGGTACCTTGGCCGCCGCCTTCACCCTTGAAGAAGACCGCGCCCGGGTGTTTGTCGGTGGCTTTGTCGTGCTCCTGGGGTTGTTTCGGGCCTTGGACCTGGAGGCCATGGAGGTGGCCACGGGGGCGTTGCGGGAGGGATTATTGTGGGATTTGGCCGGCCGCCGCCAAGACGACGACGTCCGCCGCCGCACCGTCGAGGCGCTGATTCAGCGCTTTGGCCTCGACATCGTCCACGGCCAACGGGTGGCCGATACTGCCCGGGAACTCTGGCAGTCGGTGGCCCAGGCCTGGGGCTTGGCCAACCCCGCCTTGGGCCAGGCGCTGGAGTGGGCGGCGCGGCTCCACGAGATTGGCTTTGCCATCGCCCACAGCCAATACCACAAACACGGCGACTACATCTTGCGCCACGCCGATCTGTTGGGCTTTTCACGCCAGGAGCAAGCCCTCATTGCGGTGTTGGTGCGCTGTCACCGCCGCAAGTTCGCCGTCAAGGAGTTCCGCGCCTTGCCGGCCGACAGCGTAGAGTCAACCCAGCGCTTGGGGGTGTTGTTGCGGCTTTCGGTGTTGCTCCACCGCAGCCGCAGCCACGACCCTCTACCACCCTTGAACCTCCGGGTGCGTCGCCAGCGCCTAGAACTGACATTCCCCGACGGCTGGCTGGCGGATCACCCGCTGACCCGGGCGGACCTGGAGACTGAAACGGCGTACTTGGAAGCGGCGGGTTTGGAGTTGCGCTTTCGCTGAGGGGTGTCGCCGCCGGTGGCTGCACCCTCGGAGATGGGCAAGGGCCAGGGTTTGGAGGGAAGGTTTGACGCGGGGGAGGGATCTTGGGCATTGGGGTTGGGACCCTGGAGGAGTCCCACCACGTGCTCGGCGATGGTCTTGGCGTGGTCGCCGATGTGCTCCAGGGATTTGTGGATAAACACCACATCGACGGCGTGGTGGACCACGCTGCGGTCCTCGGTCATCAAGGCGGTGAGGTGGGCCATGGCGGCGTGGTAGAGGTCGTCTAGCTCATCGTCTTGGTCGATGACCCACTGGGCGTGCTCCGGGTCGCCTCGGGCGAAGGCATCCAAACAGCCCCGCACCATGACGGTGGCCTGGCGGGCGCTGTCGGCGACGCCGCGAAACAACCCCAAAGCCGGGCTAGAGGGACTGCTGTGGTAGAGGCGGTGGACCATGCGGGCGATCTTGTGGGCCTCTTCGGCAATGTTGGACAGTTCGCCGGCGGTTTTGATGGAGGCGAGGAGCATCCGCAGATCGCGACCCATGGGTTGGCGGCGGGCGATGATGTGGGTGCAGGCCCGGTCTATGCCCGTGGCTGTGTCCCGGATCCGGGGATGGCGGGCGAAGACCTGGTCCACTACCGCCAAATCCGGTGCCACGAGGGCCTTGACGGCCCAGCCGATTTGATCTTCGACCAGGCCCCCCATCTCCAATAGTTGGCCGCGCACCCGGGCGAGCTCTTGATCGTAGCTCTTGACGGTGTGCCCCGATACATCGACGGGATGTTGGGCCATGGTCAATGTCTCCTCTCCTCCCAAAAGGCGCCCCGCGCTCCCGCGAGACGCCCGAGCTATTGCCCTAGCTCATCAGCCAAAGCGGCCGGTGATGTAGTCTTCCGTGAGTTGGTGCTGGGGTTTGGTAAAGATCTGCTCGGTCTCTCCCACCTCGATGAGGTAGCCCAAGTGGAAATAGGCCGTGCGCTGGGAGACCCGCGCCGCTTGTTGCATGGAGTGGGTGACGATGACGATGGTGTAGTTCTCCCGCAACTCGTCGATCAGCTCTTCGATCTTGGCGGTGGCGATGGGATCCAACGCCGAGCAGGGCTCGTCCATCAAGATCACCTCGGGCTGCACGGCGATGGCCCGGGCGATGCAAAGGCGCTGCTGCTGCCCGCCGGACAATCCCGTCCCCGGCTGGTCGAGGCGGTCTTGAACTTCCTTGAAGAGGCCCGCCCGCTCTAGGCTCTGGTGCACCAGCTCATCCAGCTCGGCCTTGTTGGAGCAAAGGCCGTGGATTCTGGGGCCGTAGGCGACGTTCTCGTAGATGGACTTGGGGAAGGGGTTGGGCTTTTGGAACACCATCCCCACCCGCGCCCGCAGCTCGACGACGTCGAGATCCCGGTCGTAGATGTTGGTACCGTCGATGGTGATATCCCCCGTCACCCGGCAGATATCGATGGTGTCGTTCATGCGATTTAAGCAGCGCAGAAAGGTCGACTTACCGCAGCCCGAGGGGCCGATGAAAGAGATGACCTGGTTGGCGCCAATGTCCAGCGACACATCGATAATGGCCTGTTTGGGGCCGTAGTGCACGTCGACGTTGCGACACACCATCTTGGGATTGTCCACCTCGATGCGGCCGACGGTGCGGCGATCTTCCCGGTTTACCGTTGCGGTGGAAGACCCCTTGGCTGCGTTGTCACCGGTGGCCTCGGCGGCAAGGCCGGGGTTGGGGGCCTGTTCTACGGGTGCTTGGGCTTGTTCGTTCATCACAGGATTCCTCAGAGACCGCGCGCCTTTACCAGCGCCGTTCGAATTTTTTCCGCAAGAACACCGCCAGGGCGTTCATGGCGATGAGAAAGGCGAGCAAGATCATGATGGCCGCCGAGGTCCGGGCCACAAAGGCGCGCTCGGGGAGATCCGACCAGAGGAAAATCTGCACCGGCAACACCGTGGCGGCGCTGAAGGGGCCTTCGGGTACGTCGACGATAAAGGCGATCATGCCGATCATAAGCAGGGGCGCCGTCTCCCCCAACGCCTGGGCCATGCCGATGATGGTGCCTGTGAGCATGCCGGGCAAGGCCAAGGGCAGTACATGGTGACCGATCATCTGCATTCGCGAGGCTCCCATCCCCAAGGCCGCCTGGCGGATGGAGGGGGGAACCGACTTCAAAGAGGCCCGGGCGGCGATGATGATGGTGGGCAGGGTCATCAAGGTGAGGACCAAGCCCCCCACGATGGGCGTGGAGCGGGGCAGACCGAAGAAGTTGATAAACATCGCCAAACCCAGAAGACCGAAGACGATGGAGGGCACCGCCGCCAGGTTGTTGATGTTGACTTCGATGAGGTCCGTAAGGCGATTCTTGGGGGCGAACTCTTCTAGATATACCGCCGCTGCCACCCCGATGGGAAACGACAGCATCAAGGTGATCATCAAGGTGAATATCGACCCCATGAGGGCCCCGCGGATACCCGCCTGTTCTGGATCCCGGGAATCGCCGTTGGTGAACAGGGTGGCGTTGAAACGGGTGGTGATGGCGCCTTCCTCGGCCAGTTGGTCCACCCAGGCAATCTGGTTGTCCTTGAAGGGCCGGTCATCCTCGGGGGTGTCCCGACTGATAAAACCCTTGTAGAAGGTATCCACCGAGTTGTGGGCCACCAGCCACAGGGACTGGCGGGTGTTGATGAGTTCGGGGTTGTCAATCACCCTGTCCTGGAGGTTAAAACTCGACCCTGTACTCACCAAACCGTAGAGTTGACGCCGCTCCCGGCGCCCTTCGACGTCGGGGAATTTGTCCCGCAGGGCGTTGCGGATCACCCCCTGGTAGTTGGCTCTGGCGAAGTCCCCGGGGGTCAGGGTCGAGGGATCGTCCACGGGGCGGCCGAACAGTTCCTCGGCGTCGAAGTCGATCTCCAGCTGGATGGCGGTTTCCACAAAGGCCGGGTAGCCCTTGCTGATGATGTCGCCGAACAAAAACAGCAAAAAGCCCAGGCCCAGGGCCACGGCGATAATGCCGTAGGCCTCGAAGCGCTTTACGGCGGCCTGGCGGCGTTTGAGTCCCTAGCGCACCTTGGCGGTGCTGGCCATGACCTCGGGGGGCATTCCCTCGGCGGGGCGGACGACGGGTTCGACGGGTAGGGTGGCGTTGCTCATGGTCACTCCGTCACTCGTATTGTTCGCGGTACTTCTTGACGACTTGGAGGGCGATGACGTTCAGCGTCAACGTGACGACAAACAGTGTCAAACCCAGGGCAAAGGCCGCCAATGTCTTGGGGGTGTCGAACTCTTGGTCCCCGGTGAGGAGGGTGACGATTTGCACCGTAACCGTGGTCACGGCCTCCAAGGTGTTGCCGGTGAGGTTGGCGGCGAGGCCCGCAGCCATGACCACGATCATCGTCTCACCCACGGCCCGGGAGATGGCCAGCAACACGCTGCCGACGATGCCGGGCAAGGCCGCCGGTAGGATCACCCGTTTGATGGTCTCGGCGTGGGTGGCCCCCAGGCCGAAGGAGCCGTCGCGCATGGCCTTGGGCACGGCGTGGATGACGTCGTCGGACAGGGAAGACACGAAGGGAATGATCATGATCCCCATGACCAAGCCCGCCGCTAGGGCGCTCTCCGAGGCCACATCAAGGCCCATACTCTCGCCGATATCGCGGATCAACGGCGCCATGGTGAGGGCGGCGAAGAAGCCGTAGACCACCGTGGGGATACCGGCCAGGATCTCCAGCATGGGTTTGGCCACTGACCTCACCCTGGCGCTGGCGTATTCGGAGAGATAGATGGCCGACAAGAGCCCGATGGGCACCGCCACGGCCATGGCGATGGCGGAAATCAACAGAGTGCCGGCGAAGAGTGGCACGGCGCCAAAGGCCCCCGAGGAACCGGTTTGGTCGGCGCGGATGGCGATTTGGGGACTCCATTGGAGGCCGAAGAGAAATTCCAGGGCATTGACCGACTGAAAGAACCGGTAGGACTCGAAGAGCACCGACAGCACGATCCCCAAGGTGGTGAAGATCGCCAGGGTGGAGCTGATGATCAAAAAAGCCTTGACGATACCCTCGACCCGGTTGCGAGCCCTGAGCCTGGGGGCGATGCTGCGCAGGGTGTAAAGGGCCCCCAAAATGGCTATGACCAGGGCGCAGACCACCAGGGCGGCGCGGCCGATATCGTTGTAACCGACAAACCGCTCCGCCGCCGCCGCCAGGCTCCGTTGGTCAAGGCACGCCGGCTGGTCGTAGCGCTCTGAATCGGATCGGTTGCAATTGATGTCTAGATAGCTGCGCTCCAGGCCACAAGCTTGGGTGTTGTAGGCAGCCGACGTGTTGTCGTAACAGGGCTCGTGGAACACGGGGAGACCCGTGCTGGCCAGGTTGCGGATGCTGTTGAGGCGCAGCGCCAGTTCGCCTTCGCTCAGGGCGCGCTCCTCCTCGGTCATCTCGTTGACCACCAATTCCATGGCCACCGTGGATTGGAATGATACCCACACCAGGACTAACAGCAAGGCGGGTATACCGCACCATAGGGCGACGTAGAAGCCGTAGTAGCTCGGCAGGGAGTGGAGTTGGCGAGCTTTACCGTCGACGCTTTGCAGCGAGCGGCGGCGGCCGAGGAAGTAGCTGAAGGCGCACAGCGCCAAGATGATCACAACCAGCGTCGACAGGGACATGGGCGTAGAGAGCAGGGCAGTGGGTTTTGGACGAAGCGCGCGATTGGGAACGCCAGGTGCTGAAAGGGCCCGGGGGCGGCAACTGCCGCCGACCGCGGGCCCGGGGATCGCGCGAAGTCTAAAAATGTTACTGCATGGGCACCAGATTGCTGGCGCTTTGAGCCATCTCGGCGTGGAGTTCCTCGGACAGCGGAATCAAACCGCGGTCGGTGAGGTAGCCCTCTTGACCGGAGGCCGCGTCGCTGACGAACTCGGCCACGAACTCCTGGATGCCGGGAATCACGCCCGCGTGGGCGTTCTTGACGTAGAAGTACAGGGGACGGGACACGGGGTAGGAACCGTCGGCGATGGTGTCGAAGGTGGGATCGGTGCCGTCCATGGTGGCGGCCTGGATCACGTCGGCGTTTTGGTCGAGGAAGCTAAAGCCAAAGATCCCCAGGGCGGCGGGGTTGGCCTGGAGCTTTTGAACGATGAGGTTGTCGTTCTCGCCGGCCTCGATGAAGGCGCCGTCCTCGCGGACAGTGGTGCAGGCTTCGTCTTTGCGATCGTCGTCGAGGGCTTCGATGGCGGGGAAGCTCTCACAAGCCTCTTCCATGACCAGTTCGACGAAGGCGTCGCGGGTACCGGAGGTCGGGGGGGGGCCCAAGACTTCGATGGGGGCCCGGGGCAGGTCGGGGTTCACCTGGTTCCAGAACTTGAAGGGATTTTCCACCATGCCCTGACCGTCGGGGCTGGGCACTTCCTTGGCCAGGGCCAAGAAGACCTCTTCCCGGGTGAGCTCGTAGTGGGCAGCCGCCTTGGAGTTGGCCAATACGATGCCGTCGTAGCCGATGAGGACTTCGGTGATCTCGGTGACGCCGTTGCTGGCGCAGAGATCGCGTTCAGAGCTCTTGATGGCGCGGGAGGCGTTGGTGATGTCGGGGTGTTGGGTGCCAACACCGGCACAGAACAACTTCAGACCGCCGCCAGAACCCGTGGATTCGATCTTGGGGGTGCTGAAATTGGCATTCTTTCTGCCGAATTGCTCTGCCACGACGGTGGCAAAGGGGTACACCGTAGAGGAGCCGACGATAGAGATCTGATCCCGTTGGGCGTGGGCGGTCTGGGCCAGGGCCAGGGCCAGGCCAGCGGTGACCAGAGCATAGTGACGGTTGATCATAAACACCTCTTGGCAGCGATGGTTGAAAGCGTCTTGCATTCAAGACTTAAGCTAATACTAGAACACAACAAAGGCATGTCGGAAAAGTTGCACTTCCGTTAATGCCACTACTAAAGGCCTGACAGTCTCCAGAATACTTGGAAACCTCGGGCGATCTACGCCGTCGACGCCCCAGCCGTCGAAGCCGTCCTGCAGCGCACTGGCGTGGATTTGAGGTCTGGCCGTGGCACGTCCAGACCGTCCTTCATGGAAAGGCTATGGAACCCGCCGGGCAAACCCGGCGGGCGAATCCCGATTCAGCGTTCGGCGGGAATGACGGTGTCCTCGCGGACGGAGAGATTTTGAATCCGCTCGTCGTCTGCAGGGGCTGCCTCTTCCTCGGCGAAGGGGGTATCCAAGGGAAACTCGTTCGCCAAGTACCGGGCGAGGGCGTCTTGCTCGCTACCGGCGTCGGCAAAGGTGGCTTCCCCACCGAGCAGTTCGAGCAGCACTTGCTGGTCGAGGGTCGTCAGGTTGAGTTGGTTGGCGCCTTCATCCATGGGGAAGGGGTAGCCGTCGCCGCCCTCGGCCAAGAAGTTCAGGGTGACCAAGCGGAAGGTGCGGTCCACATCGCCCTGGACCTGGCCACCTTGGACCACGATGTCGAGACCGTCGCGCTCGGTGGTATCCAAGCCGTCGGCGTCGACGACCACCAGGCTCTGGACTCTAGAGCCGGCTTCGAGACCGGGGTCAAAGCTGAACTGGATGCCCGCCACCTGGGGGAAGGCCCCGGGGGTGGCGCCGGGGGCCACACCTGCCACGCCGTTTTCCAACAACGCCTTGAGTTCCTCGGCGGTGACCGTGACCAAGGTGAGTTCGTTGTTGAAACGCAGGGCGTTGGCGATGTCGGTCTGGGAGATCTCCCCTTCTTCTTTGCCGGCGGCCTCGATGGCGGCGGGGGGCAGGAACTGGGTGTCTTCAGGGCCGCTGGCCCCCGGAGGTACGACGACCTCGCCGATGTCATCGCGAATGCCGCCGCCGTTTTTCAAAGAAAGGGCGGTGTTGGACTCCACTTGTTGGGCGACGAACAAGTTGGCGTCGGCGGAGAGGTTGCCCAGGTTGGTCTCCTCCGAGCGCACCTCAGAGCGGCGGCCGTCCAGGTAGACGGCGGTGGCGCCAAACTGGTTGCTCTCGGTGGCGATGATGACCGCCTCTAGGGCGTCGGTGATGTCGATGACCGCCTGGTCGGCGTCGGCCAGGGTGGCGTTGACATCGAGCAAACCCTGGTCGTCGGTGGCGTAGGCGCCGCTCACCGCGGTGTCGTAGGTGCTGGGGACGATCACCCCATTGGCGTCGAAGCCGATGACCAATCGACCCACATAGCGGTAGTTGCCGTCGGTGTTGACCACCAACACCGGCTCCCCCGTGCTGGATGTGAACTGCTGGGGGTAGTCCCCTGCTGCGGTGTCGCCGGGGCGCAGCCGGTCGGTGGCGTCGGCCAAAATGGTGTTGGAGCCACCGGCGACGATGATGTCCACCCCGTCGAGCAGGGTGGCCAGGGCGTATTCGACGCTGATTTGCTGCATGTGGGCCAGCAAAATGATCTTGTCGATGTCCTGGCTCCGCAGGTCGTCCACCGCCGGTTGGATCTCGGCGGCCAGGGCGGCCAGTTGCTCTTCGGTGGCCGGGGCGCCAAAGGGCTGGGGCGCGATCACCAGGTCACCAGTGCTGGAGATGACCTCCAAGGTCGGGGTGGTGGCGCCGATGACGCCAAAGGTCTCACCACCGGCATCCAGGGTGATGTAGCCGGCGACGGCGTTGGTCAAGGTGGCGCCATCCAGGCCGTCTTCCACCACCAAACTGCCCAAGCCGGGCTCTTCTTCGGTGCCCGTTTCGGGGGTGAAGTCGATGTTGGTGCTCAAATAGGGAAACTGGGCGCCGGGGTAGGTGCCGTCCTCGCCCTCTTCGGGGGCGATGATCTCAAAGACGAAGTCGGGACCGAAGTCGAACTCGTGGTTGCCCAGGGCGATGGCCTGGAAGCCCAAGGCGTTTTGGATGAGGATGTCGCCCCGGGCGTTGCCGGGAACCCCCAGGAGGGGCGCTAGGCTCTCATCGGCACTGGCGGTCAAGAACACCCCGGGGATGTAGGCGTCCCCCGACGACAGGATCAAGGTTCCATCGACGCCGGCGGCGTCGGCTTCCAGGACGTTGAGCACCGCGGAGAAGCGGGGCGCGTCGTCGAGGGCGGCCACCCCGGCCTCTTGGTCGGCGGTGTGGAGAAGCTGGAGGGTAAAGGCGGCCAGGGGCGGGTTGCGGCCTTCTTCGATCAACGCCGTGAGGAAGGCGTTGCTCAAGGTGCCGTTGGCGTTCATGAGCTCGGTGGGGGTGGCCCCGCGGCCGGTGAAGATTTGGTAGGCGTAGTCCACCAGGGCGTCACCGCCGAAGACCTCATCGGCCTCGGGGAACGTGGCAAAGGCCAACACTAACTCGCCGCGGCTGAGGCCGGCATCCAGGGCCGCCGTCCAGCCGGCGCCGCCCTCGGGATCCCCGGCGCGGTTGTAGAACAGTTGGTAGAGGCCCTCGACGAAGGTTTGATTATCGTCGCCTGCGAAGTCGATGCCGGTGCCGGCAAACAGCGGACCGAAGGCGTCGTCGAAGCTACCGGTGGTCTCCAGGGTATCCTTCACGCCGGCCAGGGTCGCCGGGCTCGGGGCTTGGTCGTCGATGCCGTAGAGCACGTTGAGGAGGTCTGCCGTCCCCAAGACCTCAGTACTGCCAGCGTACCCGACGTCGGCGAAGAAACGATTGGCCGTTTGTCCCTCGGTGAGGGTGCCATCGGTGACAAAACCGCTCCAATAGTTCGTGCCGGCGCCGTCGCCGTCGCGAAGGAGAATATTGTCGTAGAGGTACTCGACGAAGGCTTCGGGGGCCTCGGGGGCCTGGGCTAGGGCGTTCGATGTGGCCAACAGCGCAGCGAGCGCCGCGGCCGCACCGCAAAACCGCTGGATATTACCCATTACACTTCTCCTGCGTGGATGGAATTGTCCAAAACTGCAACAATGTTTCAACATCGACCCGATGTTCTACCGCACATCTGTTGCAGCGAAATGACAGTGGCCCTCAACGGGGCTTTGGCGGGGGGGCGGGGAGTGGGTTGAGGCGATGGGGAGCGGTGGCTTCAGTGTCCCAAAGGACAGCGCCGGTGGAGGTAAAAGGCCTGTCCCCGGGCGGGTTGAGCGAACAGACTCAAGGTGTCCACCCGCAGGGGATCGCGACACAAAGGCGCCACCACAGGCGCTAGAACCCCCCGCAGGCGCGGCCGCTCGGCGCGATCGATGGGTCCCGTGAGGGCCAAGTGGAAGCGAAATTCGTCGAAGACAAAGGGGTGTCCCCAACAATCCAGCAACTGCAGCTGCCGGGGAGTCAACGGTTTGTGGCTCGGCTCCGGTGGCTCGGTGGCCGTGGGGTCGCGAAAGCCGTCGAACTCCTGGACGCAGAGGGCGGCCAAGTCGTCCATTTCAGGGCAAGGGGCGCTGAACACCAGGGCCAAAAAACCCCCCAAATTGCCCAGGGTGAGCTGAGGGGCGAAAAAGGGCTTTTGCTGGCGCGCCACCGCCTCTAGTCGCTCGGCCAGATCCTGGATGCCATATTGGGCTCGAAGGGCAAAATCTGGCTTGAGGGGGGCCTGGAAGCCACAATCCCGCGGCCCCGTGGTGAGGTGGCGCCACTCGTCCAGATCGATATCGTCCGCGGGGGGAGCGTGCCAACACTCGCCACTCGCGGCATCGCGCCCCAGCCAACGACAACCCACCTGCCACAACTGACTGTCCGGGGCGGGGGCAAAACACACAGCGACGGATCCTATCATGGCTTGCTTCTCCAACGAGGGGCCAAGCTGATTCCTATGACCCACGGGAGGCGCCGTCGTTCGACGGCACAGTGCCCCTGTCCAAGGCCCGGGCCGGGCACCGAGATCTGGGATTGTCGTCGGGCGTTGCAAAGGGCCATGGATGCCCCAGGGGAGACGATGGTGTCGTTAGCCCAAGGGTTGAAGCCAGGTATCCCGGGGCAAGACCAAAAACTGATTGCCCTGGGTCAAGACGATATCCATGGGGCGAGACCTCGCCGACGGCGGTTGGCTCAAGCCCTCGACTAGGGTCTCGTCTAGACCCTCCACGGCCAGGGTGACGGCGGTGTTGCCGCTTGCTCTCAACAGGGCAAAAATCCGGCCGCTCCCCAAACGACGCACCTGGACGATCAATAACCGCCCCAGTTCGCCGTCCCCCTGGGCCCGCTTGGGGTCGGCGCTGGCCAGGGTGTCGAGGGGAGGCAAATCCTGGGGTTGAACGGCTATGACGTAATCGGCGAGGCCGGGATTGTCGGCGGCCTCGCAGCCACAGTGGTGGTTCAGATGCCGGACGATGGCGGAGTGGCGACTGGCGGCGTCTAGCCACACTTTGGTGTCGATGTCCAGCAGGGTCAAACAAAGGGCCATGGTGGCGCTGTTAAAGGGGCGCACCGCGGGGACGGGGTCGACCTCCACCACAGTGCCCGGCTGGGCCTTGGCGTCGGTCAGTAGCCGGTAGACCCGTTGGGCTTCGTAGATGGGATCTTCGAACCCCGGGCGAATGTTTCCCTCCACCTCATCAACCACAGTTGCTCTCCCAAGTAGCAGCGGTGACGATGATAATCGAGATGGCGGCCATTTCCGAGTCTTACAAAAATCACTGGACCATGGCCACTAGAAACATCACAAACAGCACGACCAAAGCCAGGGGAATCAGCACCGCCGGCCAATCCTTGGGGGCGTTCTTGCTGCGCTCCAGGGCGCGTTTGGCGCTGGGACCAAAGAAAAACAGCACCGCCAAGGCGGTTATCCCCACCAGGAGATAGGTCCAAATACTGGGTTCTTCGCCGGTCACGGCAGGGATCCTCCCGAGGGTTGTGGAGGTGGTGGTCGAAAGAGGCCCTCAGGCGGCGTAGCGCTTTAAGACCAGGGTGGCGTTGGTGCCGCCAAAGCCAAAACTGTTGCTCATCACCGTGTTTAAGTCCACGTCGGTGCGGCGCTGGACGACGATGGGGAAGGCCTCGGCCTCGGGGTCTAGGTGGTCGACGTTGGCCGAGGCGGCGATAAAGCCATGGGCCTGCATCAACAGGCAATAAATGGCTTCGTGGACGCCGGCGGCTCCCAAGGCGTGGCCGGAGAGGGATTTGGTGGCGCTGATGGGGGGTGGGTGGTCGCCGAACACCTGGCGCACGGCCTTGAGTTCGGCGATGTCCCCCAAGGGCGTACTCGTGGCATGGGGATTGAGGTAGTCGATGGTCTCGGGGGACAAACCCTCGAGGGCCTGGCGCATACAGCGCACCGAGCCCTCCCCCGAGGGCTGTACCATATCGTGGCCGTCGGAGGTGGCACCGTAACCCACCAATTCGGCGTAGATGGTGGCCCCCCGGTTGCGGGCGTGGTCGAGGGACTCCAAGACCACGGCTCCGCCGCCGCCCGAGGCGACAAAGCCATCTCGATCCCGGTCGAAGGGGCGGGAGGCCAGGGTGGGGGTGTCGTTGTAGCGGGTGGACAAGGCCCCCATGGCGTCGAACAACGCCGTGGTGGTCCAGTGGACCTCGTCGCCGGCCCCGGCCAACACCACGTCTTGTTTGCCCCACTGGATGAGCTCGGCCCCGTGGCCGATGCAGTGGGCGCTGGTGGCGCACGCCGAGCTCATGGTGTAGCTCACCCCCTTGATTTTAAACGCCGTGGCCAAGTTGGCCGCCACGGTGGAACTCATGGTTCGGGGCACCATGTAGGGTCCCACGCGCTTGATGCCCCGCTCCCGCAGCAGATCCGCAGCGGCCACGGCGTTGGACAAACTGGCGCCGCCGGTACCCATGACCAAACCCGTGCGGGGATGGGAGATGGACGCCTCGGGCAATTCGGCGTCGGCGAGGGCCTCTTGCAGGGAGAGGTAGGCATAGCCGGCACCAGGGCCCATGAAGCGCAGCAGCCGCCGGTCGATGTGATCGGCGAGGTCTATATCGATGGCGCCGTGGATGAGACTGCGCATCCCCAAGTCGCGGTAGGCCTGGCTTTGGCTGATGCCGCTGCGGCCTTGGTAGAGGCTGTCGACGACGGCGGCTTTGCCGACGCCAAGGCTGGAGGCGATGCCGATGCCTGTGACGACGACGCGTCTCGTGGAAGGAGTCATGGGGTAACGTGCTGCTCCGACTCAGGAATGAAAAGGCCCACGCGCAACTCCTTGCCGCGGTAGATCTCGTTGCCGTCGACGGCGACGGCGGCATCGGGGATGCCCATTGTGAGTTTGCGTGTGAGGATCGTGCGCTTGATGTGCAAATGGTAAGTCAAAAGTCGTGCGTCGGGGAGCACTTGGCCGCTGAATTTGACCTCGCCACAGCCCAGAGCCCGGCCGTGGCCCCGCCCCCCCGGCCCAACCAGGGAAAAGCCCAGGAGATGCCAGCGGGCGGCGCGG
>JBHJHK010000214.1:0-6328 GCA_050330975.1 Candidatus Competibacterales bacterium | reverse complement strand
CACCAGACCTTCCACCCCCCCCAAAACGCCGCTCCCGACGAGCCCCGTGGCCAACATCCCCCCCACCAACCGCTTCGCCGAGACCCCCGCCCCCCGCAACGCCGTCAGCTCGCCGCAGGCGGCCATCGACCCCAAGGCGATGCTGCCCCCCACCAACACCGCCACGGGCCATAGCTCCAGGGCCCGCCGGGGCAAGGTCAAGACCACGTAGAGCAGGGCATCCGTCAACTGATAATCCCCCCGCCCCACGTCCTCCATCTGCTCGGCCAACTCCAACAGGGCAAATACCGCCAACAATCCCAGCAGTACCCAAAACCCCTTTTGCAGCACCTGGGCGGCGATGTAGCGACTGATCAGCGTCACGGCTGTGCCCCTTGCTCCACGGCGAGACGCCGGGGATGGCGGGGCAATCTCGGCCAGCGCCAACCCCACAGCCAACCCACCAACACCGCCAATACCAGCCCGTACACCCACCACAACCCCGGCCAGGTCTCCACCATGTCCCGCCGCACCCAGGTGCGGGCCGTGAGTTCCAGTTGAAAGAATCCCACAAAGGTCGCCAAGGCCATACCGACGCGGGCGTAGCGCCCCCGCCGGGGGCGCATCCGGCCCACGGGCAACGCCAACAACGCCAGCAACAAGGTGGACAACCCCCGGGACAAGCGCCACTGGAACTCCGCCTGACTCCGCCCCCCCGGGATCTCGGCCAACTGCCACGTCGGGGTGGCCTTGTCTCGCTGGCCCACGGCGTCGACACCCCTCCCCGCCAACCACACGGTCATGGCGTCAAAGGCCACCACCAAATCCCGCTGCCCATTGAGCGCCAAGTGGTAGAGGTGACCGTTTTCCAACCGCAACTCCGGGGGGACGTGGGCGGGCAACGCCGGTTGGTGGGCCCGGTGGGCGGTGATGACCACCACGGCGTCGGCCTCCTCGGATTTGATAAACAGCTCCTCCATGGCCCGCGCCTCGTGGTCCACCTGGCGGGCGAACAACACCCGCTCCCCCCCTTGGACGTGGAAGCGGCTGGCCTCGAGCTGGTGGAGCTCCAATTCCGCCATGGCTTGGGTGCGCAGGCCGTGGCTTTGGGCATAGGCCCAGGGGCGAACTTCCACCGACAGATACACCACCACCACCACCGCGGGCAACGCCAGGCGCACCACGGCCAAGGCCAACCGCCTCGATCCGACGCCGGCGGCGGCAAGGGCGGTCATTTCGGCGTCGCTGTGGAGTCTCCCCAGGGCCACCACTATGGCGAAAAACAAGGTGGCGGGCAGGAGGGTCTCCAGGGCGATGAGGGTGCGCAGCCCCACTAACTTGAACACCGTGTCCAGGGTCAATAGGCCGGCGGTGGCGTCGCTCAAAAATCCCGCCGCCAGGTAGGCGGCAAAGACCGCCAGCAAAAGCCCAAAGGCGGCGGCAAAGGGTTTGGCGACTTCCAAGGCGAGGTAGCGGTCGATCAAGGCCATGGCGTTACTTCACTGGCGCAAGACAAAGACCAGCCGCGGGGAAATGGGCTGCCGTTTGGGGTCATGGTACTGGCTTTTCCTCGAAGGTCGCACCGCCCAGGGTTGCGGGACACGATTTGCAGAACAGTCAAAAGCGTTTACTATGACAATGGTTTTTTCATGAAAGCAAAAGTGTTGCAGAGAAACCACATATCGAGGTATCTGCGCGCCGGGCCGCTGCCAACCCCGGTCGAGGGCCCATAACGCTACCTCATGGTACCGACGACGCGCCCCCACAGGGCGCGGTGCGCCCAGGGCCCGGGCTCCTCGACACCTCGTTTCGACACCTAGCATAATCCACTGTGAACCCAAGAGCCTCGTCCAGCGTTCCCCCCCGGCACTCGTCGTTCCCCGCCTTGCCGGCTTGGCTGTGGCGGCGTCTCGTGGGGGCGAGCACTCCGTCCCCCACCACGGCCCAGCGCCTCAAGGCCTTTCCCACCGCCGATCTGGCGTTGGAACACCCGGTGACCGTGCGCTGGAACGATTTTCAAGTGCCCTACATCGAGGCCCAAAGCGACCGGGACTTGGCCTTTGCCTTGGGCCTGGTCAACGGCCATCTGCGCAGTGGCCAAATTCATTTTCTCCACCGCTTGGCCACCGGCCGCTTGGCCGAGATGTTGGGGCCCTGGGCGGTGGAGTTGGATCACTTCTTGCGGATCCTCGACCTAGGCGCCGCAGCCAGCGCCATCGAAGCCCAGCTGCCCGACGAGACCCGCCAGTGGTGCCAGGCCTTTGTCGACGGTCTGAACTGCTACTGGTCCCGCCTGAGCCAAAGGCCCCCAGAGCTCGAACTCCTCGGCGTCCACCCCGAGCCTTGGACGGTGCGAGACCTGGCGGTGATGGGACGGATGATGGGGGCCGACTTCTACTGGCTCACCTTTCTCAATTTGTTGAAGGAACGGGACAAGCCAGATTTCGCCACCCTGTGGCGGCGGATGCGCCAAGCCGGGGAGCCCAGCCCCCAGCTGGCCATCCCCGGGCGCCAGGCCAAGGCCTTTGGCGAATGGCTGGTCAACCACCAGCGGGCCGGCAGCAACTCCATCGCCGTGGCGCCGGCCCTGAGCGCCAGCCAGGGTGCCTGGATCGCCAGTGACCCCCACCTGGGGCCGGGGCTGCCCAACTTCTTTTTGTTGGTGGGGTTGCGCTCTCCCTCCTACGCCCTGGTGGGGCTGATGATCCCCGGTTTGCCCGCGGTGGTGGTGGGCCGCAACCCCGACATCGCCTGGGGGGGCACCAACATGCGCGCCGCCTCCAGCGACCTGTTTGACGTCAGCGGTTTGCCGAGGGAGGCCATCCGCGAAGAGACCATCACCATCCGCACCCGCTTTGGGCGCAACCGGCACCGCACCGTGCGGCGCACCCCCTTTGGTCCCATCTTGAGCGACGCCAAGCTCTGCCCCGGCAAGGCGCCGGCCATCGCTTTGAAGTGGGTGGGCCACGAGGTGAGCGACGAGCTCACGGCCATCCTCCAGGCCTCCAAAGCCCGCACCCCCGAGGCCTTCCGCCGGGCCTTCAAGAGCTATGGCCTCATCCCCGTCAACCTGGTGTTCGCCGACCGAGGGGGAAATATCGGCGAGCTGATGGCCGTCAAGCAACCCCTGCGCAGCGGCTTTCCCGAGGGGGACATGGTACTGGATGCCACCGACCCCAGCACCCACTGGCAGGGTTTTGCCGGCCCGTTGGACTTGCCCTGGACCCTCAATCCCCCCGAGGGGTTTATCGTTTCGGCCAACAACCGGCCGGCGGAGTCCAACATTCCCATCGGTTATTTGTTCGGCCTGGACTCCCGCAAGCGCCGTCTGGAGAGCGAGGTGCGGGCCAGGGGCTCGTTGGACTTCGACGATCTGGTGGCGTTGCAAACCGACACCTCTGCCCCCGACGCGGGGGCCTTGGCCAGCGCCTTGGCGGCGGAGATCCTCAAAGTCACCGCCAAGCCCCGGGCCTTGGCCTTGGCCGGCGAACTCCAGGGCTGGGACGGGGACTACGGCTTTCACTCCCGGGGGGCTTTGTTGTTCGAACTGTTGCTCTACCACCTGTGCCGCGGGGTGTTTCAGACCCGAGACCGGGCGGCGCTGCAGGATCCCGTCTGCCAGTGGAGCTTTATCGTCGCATTTTTGCTGCCAGACCTGGCGGCACTGACCCAACGCCGCCGCGAACGGCTGCTCAGGCGCAGCGTGGCCAAGGTGTGGCGGGATGCCCGCCGCTACCCCACTTGGGGGGATATGCATCGTCTCCGCCTGGCCCACCCCTTGGGCCTGTTGCCGGGGGTGGGGCGCTGGTTCACCTTTGAGGATCTGCCCGTGGGAGGGTCGCGGCAGACCCCCATGAAGAGCGCCCACGGCCTAGTGCGCCGCCGCCACAAGGTGGGTTTGAGCTCGGTGGCCCGCCACATCTCCCACCTCGGGGACCCAGACGCCAACTGGTTTGCCATTTTGGGGGGCCAAGACGGCTGGCTCAACGCCGCCAATTTCCGCGACCAAGTGGCGCTGTGGCGCCAAAGGCGCTACATTCGCATGCCGCTGCGCCCCGAGACCGTCGCTTCGGAGTTTCCCAGGGTGTTGACCCTGACGCCAAAGGCCACCGCGCCGGCATCCCCCCCCGAGTCTGCGCCCGAGGGATAAAGCGATCGTGGGCGACAGCGCCATTGCCATTTCCCCTCGTCGTTCTAAACCATGGCCCGGACCCGATGCCCCGCGGGGCCAGTGCCCAGAACCATTCCCTGTACACTACGCAAAGGCTCGACTATGTCACCATTTGACATTCGATTTTGCCGGCGGCTGTTGGGGGTCTTCGCCCTCGTCGCCCTTGGAACCAACCCGACCGCCGCCGACGACAGCTATCTATTGGCCACCGCCACCACCGGCGGTACCTTCTACCCCGTGGGGGTGGCCATAGCCACCTTGACCAAAATCAAACTCCAACCCACCACGGGGGTCGCCCTGTCGGCCATCACCTCGGCGGGGTCGGCGGAAAACGTCAAGTTACTGGGGGAAAACCAGACCCAGTTCGCCTTGATGAACGGCATCTACGGGGCCTGGGCCTGGAACGGCGAAGGGCCCTTTGCGGCCACGGGACCCCAAGAGCAGCTGCGCTCTATTTCCATGTTGTGGCAAAACGTCGAGCACTTTGTGGTGCGCGCCGACAAGGTGGACACCGGCACCATCGCCGACTTGGCCCAGTTTGGCGGCGATAAGTTCTCAGTGGGCAAGCGCAACTCCGGCGCCGAGGGCTCGGGGAGGCATCTGTTAGACAACCTCGGCATCGACCGCGACGCCGCCTTGGAGCCGGTGTACCTGGGATTTGGGCCCTCGGCCGAAGCGCTGCAAAACGGCACCATCCAGGGGGCGAGCTTTCCCGCCGGGGCACCGGTGCCGGCGCTGGTCCAGGTGTTTGCCGCCGCCGGAGAGAATCAATTGGCCATCTTGGAGTTCACCGACCCCCAGCTCCAACGGGCCAGTGGCCACTACGGCCTGTGGACCCGCTATGTGATCCCCGCCGACACCTATCCCCACCAGAGTCGGCCGGTGCGCACCATCGCCCAGCCCAATTTACTGGCGGTGCGGGCCGATGTACCTTCGGAGGTGGTCTATCAAGTGACCCGGGCGCTGTACGAAAACCTGGCGTTTTTGCGCAACATCCACCCGGCCACCGAGGCCATGGCCCTGGAGCGGGCCATCGGCGGACTGCCGGTACCCCTCCACCCGGGGGCCACCCGCTACTACCGAGAGCAGAACCTCGCCATCCCCCAGCGACTGCTGGTGAGCGAGGACCAGTGATCCAAGGGCCTCGACGGTCCCACGACCCCCAAACCCCCAAACCCCAACCGACGAGACCAACCCTTGAAAGCCCGTGAAATTCACCTCCGAGGCCCCCAAACCCAGGCCCTGAACGCCGCGTGCCGGCGGCACAGTGCCGGCGACTTCGAGCGAGACCCCGCGCCGGTGGCGGGGGTCGTGGCCGCCGCCCTCGGGGAACTTCTCGACCCCCCACAGCACGCCGCCTTGGCGGCCTACGGCACTGGCGACGCCGATGTACTCATCGTCCGCCGGGGACCCAGACCCGAGGCCCTGGGTCCCACCCCCCGAGACGGGGCCGCTCCCAGTGGAGATTGGTCGGTGGGGCCTTTGTTTTTGGCCGGGATCATGGCCGCCGTGGGCTTGCGGCCCGTGGCCTATGACTCGGAAAACGCCGGCCAACTGGTGCGCCACGTCCTGAGCCGCATCGGCTTTGAAAAGACCCACAGCTCCCACACCGGCGCCGCCATCGGCTGGCACACCGAGAGCAGCGACCAACCCCGCTACAAAGCCCAAGATGGAGTCTCGCCGGCCCCCGATGCCCTGGGCTTCTACGCCCTGCGCAACCCCTCAAAACTGCCCACCACCGTGGTCACCGTCGACACCCTAGAGGCAGAGCTTGCCCCCGACCACTGGCGGGCCCTCCAGGCGCCGTGGTTCGGCTTTCGCTGTTCCGATTCCCACAGCCATCGCCGCAGCACCCAAGACATTCCCCTGGTGGTCCAACGCCAGGGGCGCTGGGAAATGCGCTACAACCAACACACGGTCATGGCCACCGACCCCCGGGGCGAGGACGCCCTAGGGGCCCTCAACCGCGTCTTGGGCCAACCCGAGCTCTACGCCGAGGTGGAGCTATCCGAGGGGGATGTGGCGCTGTTGGACAACCACCGCATCCTCCACGGCCGCGCCGCCATCCCCGAAGATGCCTTGGCCCGCTGGTTGGTGCGCCTCTATGGCTTTGCCGCCGCCACCGAGGGGTTGCGGGTGGCCCATGGCCCTTCCCATGTGATGAAGGTTGCCTGAGGG
>JBHJHK010000213.1:0-7367 GCA_050330975.1 Candidatus Competibacterales bacterium | reverse complement strand
ATACAATAGCCCGGGGCGGTGGGGGTCATATAGCGTGCGTTTTTGATCACCACGGGATCGAGGAAGTGCTCGTGGAGGTTGTCCACATACTCCAAAATCCGCCCCTCCAAGCTCCCCGACACGGCGATGTAGTCGAACATGGACAGGTGCTGGACATACTCGCATAACCCCACCCCCCCGGCGTGGGGGCACACCGGCACCTGGTATTTGGCCGCCAGGAGAATCACCGCCAACGCCTCGTTGACCCCCCCCAAGCGCGCCGCGTCCAGCTGGCAATAATCCAGGGCCTTGGCCTGGAAGAACTGCTTGAACATCACCCGGTTGTGGCAGTGCTCGCCGGTGGCCACCCCAATGCCCAAGGGCTTGAGGGCCCGGGCGATGGCGGCGTGGCCCAGGATGTCGTCGGGGGAGGTGGGCTCTTCGATCCACAGGGGTTTAAAAACTGCCAGGCGCTCCATGTGCCGGATGGCCTGGTCCACATCCCACACCTGGTTGGCGTCCATCATCAACACCCGCTCCGAACCAATCTCTTGGCGGATGATCTCGGCCCGGCGAATATCGTCGTCGAGGCTGCCCCCCACCTTTTGCTTGAAGTGGGTCCAACCCTGGGCCACGGCCTGGCGGCACAGGGCCCGCAACCGGGCCTCGTCGTAACCCAGCCAGCCGGCGGAGGTGGTGTAGGCCGGATACCCTCCATCGTGGAGGTGGGCCATGCGCTGGTCCTTGGTGGAGGCCTGGCGCTCTAATAACGCCACGGCCTCGTCGGGGCTGAGGGCATCGCCGATAAAGCGAAAGTCCACACACCCCACCAGCTGTTGGGGACTCATGGCCACCAACAGCCGCCACAAGGGCACGCCTTGGGTCTTGGCCCACAGATCCCACACGGCGTTCACCAAGGCCGCGGTGGCCAGGTGGATGACCCCCTTTTCGGGGCCCAGCCAGCGCAATTGGCTATCGCCGCTCACCATCGAGCGCCAAAACCCCGCCATATCGGCGGTGATGGCCCCCAGGTCACGGCCCACCACCTCCTTGGCCAGGGCCCGGATGGCGGCACAACACAGCTCGTTGCCCCGGCCGATGGTGAAGGTGAGGCCATGGCCATCGTGGACCCCGTCCTCGGTCTTGAGGATCACATAGGCCGCCGAGTAATCCGGCGCCTGGTTCATGGCGTCCGACCCGTCCAGCTGGCGGGAGGTGGGAAAGCGGATATCAAAGATCTGACAGTCGACGATTTTGCTCATGGCAATTCCTCGGGGCCAGGGCCGTTGCCACCCAGCAACCCCCGGGCCGCCAGGTTGTGCATCAACGCCCCCATACCCCAGGTCCACGGTGGGGCGCAGTTGCTGGTGGTGACGGTGTTGGCCAAGGTGCCCAGCCACGACGCCGCAATGGTCACCACGTCGTCCATGTGGTGGGTAAAACCCAGGCCCGGGCCATCCCGGTCCTGGAGGGGGGTAAAGGGGGTGCCGGTGAACAACACCAATCCATCGGGGTATTGGTGGTTGGCGTTGATGGTCTGGCTCACCAGGGATTCCAGGTCGCGGCTGATGGTCCCCAACTGGCAGGTATCGGTCAGGTTGAAGCCATCGCGCCCCTCCACCTGGAGGGTGACCCGGCAGTGGCGCAAATCATCCAGGCCAAACCGGTCGTCGAATAAGCGGATAAACGGCCCCAGGGCGCAGGAGGCGTTGTTGTCCTTGGCCTTGCCCAGCAACAACGCACTGCGGCCCTCGAAGTCCCGCAGGTTGACGTCGTTGCCCAGGGTGGCGCCCACCAGGCCACCACGGGGGTTGACCACCAACACCACCTCGGGCTCGGGGTTGTTCCAGTGGGATTCTGGGTGGAGGCCCACCTGGGCCCCGCTGCCCACGGCGGACAAAGGCTGAGCCTTGGTGAACACCTCGGCGTAGGGCCCGATCCCCACCTCTAGATATTGGGACCAGATCCCCCTGGCCTGGAGGGCCTCCTTGAGGGCTTGGGCCCTGGGGCCGCCGGGGACGACGTTGGCCAAATCTCCCCCCACCACCCCCTGGAGCTCGGCGCGGATGGCCGCCGCCCGGTCGGGCTGCCCGGCGGCCCGCTCTTCGATGACCCGCTCCAACATACTGGCCACAAAGGTCACCCCACAGGCCTTGAGGGCCTGGAGGTCTACCGGGGCCAACAGATGCACCGCGGCGGGGGAACGCCGCTGCCAGTGGCTGTGGCTCAACACCTCGGCCAAGGACCCCAACCGCCGTCCAGCGGCGCCCCGGACAGCCGCGGCGGGGTCGGCCGTGGCCAACAGGTGGGCCACGGTGGGAAAAGCGCGGCTGATATCCACCACCCCCTCGGGACGCAGGGTCACCACCGCCGGGCCCGAGGGGTCCCCCGGCAGCCACGCCCGGCCCACCAAAGTGGCCCGGTAGCCGTCGGCGGGCAAAGCCGCCACGGGATCCAAATAGCGGTCGAGGCGATAATCCCTGTCCCCGTCCCTACCCATGGCTCAGGGCTCCTCCAGGGCGATGACCCTGGCCGGGGCGCCGTCGCTGTGGGCGATTTTCAACGGCAGGGCACAGAATTGGAGGCGCTCCCGGGTCAGGGCGTGGGTGTTGCTCAAGTATTCCACCAAGATCACCCCCCGGCGCAGCAATACGTCGTGGGTGACGTTCTCCGCCAATGGGCGGGTCTCGCCGTGGAGGGACAGACGAATGACCTCGTCTTGGGGAAAGTCAAAGGCCACGGCCCTGGGCGCCCGGTCCCACAGCCATTCGCTGGCCTCCCGGGTGAGGTAGGGCGCCCTGGTCCAGTACTCGGGGACGGTGTGGGGGTAGTGGGTCTCCCAGGCGGTCTTGAACAAGATGATCTCCCCGGCCGCCATGGGGGGGGCCACCGCCGCCAGACGGGCCGCCGACAAGGCCTCGTCGGGGGCGATGTCGCCGCTGAGGTCCATGACCGCCGCCGGACCCATGACCTGATCCAGGGTCAAGTCGTCGGTGGTGAAGCCATCGTCGAGGATGTGACGGGGGGTGTCCAGGTGGGTAAAGGCGTGGACCGACGTGGTGAGCCAGGTGACCTGGAAGGGGTTGTTATAGCTGCGGGGACCCGTGGTGCGCCGCTGGGTCTGCCAGCGAAAGTGGTCATCCAAGGGCATGGTGAGATCGACGACGCGGTGACCCAGCATGGCAAACACCTCCATGGGGGCTCAAGGGTCCATGAGACCCGGCAGAGCCAGGGTGAAGGGGGGAATGAGGATACACAGCAACAAAGCCAGCAACAGGGCGGCCAAAAACGGCAAACTCTCCCGGATCACCTTCTCCGGGGGGGTCTGGGCCATGTCCGCCGCTAGGTAAATCAAATACCCCACCGGGGGGGTACACAGGCCGATCATCAAATTCATGATGATCACCACCCCAAAGTGGATGGGGTCGATCCCCAACTGGACGGCGGTGGGCAAAAAAATCGGCACCACGATGACCAACGCCGCCAAAGGATCCATAAACAACCCCACCACCAGGACAAAGGCGTTGACGAGCAACAACACCGCCACGGGATTCTCGGTGAGGGCGAATAGCCCCTGGGCCACGGTGCGACTCACCTGGAGGTCGGCGACGATCCAGGCGAACACCGCCGAGGCCCCGAGGATCACCATCACCACCGCCGTCCCCCGGGCGGCGCGCCCCAAGGCGTGGGCGATATCGGTGAACCCCAGCTCCCGGTAGAGAAACGCCCCCACCAGGGCGCTGTAAAACACCGCCACCGCCCCGGCCTCGGTGGCGGTAAACACCCCCCCCAAGATGCCGCCGACAATGATCAACGGCGCCAGCAAAGCGGCGCTGGCCCGGCCGGCCCGGCGCCCCACCTCGACCACCGTGCCCCGGGGCTCTCGGGGATAATCCCGGCGGCGGCTGATGAAGTACACCGCCACCATGAGGCACAACCCGGTGAGCAAGCCCGGGATCACGCCCCCCAAGAACAGCTGCCCCACGGAGGCCTGGGCCAACACGGCGTAGACCACCATGGGAATGCTGGGGGGGATCAAAGGGCCGATGACCGACGAGGTCTGCGTGATGGCCGCGGCAAAGGCCCTGGAAAAGCCCCGCTGGACCATGGCGGGAATCATCACCCCCCCCACGGCCGCCGTGTCCGCCACCGCCGACCCGGAGATTCCGGAAAACAGCATGCTGGAGGTGACGTTGACATGGCCTAGGCCCCCGGGGATGGGGCCCACCAAGGCGTTGGCAAAGTCGACGATCCGCCGGGTGATCCCCCCGCGGTTCATGAGTTCCCCGGCCAAAAAGAAAAACGGAATGGCCAACAAGAGCGAGGTGTCGAGGCCGCTGACAAACAGTTGGGCCACCACCTCCAAGGGAATCCCCGGGCGATAGACCAGCAAGGTCACCACCGAGGCCGCCAGGATGGCGAACACCAACGGCACCCCCACCAGGGCCAGGGCCAACATCAACCCCAGGAGCAACATCACTACCACGGGTCACCCCCCCGCCGCAGCCACAGTTTGGCCACCAGGGCCACCAGCCACAAGCTAGACCCCACCACCACCCCCCAAAAGGCGTAGCTCACCGGCCAACCGAGGCCGGTGTAGCGGTCGTAGCGGGTGAGGTCCACCATGGCATAAGCCCCGTAGACCAACAACCCCAACAGCCCCAGGGACACCCCCGCCGCCAAGACCCGCAACGCCACCCGCCAGGGGCGGGGCAGGTTATCGGCCAAGAGGCCGATGCGCATGGGGCTGCCCCCCACGGCGCCGAGCATGATGAGCCAAATGAACAACAGCCGACTCAGCTCTTCGCTCCACACCAACGAGGCATTGAGGACGTAGCGGGCCACCACCTGGGCCAGGGCCACGGCCACGATGACCAACAACAAAAGCCCAAGGGCCCCATCCAGGCCCCGGCCCAAGGCGGTGGCAAGCCGTGTCACGGGCCCGTTCACGGCGCCTCAGTCGGCGCTGCGGGCGGCGTCGACGGCCCGGAGCAGCTCGTCGCCAAACTGCTCGCTATAACTGGCCCGAACCGCCTCGGCCACGGCGCTGCGGAAGGCCTCCACATCGGGGTTTTCCACCACCTGGACCCCGGCCTCCACCATGGCCGCCAGACTCGCCGCCTCCAACTCGGCGTTGAGTTGCCGTTCAAAGGTGGCGGCCTCCAGGGCGGCGGCTAGCAACGCCTCCTGGTGCTCAGGGGGTAGGCCGTTGAATTTGGAAAGGTTCATCACCAACGGCGAGGCGGTGTAGGCGTGGTGGGTGATGCTCAGGTGCCGTTGCACCTCGTGGAGGCGGCTGGCGTAGATGTGGTTGATGGGGTTTTCCTGGCCGTCCACCGCCCCGGTCTGGAGGGCCAAATACACCTCGGAAAAGGGCATGGGCGTGGCCTTGGCCCCCCAGATCTCAAAGGCCTTGACGTGGGCGGGGTTGGGGGTGGTGCGCAGCTTGAGGCCCTGGAGATCCTCGGGGCCGTGGACCGGGGTGTCGGAGGTGGTGATGTCGCGAAAGCCGATCTCCCACAGCGCCAGGCCCTTCATGCGATGTTTGGCCAGGCCCGCCATGAGGGTCTGGCCCACCTCGCCGTCCAACACCGCGTAGGCGTGGGCCGGGGACTCGAACAAAAACGGCAGGTCCAGGAGGTTGAGCTCCGGGGCAAAACTGGTGAAGTAGGGGTTGCCCACCACGGTGAGGTCGATGGTCCCCAGCCTCACCCCCTGGAGCATGGTGGGACTGTTGCCCAGCTCGCCGGCGGGGTGGAGACTGATGACCACCGCCTCTGCCGTCTTTTCCTCCACTAGGGTCTTAAAGTGCTCGGCGGCCTTGGCCGCCGTGTCTTCGGGGGCGGCGTAGTGGCCAAAGCGCAGGGTGGTTTGGGCGGCGGCGACGCCCCCAAAGGATACGGCGGCAAGGCACAACAGCACACAACACAACACGCGCGACATGACATTCTCCTCACTGGGTGGTTTTTGGGGTGGTTTTGGCGCGGGCGGCGGCCCGCCGGCGCCGGGCCAGTAGGGCCAATACCACCGGGGTACACCAGAGCAACAACGTCACCACCCCCAAGCCCGCGGCGATGGGGCGCTGGAAAAACGCCCCAAAATCCCCTTGGGATTTGATCAAGGTGGTGATGAAGTGGTTTTCCACTAACTGCCCCAACACGATCCCCAGGATCGCCGGGGCCACGGGGAAGTCGTTTTCTTCCATGACATAGCCCAACAGCCCCATGACCAGCATGATTCCCACGTCGAAGGTACTATTGTTGATGGCATAGGCCCCGACGATGCAAAACAACAGCACCACCGGGAGCAACACTCCCTGGGGGATGGCCAGGAGGTGGCGGGAGGTCTTGATGGCCAATAGCCCCAGGGGCAGCAACAGCAAATTGGCGACAAAGAAACTGATGAAAATGGCGTAGAGCAGGTCCGCTTGGTCGACGAAGATGGTGGGCCCGGGCTGGAGACCCTTTAAAAACAACACCCCGATGACGATGGCGGTGATGGCATCCCCGGGGATGCCAAACACCAACGCCGGTACCCAGGCCCCGCTCAAGCCGCCGTTGTTGGCGGCGCCGGCGTCCACCAACCCCTCGGGGTGGCCGCGGCCAAAGGCCTCGGGGGTCCGGGACTGGCGCTTGCCCACGGCGTAGGCGATCCAGGCGGCGATGTCGGCCCCAGCGCCGGGGAGGGCCCCCACCAAGGTGCCGATGCCCCCACCCCGCAGGGCGTTGAGGCGGTAGCGCCACAACAGCGGCACCACTTGGCTAAGCCCCCCACCCCCCGGGTCCTGGGGCCTTTGGACTTGGGGGGCCGTCACCTTGCGCAACACCTCCGAGAGGGCAAACATGCCGATCATGGCGGGGATGAAATTCACCCCCCCCATGAGTTCGATCTCGCCAAAGGTAAAACGGGGGTGGCCGGCGATGACGTCGAAGCCGATGGTGGCGATGAACAGCCCCAGCAGCAACGATGCCGTGCCCTTGAGGGGGTTGCCCGGGGAGACCAACGCCGCGCACGACAGCCCAAGACACGCCAACCAAAAGTACTCCGCCGAGCTAAAGCGCAGGGCCACCTCGGCCAGGGCCGGGGCGGCGATGACCAACACCACCGAGCCCAGCAACCCCCCCAACACCGCCGCCCCCAGGGACAACCCCAGGGCCCGCTCCCCCTGACCCTTTTGGGTCAGGCGGTAGGCGTCGTCGACGTAGGCCGCCGAGGCCGGGGTGCCGGGAATCCGCAACAGGGCGCCGGGGATGTCCCCGGCGAAGATTGCCACCGCCGCCAGGGTGACGATGGCGGCGATGGCCTGGATGGGCTCGAGGAAAAAGGTCACCGGCACCAACAGCGCCACCCCCATGGTGGCGGTGAGGCCGGGGATGGCCCCCAGGACC
>JBHJHK010000212.1:0-10878 GCA_050330975.1 Candidatus Competibacterales bacterium | reverse complement strand
CCACCGGGCCAACCTCACCCCTAAGACACTGACCGATGGATCCCCACGCCAATCCGCCACCCCCCCTGCCGGCCGTCAATAAACTCATCACCCTCCCCCAGGCGGTTGCCGATTTCAGGTTCGATGGCCTGGAGTTCGCCAGCGGCTCGTGGCTACCCATCGGCCCCGACCCGGTGGCCTTTGGCCGGGAACTGTTGCGCCAGGGGCGCCAGAACCTCCACGCCCTGTTCCACTGCAATACCCAACAATTGAACTTGCTCTGCGCCGGTGGCGCCGTGGCCAAGATCGAGTGCGGATTTTCCGGTTTGGAGGGTATCGGCTTCGCCAAGGGCCTGCGCCGGGCGGTGGAAAGCGGCCGGGCGGTGTTGGAGGACTATTCCAATTTGGCCATACCGTTGCGGTTCTTCGCCGGGGCCATGAACTGGCCCTTTGCCCCCTCCACCACCTGCATCGGCTCCGACCTCCAGCGGTTCTCGGCCTTCGACCCCACGGCCTACCCCAATCCCGCCAAGGTTCCCCTGGTGACCGACCCCTTCAACCCCGACCGCCAGGTGGGGGCCTTGTCCCCTCTGCGCCCCCCCTTGGCGGTGATCCACGTCACCCTGGCGGATCGCCGGGGCAACGCCATCATGATCGGCAGCGAATGGAGCCGCTTTGAGCTGTCCCGGGCCGCTAGACGGGTGGTGCTGGTGGCCGATCACATCGTCGACGGCGGCTGTATGCGCCAGTATCCCAACCTGGTGCGCATCCCCGGGATCATCGTCGACGCCGTGGTCCACTGGCCTTTGTCCGCTTGGCCCGCGGCCTCCCCGGGGGTCCACGACTTGGATGAAACCCATATGCACGCCCTCAACAATGCCGCCGGCGACCCCGAGGCGTGGCGGGACTACAGCCAAACTTATATCTTCGGCTACCAGAACCTCGACGACTACCGCAACCTCATCGGTCTGGAGCGCATCGAGGCCCTCACCGCCACGGATACGGGCTTTTTGCTCGACCCCTACCGGCGCTGGCTGCTCCCCGAAGACGAGATCCAAACCCTCACCGCCGCCAATGCGGACGCATTTGCCCAGGAGGTCTGAAGGGTGGAATACAGTCGCCAAGAATTGATGGCCATCGTCACCGGGCGGGAGATCCGCGACGGGGAACTAGCCATCTTTGGGGTGGGTTTGTCCATGTTGGCGGGCTTCTTCGCCAAGGCCTGCCACGCCCCCAACGTCCGGGCCATCACCGAGGGGGGCATCTACGGAGCGACCCCCGTGGGGGTGCCGTTGGGCATCGAGTGCAACCGGCTGTGCACCAACGCCGAGAGCTTCACCAATGGCCTCGACGCCCTGGGGTTTTTGGTGGGTTCGGGGCGCTGCGACGTGGGGATCATCGGCGCCGCCCAGGTGGATCGCCACGGCAACGTCAACACCACGGGGATCTGGGCCGAGGGCGCCGCGGGGGTGACCCAGGGTCCGCCCACCACCCGTCTCACCGGTAGCGGCGGCGCCAACGACATCGCCTGTGGCTGCCAGCGGTTTCTCATCATGGTGGGCCACGAGCGCAAGCGCTTTGTGAAACGCCTCGATTACCTGTCTTCCCCAGGTTACCTGGAGGGGGGAGATGCCAGGCAACGCTGGGGCTTTGCCGGTCGCGGGCCCAGCGCCATCATCACCACCCTAGGGGTGCTGCGCCCCGACCCCACCACCAAGGAATTTCGCCTGGCGGGCTACTACCCCACCGTCGATCCCGAGGAAATTCGCGCCGCCACCGGCTGGCCCCTGGCGTTTGCCGACGACCTCCAACCCGTGTCGCCGCCGAGCGAAAGAGAGCTGGCGGCGCTACGCTCGGTGGACACCACGGGCATGCTGCGGCGCCAGTGACGCCTTCCCCCACAGGAGAGATCCCATGAACCACGCCACCGCCCCCCACCTCGACGAGGCCTTGCTGCTGCGCAGCGACGCCCACGGCATCACCACCCTAACCCTCAACCGCCCCAAGGCCCGCAACAGTTTATCGGCGGCCCTAATGGCAGAACTGCAGAGGACCCTGGATGCCATCGCCGCCGACCCAGAGGCGCGGGTGGTGGTGCTGGCCGGCAATGGCCCGGGGTTTTGCGCCGGCCACGACCTCAAGGAACTGCGCGCCGCCGACTTTGAAGACGGCTTTGTCAAGGCGCTATTCGCCCAGTGCAGCCAGCTGATGCAGCGCATCGTCACCTTGCCGGTACCGGTCATCGCCAAGGTCCACGGCATCGCCACGGCGGCCGGCTGTCAGTTGGTGGCCAGCTGTGATTTGGCCGTCGCCGCCGAGGCGGCCCGCTTTGCAACGCCAGGGGTCAACATCGGCCTGTTTTGCTCCACTCCCATGGTGGCGTTGTCCCGCAAGGTGGGGCGCAAGGCGGCCATGGAGATGCTGTTGACCGGCGACCTCTTCAGCGCCTCCTGGGCCGCTGAGCGTGGGCTGGTCAACCGGGTGGTGGCCGACGGCGAGCTCGACGCGGCGACCCACGCCCTGGCGCGACAAATCGCCGACCGCTCCAAGGCCACTGTGCGCATCGGCAAGGAGGCCTTCTATCGCCAGCTGGAAATGCCCCTGGCGGCGGCCTACGACTACACCAGCGAGGTAATGGCCGACAATATGGCCTTTCGCGACGCCCGGGAGGGCATCACCGCCTTTCTGGACAAGCGCCAGCCCTACTGGAGCGACCGCTGAGCCTCGTCCCCCGCCGCCTCCGACGCCCCCGGGGTTGAGGGCGGTGGGTGGGGGTCGACCCCGTAACTCCCCTTTAAATCGGCAAAGATTAAATCGGCAAAAATTAGGTGATTATCCAGTCTCAGCGGCGTCCTTCACCCCTCCCCTTGTGGAGCGCTGTTCCTCAGGACCTCCATCTCCCTGGCGGCCTCAAAAAACAACAATGCCAGCAAGACGCTCCAGACCACACCCGCCACCAAGCCAACGACAGCCAAAACCACCGTCGCCAAAAGGCCACCCATAACGATAGTTGTCTTGGCAAAGGCCTGCATGTATTTGTAGTCTTCGTTGGTTTTCTTGAGCTTCAAACCCAACAGAACTAAAATAATGCCGTAGATGGGTACAATGGCGATAAAAAACATATCGACGTTGGTCAAGTTTTCCCCCGTTGTGGGAGGCGCAACGGTGCCAAGCACCGTTAAAATAATAGATAAGCTAATAATTGAATAAGCGTAGCTCTCTAAACCTGTCAACTCAAATCTGGCTTTGACAAATTTCAACAACACAAGCATCAGATAGACAAAGATGACCGTGATCAGAATACCCAGCAGCGAAAAGGAGACGAGGGACAAATTGTCCGGGTTCATAGAATAATAGGTATAGGGAATGTTCAGCAATAAATACACCCAGGCTATCCAACCCGCCCCGCGAAACTGCTCGGGTTTTAGAGAAGCATCGGGGTAGCCCTTGGGAATATTGTTCTTCACCAAGGAGGCGTTAGGGGTCGAATAGGGATTGTGGTCGTTCATGAACAGGGTCCAGGCTTGGGGAAATTGACTGTTGAGCACAGGTTACACCGGCTCCGGCGGGGAAGATACCGCCCTGGGGAGCCTTGTCATTCCTCGATTTCACGAGGACCTCCCCAGTTGGGACCCAGGGTAACAAAGATTTGCTCGTTGGCGATCACAAATTCATCGGGGTCTTCAATACCCCAATGGAGATAATGCGAGGTCGTCGCCTCGATGCACAATGCATCGAACTCACTGAAAAGTTGGCTGGCCGGACCCTCGTAGTGAAACACACCGGGCACTGCGGTGGCCATTGCCCGTTCAATGCGTTCGCGATCGGCGGGATGGAAATCCCAAGCCCGGGTCTTGATTTTTTGAGTCTGAGACTCAAAGGCATGCCAATCGTCTTGGCTGTAGTGATTAAAGCGCCGAACAATAGCGGCGGGCAAATTGGAAAACAGATTGCGTTGCTCGATGACCCGACCGTTGACAGCATTAGCCTCCCTTGCGGCGTAGGCCATGGCGTAGAGGCTCAGGGCGATGGGTTTAAAGGCCTCCGTACCCACCGTCTGGAGCACCTGCTTATCGGCTTCAAACTCCATGTGGCGCGATAGAGATTGATTGATGGTGAGGCTCAGCTGAAACATCAACCCAAATATACCACGGGCCAGTTTTTTGCCAGTGTTGTAAGCTCTATTGAGCCCACGAGCCCATTGACTACCGCGATGCTCGGCAAACCATTCCTGAAACCAGTCATCCAAGCGGTCGGAGCGATGGGCCCGGCGATAGAGCCAGGCATTGACGCCGTTGATAATGCAGTAAGCCTCCAGGGCGCCGCGCTGGGAGAAATGGCCAAATTCGTGGGCGAGCGCCCCGACAAAATGCCGGGCGTTGAGCCCCCCCGCCACTGGCAAGCCCACGGTCAAGGCCAGTTTGCGATCGAAGAGACCGCGCCAACCATGGGCCAAGCCCACCGTCACATGGACCTCGCTATCCACCTGCACTCGGTCGGGAATCGGTACCTGTAAATAATGACACAGATAACTCAACAGGGAAAATAGACGCGGTTGCTCCTCGGCCGTCACCGGGATCCTTTCGGGGCGATTGTAGAGTGCCACCAGGGGTTTTAAGGCGATCAACAGCAACAGCAAACCAACGATGGCCAAGGCCAAAGCCACCAGACCCATCACCCAAGAGCCATCAGGGGACAACCACAGGCTTGGCAATTGGGCGAAGTGGCTCGCCAGGAGCAACGCCATGACCAGCAGGAATTCCCCATAGAGGATGGGGAGGAGCAAAGTAGCCCCCGCCACCCCCCAAAGCCTCATCTGATAGCCCCGGCTCGGGGGCTCGCCTTCCAGGGGGGTGGCGAACTTGGCCGCCAGAGCGGCGGGCTCTAAATCGGCGGCACGAGCCCCCTTGGGATCTTGAGCCGACAGTTCGGCCTCGGCGTCGACGTTGGCTTCGATTCGCACCATCAAGCCGGCTCGGGTAAAGCTTTGCCGCATGGTGAGGGCTTCGGCCTGCTGGCCCTGGTGGTACAAAATGACACTACCGCCGCCGAAGATATCGTCGATTTCCTCGGCGCTAAAGCCAAACTCAGTGGCGAGGTTCAACCGCACTTGCTGTTCGTCGAATCCCGGTCGCAACTGACCATCGAAGAGAATGTCGTAGCTGCGCTGCTGCTGACTCATGGACCGATCTCCTAGGGGATCTCGTCGGTGGTGTTGCCAGAGCGCTGTGGGGCATTAACCCATATTGTGGGCAGCCCGGGCCTGGGAAAATACCCCTGGGGGGTGTCATCGCCGCCGCCCTGGACGGCGGGTATCATAACGCCCTTGGTAGGGCTGGGCGAGGTCTCGCCGTCGACAATCCAGGCTTCGATGGCCGCTTTTCGGGGAGGGAAGGGAGTTTGGGGATGGGTACTCAGGTGTCTTGGACCAACTGCTCTCGCCAGTGGCGGGCGATGCGGTCCCGCCGGGCGATCCACGCCCCCCCCTTGGCGGATACATGGGCCAAAAAAGCCTCGAGGCCGGCGATTCTCCCCGGGCGACCGATGACCCGGGTGTGAAGCCCCACGGACATCATTTTGGGCCGGCGCGCCCCCTCCCGCCACAGCCAGTCAAAGGCGTCACTGCAGTAGCGGGCAAAGTCGCTGCCATGGCTGAAGGCGCGGCTGGTGTGAAAGCGCATGTCGTTGGTGTCAAAACTATAGGGCAAGACGATGTGGGGGCGGCCGGCGACGGTCACGGCATAGGGAAGGTCGTCGTTGTAGGCGTTGCTGTCGTAGAGAAAGCCCCCCTCCTCCACCAGTAGGCGCCGGGTGTTCACCGAGGTCTGGGAGCGGGTGTGCCAGCCCACCGGGCGCTGGCCACACACCCCTTGGATACTGGCCACACAGCGCTGGATCAAGGCCCGCTCGGCGGCTTCGTCCAGGTGGGCCTGGTTTTCCCAGCGGTAGCCATGGCAGGCGATCTCATGGCCCCGGGCCAGGGCGTCCGCGGCGATCCACGGGGTGACTTCCAGGGCTCGGGCACAGGCGTTGAGGGTCACCTCCACCCCAAAATCCTGCAATACCTCGACGATGCGCCAGTAGCCCGCCCGGCTGCCGTACTCAAAGTGGGACTCCATGCACAAGTCGGGGCGACCGACGATTTCCTCTTCCACCTCGTAGATGGATTCGTTGCGCTCGTCGCCGCTGGTGAGGGATAACTCCGCCCCCTCTTCGATGTTGAGTACCAGGGAGACCGCCACTCGGGCCCCCGAGGGCCAGTGGGCGTGGGGGGGGTTCCCCCGGTAGCCGGCGAAGTCGCGCCCGCTCATCGCAGGCTCGGGGCGACGGTGGCGGTGGGTTCCCCCCCACCGGTACGGGCATCCATGGCGTCGACGATGCCACGGGAGCTGGGGCTCAAGGCGCCGATAGCCAGGTGGTGGGCAGTGGTGGGGGCGGCGCCGAAGTCCTCGCCCTCGCGGATGATACTGGAGTAGGCCATGCCCATGGGCTTATACATGGCAAGGTTCTCCAAGGCCCTGGGGATCACCGCCCCGGTCACCGGGTCGACGCGGGGGGTGAACTGGGTGTCAACACTCATGGCAAAGCCTCCCCATGGGTCAAGATCAAATGGCCACATGGCCCTCAAAGAGTCTAACGCGGCTTGTCGATGGTTGAGCATCTTCAAGATTCCCAAAATCGCCGGCAACTGGGGATCCCATGGGAAATCCCGTTTGGGGATCGGGGTCACTGCGTCGCCAGAGCTTATCGACGTAGCGCAACAGCTGCAGGCCCCCTCCCCCTAATGGCGCAGAATCTTGGCGAGAAACTGCCGCGCCCGTTCTTCTCGAGGCCTTTGGAAAAAGTCTTCAGTGGGGGCGTCTTCCACCACGCGCCCCTGGTCCATAAACACCACCCGCTGGGCCACTTGGCGGGCAAAGCCCATCTCGTGGGTCACCACCACCATGGTCATACCCTCTTTAGCCAAGCCCACCATGACGTCCAACACCTCGCTGATCATCTCCGGGTCCAGGGCCGAGGTGGGTTCGTCGAACAGCATGGCCACGGGCTCCATGGCCAGACCCCGGGCGATGGCCACCCGCTGTTGCTGGCCGCCGGATAAGTTGGCGGGATACTTATGAACCTGGTCGGCGAGGCCCACCCGTTCTAGCAATTTGAGGGCCCGGGCCTCGGCCTCGGCCTTGGACAAACCCAACACATATCTTGGGGCCAGGGTGAGGTTTTCCAGGGCCGTCATATGGGGGTAGAGCTCAAAGTGCTGGAACACCATACCGATTTGGCTGCGCAGGCGGATCAAGTTGGTCCGCCGGTCGGTGACGCGCTGGCCATCGACGGTGATTTGCCCCCTTTGCACTGGCTCAAGACCATTGATGCACTTGATCAAGGTGGACTTTCCCGACCCCGAGGGGCCACAGATGACCACGACTTCGCCCTTGGCCACGGTCAAAGAACAGTCGGCCAACACCTGGAAGCGGTCGTACCACTTGCTCACGTCCACGAGTTCGATCACAACGCGTACCTCCGCTGGAGACCCTTGACACCCCAGGAGGCGGCAAAGCACAACACAAAGTACACCAGGGCGGCAAACACATACATTTCCACCAACCGACCCTCCTGTTGGGCGACGATCACCGAGGCAGTCATAAAGTCCCGCAGGGAGACCACAAACACCAGGGAGGTATCCTGGAACAAGATGATGCCTTGGGTCAGCAGCACCGGCACCATGTTGCGAAAGGCCTGGGGCAAGACGATAAAGCCTTGAATCTGCCAGTAGTTGAGCCCCGTAGCCCGCCCGGCGTTGACCTGCCCCGGAGAGACGCTGCTGATGCCGGCGCGGATGATCTCGCCATAGTAGGCCGCCTCGAAGATGACAAAGGCGATGAGGGCCGAATAAAAGCTCCCCACCGGGCGACCGATGGCCAAGGGCACCAGAAAATAAAACCAGAAGATCACCAGGATCAACGGCACCGAGCGGATGAGGTTGGTGTAGAGGGCCGACAGCCACACCAAGGGCCAAATCTTTGATAAGCGCATCAGCGCCAGCAGCGTCCCGCCGATGATCCCCCCCACCACGGCCAGGGCGGTGAGTTGTAGAGATAACAACAGCCCCTGGCCCAGGAAGGGTAGGGCGTCGACGATCACCTGGAAGTCGAAATCGGCAAACATTGAGGGCAACCGTCAGCGGGGGATACGGGTGTGCCGCTCGACCACCGCCATGAGGGCGGTGACAACGAGGGCGATGAGCAGATAAATCACCGTGGCGGCGGTGTAGGCCTCAAAACTCTGGAAGGTATATTCCGAGATCTGCTGGCTGCGGGCGGTGAGTTCCAACAGGCCGATGGTGAGGGCCAAGGACGAGTTCTTGAAGATGGTCAAAAACTCCGAGGTCAGGGGGGGAATGACGATGCGATAGGCCAGGGGCAGGCGGATGAAGCGGTAGACCTGGACCGTGGACAGCCCCGAGGCATAGCCCGCCTGGCTGAGGCCGGTGGGCAGGGCCTCGATCCCCGAGCGCACCTGTTCCGCCACCCGAGAAGCGGTGTAAAACCCCAAACACAACACCGCCGAGGTGTACTCCGGATAGGGCATATCCCGCTTCATCCAGCGTCCCCAGTCCTCGGGCACCAGCTCCGGCACCACGAAGTACCACAGGAACATCTGCACCAACAAAGGGACGTTGCGGAACAGCTCCACATAGGTGGTGGCCACCAGGCGAATGCTTCTCTGGGGCAGGGTGCGGGCCACCCCCACTAACGAACCCACGGTAAAGGCGATGGCCCAGGCGGCCAGGGCCACTAGGACCGTCCACTGGAGGCCATCCAGGAGCCACTGGCCGTAGGGCTCCTGGACCAGGACCGCCCAGTTCCAGCTGTAGTCGTTCAAAGCAACCCCTGGGGCGCGTTGGCGCTAGCCGTGGGAGGGATCTTCAGTAGGGCAGGGCCTGGATGATGAAGGCGGCGGTGAGGAGGTCAGTGGGGGGTACCCCCATGGGGCCAAACCACTTGGCGTAGATACCGACGATATCCCCGGAGCGGAAGATGTCGGAGAGTTCTTTGTTCACCACCAGGCGAAACGGAGAATCATTGCGCCGCACCATGATGGCGTAGGGATCGAAGGATAAAAACCGCCCCACCACGGCGTAGTCGTCGGGGTTTTTGGACTTGGCGATCAAGCCGTGGAGCAAAATGTGGTCGGTGGAGTAGGCGTCGACCCGGTCGGTCTGGAGGGCCAAGAAGCCCTCGGCGTGGTCTTTCACCGGCAGAATATCCATCGCCAAGCCCTTTTCTTCCATCACCGCCTTGATGGCCCGTTCGTTGGTGGTCCCTTGGGCCAAGGCGATGACCTTGCCCTCCAGATCTTCCACTTCTTCAATGCCCGAGTCCTGTTTCACCAGTAGCTTAGTGCCGGTGATAAAGGTGGTGTGGGCGTAGTCCACCTGTTGCTGGCGGGTGAGGTTGTTGGTGGTGGAGCCACACTCGATGTCGATGGTGCCGTTGACCAACAGCGGAATACGGGTTCTGGGGTTGACGGGGACGTAGCGCACTTGGAGCTCGTCTAACTCCAGCTCTTGGCGGACCCGCTCGACGAACCGCAGGCACAGGTCGATGGAATAGCCCTCGGGCTGCTGTTGGTCGTTGAGGTAGGCAAAGGGCACCGAGGATTCCCGATGGCCGATGACGATGGTGCCACTTTCCTTGATCTTGTCCAGGGTGCCTTGCTGAGCCTGGACGGCCAGGGCAGGCAATAACAGGAGTAGGACGGCGGCGAGGGAGGAAAGACGTGGGCCTTGCATAGTGTTGATCTCCACCATTGACGACAAAACCACAACCATAGACTGCGCTGGGGCAAATGCAAGGTGGCGTCTGTCCGGCCTGGGGAGACGTATAACGCGTTTGGCTGTCATCTAAAATTATTTAGCCAAACCCAAAGGAGAGTCCCATGGACGCAGAACAACTCAAAGCCCTCCAAACCCCCCTCAAGTCCCACTACCGCGAGGCCCCCGAGGCGGCTCTCATCACCCTCAAAGCCCAGGGTCGTTTGGGGGAGGGCGTCACCTGTAACGTGGAGACCGGTCGGGCCCTGGCAGCGGCGGGCCTCCATCCCGCCACGGGGGGCGATGGTGGTGCGCTGTGCTCGGGGGATATGCTGTTGGAAGCGTTGGTGGCCTGCGCCGGGGTTACCCTCAACGCCGTGGCCACGGCGCTGGGCATCACCTTGCGGGATGCTGCGGTCTACGCCGAGGGGGAGCTGGATTTTCGCGGTACCCTGGGGGTCGACAAGGCCACCCCGGTGGGTTTTCAGCAGGTGCGGCTGCGGTTTGAGGTGGACAGCGCTGCCCCCCAAGACCAGCTGGACACCTTGCTCAAGCTCACCGAGCGCTACTGCGTGGTCTACCAGACCCTGCGCCAGGCGCCGAGCCTGACCACCACCCTGGACAATCGCGCCGTGAGCGCTTGAGCTCCCCACGACCTACGTTTGAGGCCCGCTTTCCCATGATGCGTTTTCAAAAGCTCACCTTTACCAACGCCGCCGGGCAAACCCTCGTCGGTCGCCTCGACTGGCCCTTGGACGGCCGCCCCAAGGCCTTTGCCCTGTTTGCCCACTGTTTTACCTGCACCAAAAACTTGCGGGCTGTCAAACACCTGAGCGAGGCGTTGAGCCACCAGGGCATCGCGGTGCTGCGCTTTGACTTCACGGGCCTTGGGGAAAGTGAGGGGGACTTTGCCGACACCAATTTCTCCGCCAACGTCGACGATTTGGTGCGGGCGGCGGAAGTGTTGCGAGAACGCCACCAAGCTCCGCAGTTGATGGAGGGGCACTCTTTTGGGGGGGCGGCGGTTCTCAAGGCGCCGCCCCGCATCCCCGAGTGTCGGGCGCTGGCCACCATCTGCCACCCGC
>JBHJHK010000211.1:0-11345 GCA_050330975.1 Candidatus Competibacterales bacterium | reverse complement strand
TTGAAGTCGGCGAAACACGCCCCCCAGCCCCAAATACCAAGGGCAACGCCAGCGGATTCCGTGACGTCTTATAAGCTCCCTCCCCTATTGATGTAGAGCCGGTTACCGATCACTCCCCAGTTGCCTTCGGCAATCCCATTGGGATCCCATACCCCAGTGACAAACCAATCGAGATCCCCATCGTTATCGTAGTCGGCGACCGCCGCCCCCATGCCATTTTTATCTCTAATCTGATGCTCTGCGGTGACCGCTAAAAACCGCCCATCTCCGAGATTGCGGAAGACTTGGCTGGTCTCGAAATCGGCGGTGATCAGTAAATCTGGCAAGCCATCTAGATTGTAATCGGCAAAGGTGCCGGTGAAGGTGAAATCGCTCTTCCCCACCATTGCCAACAGATTTGCCTCCCCATCCACGGGCAGAAAGCCTGAACCGCGGTTTTGCCAGAGGTGGTTGGGCTGTCCCCCTCCTAGTCCTGGTCCCCGCCAGTGGGTGGAGAACCCATCTAGGTCGCCATCGGCATCGTAGTCGGCAAAGGCGAATGACCAGCTAGTTAGCGTGGCGGCAAAGCCGCTATCTCTCCAGAGGGTGAAGCGGCTCTGCTCCTCATTGCGATAGACCGTCGGGTATTGCTGGGTATCCCCACCAAGGGCCAAGCCCATAATGGAGGGTCTGTTGGGGTGGAGAATATTGCTGGTGATGAGATCGAGGTCCTGGTCACCATCGAGATCCACCAGCGCCGCACCGTTGGAGAACTCCCTCTCGGTGATTCCCCACGCTGTAGAGATATCCCTAAAGGTACCATCGCGGTTATTGCCATAGAGTCGATCGGGGTGGAGATCGCCGGTGGGCAGATAGATCTCTGGCCAGCAGTCGCCGTTGAGATCCCCCGCCGCGATGCCGCCGCTAAAGAGCACCCGCTGGGCGCTTTCAATGCGGTAGAGCGGCCAGGAGAGCTGGTGTTTTCCCGCAATGCCGGCGCGAGCGGCGAGCTCCTCAAATTGAAAACCGCCGCGATTAGCGCCCGGCATCCCGTGGCTGCAGCCCTCTGTGCCGCTGCTGCTAGCCACCGCGATCTCTACGGGGGCTAAAGCCGCTGCAGCGGTCGGCGTTGATTGGTAGGGGTCGCGCTCCCCAGGGATGGGGGAGTGTTTCTCTCGACGAGGAGCAAAAGGTGGAGGCTGATCTGTTGTGAAGTGCGCCACCAGGCGATTTGGGTCGGGGGGTGGCTCTGCATCATTGGGGAGCCATGGGGCCAAGCAGCGGGGATCGGTGGTACAGGGGTCGGTCAAGGCGTTGAGAAAGGCAACCAGGGCATCGATCTGCTCAGTCGTTAACGCCACATCTTTAGCCAGCAGACTCGTTCCCAACTGCTGCTTTAGCAATAGATCCCGCAAGGCCACCTCGGTGTTGGCCCGGGCGTTTCGGTATAGATGGGCAACATGTCTTAGCTGACCGTGGTTAGTAAATTCAAAATCGAACTGCTTTATGGACCGCTCGGGATCGAGATGGTGGTGAATAACGCTGGGCAAATCGGCAAAAACACCGGTATGGCCGTAGGGCGGCGTGACCGCTACGTTTAGGAGCGAAGGCGTTCGAAAGCCAAAGCGATCCTCCTCCTTGCGGGTCACCTCGTAGCGACCAAAATCGGCTCCGTTGGGCTGTATCCCGCGCCCCACCTGGGGAATGGCGATGTTGTGAAACTTCTCATCGGAAAAAAATGGCGGGGAGTGGCAAACCACACAGCCAGCCCCCCCTGCGGCAGGCCGTTTGAAAAACAGTAGGGCACCCGTTTGCTCTCTGGCTGTTAGGCTTTGCCGATCACCCCGTAGGTAGCGGTACCAGCGGTTGTCGATAAAGCGCTGTGAAGCCTGATAGGCCGCTAGCGCGCGCTGTACGTTGGCAAAGGTGATGAGTTCAGCGGCGCTGCCGTTGGGGTTGCCCGCCGCCTGGCGAAACCGAGCAAGCCAGCTGTGGCGGTGGTCACTGGGCTGCTCCTGCAAGCGCTTGAGCAGTGCTTGACGCACCTCCTCGTTTGAACGGCCCCTGGCAAAGTGGAAGCCGCGCATCTCCTGGGGAGAGATCACCGGAAACCGCGCCTGGGCCCCCAGCAGCGTCTCCCCCGCCGCTGGGTCGGGTTGCCAGAGGTTGCTATCCGGTGTCCGAATAGCCCGTTGAAGCGGCTCTGCCGCAGCGCCGTAGAGCCTAAAGACCCGTCCATCAAACAGCAGACTCCGCTGAAGGAGCTGAGCGTTGAAGGTGGTGGGGGAGTGCCGGGGGACGTTGGGACCGCCCCGGGCTTTGGGGTCGCCAGAGGCTAGCCAGTTGTGCCATCGGCCGGGGCCAACCCGATCGGCTCTGTGGGGGCTCTCTCCCACCGGGAGCGCTAATCCATCTCCTCCACCAAGCAGGGGATGGTGACAGCTAGCGCAGGCGACATCTTCACCGCCGCTCAGGGTTTTGCTAAAGAAGAGCTCCCGCCCAAGGCGAACCCAGCTTGACGCCAAGGGGGGAGCCTCGTCGATGGCGTTTAACGGCTCTAGAAAACCGGCGCGTTGAACAACCTGCGCAAGCTCTTCTGCAAGCTCATCCCCATCAGCCGTTGGCGCAGCGCCAAAGGCTGTGCAGCAGAGTAAAAAAGCGGCTAGGGGGGCGCTGTGAGCGCCAAGGGAGAAACGGCCATCACTCATCGCTCGTCAACTGTCTCTATCTCTGGCTATCTGCGGCAGCTTTCGCTGTGGAGGAGGGTATCGTCGGCGAGCTTTAGCTCAACCCCAGACTCTTGGGGGGATATCCTCACCACCGGCAAGGGGCCAGAGTAGAGCAGCGTGGTGTTGCCGGTCGCTTGACCGAGATTGCGGCAATCGGCACTGAAGTAGGCGCTGTACTGTAGCGCCTCGCCTTGGGAGGTATTGAAAATAGTCACCACTCCATCCCCGCATTCGGCCATGGCCATGACCGGGTGACCAGATTGGTAGACGCTGGTTTTATAGTTGCGCTCTGCGCCAATCCAAAATATCTGGTTTTTGGGGTTTTTGACAAAAAAGCCCCCCTGACAGCCCACCCCCGTGATCGGTTTACCCGCTGCGTTGGCAAGCGCCGGTGCGATGGCAACGCCGATGGCGAGTAGAGTAATGAGTAGAGGGGAGCTATGAGTGATGTTTTGAGTCACGTCTTGATCTCCTGGTGTGAATGAACGATCTCACTATCTTCCCGGTATACCAAACCCCGTCGATCTTCTTCTGTTGCGCTGGTTGCCAAATCCCACCCTACTGGTGAAATTCCCGGCCACTAGAATAGTGCCATCCTCGATTTTCAGGGGAAGCGCAGGAAGTTGTCTTGGGGCAGGTCCATGGGTAACGGCCCCGAGATTTTTCGGATTAAACTGGCTCTGATGGCAGGGACACATGTAGGTTTGGCTATCTCTATCCCAAGCGCTCACCGGACAGCCAGTGTGGGTGCAGATAGCGGAGTAGGCCACCACGCCAGCCGCTGAGATGGCCGCCGTAGCGGCGTCTAGCTCGGCGATGTCAAAACGCTGCAGCAGTATCTGATTAAAGCGCGAGCCATCTCGTACAACCCCCGTCTCTCGCGCGACGGGAACCACCAAGAGCTGCTTACCACCCCGCTCTAAATCCTCTACGCGCAGCGGCGCCCCCCGTCGACTTTTACTAAAGTAGGTAAAGCCATCGCCAACCTGCGGCGAGCGTTTTCTCTCCTCGGCAGCAGAAGGGGCAGCCGATTGAGCTGCCAGCGCCCGTTTGGGGGAGATTGCAGTGTGCAGAGCAGAGAGCATGAGGGCGAGGTAGCCGATCGCTTGCCGTCGTCTGCAACAGGGACAGTTCGACTCATCTCGTCTCGTCTCATCATTTGGCCGTGCAGCTCGACGCAATGGCTGTGGCAGCTTGCGAGGCGTTTTCATCGGAAATCACCTTAGGCTGTAAAGCGGGCTGTTGATTGCAAGCGGATACAGTCAAGGGGCGGCGATCCCACCGTGTGAGTGCCAGCTAGCGCAAAGGCTAGCTGGCCTTTGTCGATCGTCGCCTGACTACCTCTAAGACTCTTGTTCAGGGAGGGCAAAGACCCAGACCACCCCTCCCTCTGGCACATCGGAGATCCACTCGTTATCGGGATCCTTAGAGGCCAGCACCCCATTGGTCCACTGGGCGTCGACGCCGTAGCCTGCCACGACGGCAATGTACTGCTTGCCGTCAATGGTGTAGCTCACCGGGGGAGCGATAGAGGTGGAGTTTAGCGGGTACTCCCAGAGCACCTCACCGGTTTTGGCGTCAAAAGCGCGCAGTTTGCGGTCGTTGGTCCCAGCGTTAAAAACGATACCACCCGCCGTGGAGAGCACCGAAGCCCAGTTCATGGTCTTGCCAAAATCGTGCTGCCAGACCTTCTCGCGGGTATTGACATTCCAAGCCTGCAGCTGGCCGACCCCTTCGCTGTGATCTCTGACGTAGACATCCAGATCGGGGATATCGATCGCCGCCCAGAACTGACCCGAGGCGGGCTCGACATCATCCTGCCAAATGCCAATGTAGGAGTTGCAGAGGTTGTCGTTGGCAGGGATATAAATCATCCCGGTCTGGGGATTGTAGGCTTCGTAGGGCCAATTTTTCCCGCCCCAGAGGCTGGGACAGTAGTCCACCCGCTTGCCGGTCACCGGCACGTGGTCGTAGTTGTAGGTGGGACGTCCAGTTTCGGGATCGAGGCTCTCAAAGGCGTTTTGGTAGACGAAGGGTTTGCCCTCGACGTAGCCAATCTTGCCGTCGGCTTGGCGCTCTAGCCAGTAGAGATAGCCGTTGCGCTGGGGGGTCACCAGTCCCTTGACCATCTCGCCACCGTGCTCAATATCCAGCAGCATAGGCGCGTTCATCGCTGCCCAATCCCAGGAGTCATTCCAGTGGTACTGGTAGTGGCCCTTAATCGCCCCTGAGGCCGGCTCTAGCGCTAGCACCGAGGCGACGTAAAGGTTGTCGCCGGGGCGCTGGTCGCCAAGCCAGGGGGAGCCGTTGCCGACGCCCCAATAGATGACCTGCCGTTCGGCGTCGTAGTTGCCCGGCATCCACATGCTGCCGCCGCCATATTTCCAGGCGTCGGGCCGTTTCCCCTCTTTAAGCCAGGTCTCGTGGCCCGGCTCGCCGGGGCCGGGAACGCTGAAGGTTTTCCAGGCGGTCTCGCAGGTTTCAGCATCGGTGGCTTGGAGAAAGCCCCGTACCCCAAACTCACCCCCAGAGGGGCCCACGAGGATTTTCCCCTCGATGGGCATTGGCGCCGAGGTGATGTAGGCACCAATACTCCAGTCGCCAATGGTGTTTTGGCAGATCCGTTCACCGGTTTTGGCGTCTAGGGCATTCAAGGTGCCGTCGAGCCCAGCCGCAAAGACCCGGTCGCCCCACAGCGCCACACCCCGGCTAGTGTTGTGCATGACGCTTAAATCGGCGGGGTTGTCGTGCTCATAGCGCCAATGGAGCTGTCCCGTTTTGGCGTCTAGGGCTATGACATTGTTATAGGGGGTGGTGATAAACATCACCCCATCATTGACTTGGGCAGGGGCCTCATGACCCGAGTCGATGTTGGTGGAATAGGTCCAGACCGGGGTAAGCTCACTGACGTTCTCGACGTTGATTTGGTCGAGCGCGCTATGCATCCAGCCTTCGTAGTTGCCCTTTGGCAGCAGCCAGTCGCTGGGGTCGGCGGCCACTAGACGTTCGTGGGTCACCGGGGTATAGCTTTCTATTTCTTTAATTAATCTAGTTAAATTGCCGGTGGAGGCCTCTGTGCTCAACGGCGTAAGCGCGATCGTCGTCACAGCGCAGACTAGCGAAATCGTCACTCTCATCATGCGACTCCTCCCAATTGGATAGTGTGGATTATTTTTGAAACTAAATCATTTAGTTTCTAAACGTGCTTTTAGAAGCTCATCACCCCGCCTAGCTTTCAAGGGAGAGCGAGGGAGAGCGCCGTTGCACGGCGACGTAGGTGGACAAAAGGTCGACAAATTGCCTACATCAGTATTCTTTATAGTATGGAGTACATTTTTATGCAATAAAATGCAACATTATGGGTAATTGATTTTAAAAAATGCTTAAATAACGAGGGTTTAAGGGAAACCGGTCAGCTCACGCTGGCCACTATCGAGTTGACGAAGATGCTCATCAAGGGCATCCAGGTAGGTGCTCACGAAGGTAGGTGCTCACGAAGGGGAGGGGTTGGCTTATTGGCTGTGAAAAATTTCAAAAAATATCATTTGTCAAGACTGGTGGCCAAGCCGCTCTAGAGCTACGGGAGTAGGCCTGGCGGTCTCCCCCTGGGGGAGCCGACGCACTGTGGGCTGTGGACGATGGCGAGGATGACGAGGGGGAGGGCCGGCCATAGGCCATATGAATGGCGCAAAAGGCAACTCATCGCTGCCCGGGACCTGTTGTCCCGGGATGTAGCGTCGGTGGGCGCTGCTTGGATACCCGACGCCCAGAGGTTGAAGGGCTAGATGCTCTTTAGCTGATCGCCCATGGGGAGCTGGCGAATGCGCTTGCCCGTGGCCTGGTGGATGGCATTGATCAGGGCCGGGGCGTAGGGGGGTACCCCCGGCTCGCCAACCCCACAGGGTCGGTGGTCGACGAAATCCTCCACCAGATGCACCCGGACGTCGAGGGGTGCGCTGTCCATACGGGTGATGGGATAGTCGTTAAAGTTATTCTGATCCACTCGACCTTGGGTGGTAGTAATCTTGCCGTAGAGGACAACGCTGTGGCCGTAGATCGCCGCCCCCTCGATCTGCTTGCGCACCCCTTCGGGATTGACGTAGCGGCCACAATCCACGGCGTAATCCACCTGGGGTACGGTCACCCGACCCTGGTCGCTGACGGCCACGTGGACGGCGGTGGCAACATAGCTGTGGAACGAGCGGTGGCAGGCAAGCCCCAACCCGTGCCCCGCCGGCAGGGCCTTGCCATAGCCCGCCCGATCGGCCACGGTGCGCAGGGCGTTGGCGAGCCGTACGGGCATGATGGGCCATTCCTCGGTGGAGTCGCCGTAGTTCCAAAACTCCTCGACCCCATCTTGGGCCAGATCCATTTCCTTGGCCTCGCCGATCAACTCCAGCATCAGTTCTAGAGGATCGCGGCCACTGGCCTCGGCCAGCTCGTAGACAAAGCTATTCATGGCAAAGGCGTGCTGGATATTGTTGACCGAGCGATACCAGCCCACTCGAATCTTGACCTCCGCCTCGCCATTCTCGATCCGCAGGTTGGGGACTTGGTTGTAGGGGGCGTCGATGAGCCCCAAACCGTACTCGATGCTAAAGCCAGTCTTTTGGGCCGGATTCCACAGCCCCAGCAGGGAGGGCCAGGCGGCCCGGTGGTGCCAGGCGGTCACCTTGCCAGCGCCAGTCATCCCGCCCTTGAGGTGCTGGGCGCAGGCGGCGTGGTAGTAGCCGTTCTTGATTTCGTCTTCTCGACTCCACTGAACCCGCACCGGCGCCCCGACCTTTTGGGAGAGGATCGCCGCTTCGCAGGCGTAGTCGGGTTTGGATTTACGGCCAAAACCACCGCCGAGGAGGGTGACGTTGCAGGTGACATCCCCCTTTTCCAGCCCCAGGGCCTCGGCGACGTACTGGCGGGTCTCGTTGGGGGACTGGGTCGAAGCAAAGACCTGCACCGGGCGCACCGTGGCGTCGACGATGGCCACGGGGGGTTCCATAGGGGTGTGGATAAAGTAGGGCACGAAATACTCCGCCTCGACCACCTGCTCAGCGTCGGCCAAGGCCTGGTCGACATCGCCGCGATCGCGGATGACATGCCCACCCTGGCGGGCAGCGGCCCGCAGCTGTTCGTCGTATTGGCGGGTGTCGTGGTCGGTGTGGGGCCCCTCCTCCCACTCGATCTGGAGCCGTTTGCGCCCCTCCAGCACCGACCACGTGTTGCTGCCAATCACCGCGACCCCACCCAAGGCCCGAAACTCCGCCGGCTGGTCGGGGGCTAGGGGGGGGATCTCCACCACCTGTTCGACCCCTTGGATCTCCAGGGCGGCGCTGGCATCAAAGGACTTGACCCGGCCGCGAAAGACCGGCGGACGGGCCACCACCGCGATGCGCATCCCCGGAATGGAGACGTCGGCGCCGTAGACGGCCCCACCGGTGCTCATGTCGTAGTTGTCGATGCCCGGCATATCCCGACCGATATAGCGCCATTCAGAGGGGTGCTTTAGGCGCGGTTGGCGCGGCACCTCCAGCTGGGCCGCCGCGACAGCCACCTCCCCAAAACCCAAGGAGCGATCGCTCTTGGTGTGGTAGAGCCGGTGATTTTTGGCGTAGACCTCGGTGGCGTCGACTCCCCACTGCTCTGCCGCGGCTCGCTCTAGGAGTTCCCGGGCGGCGGCGCCAAACTGGCGCATGATCTCAAAATGGTGGCGGGTGCTGCGGGAGCCGTCGGTGTTTTGGGCATCCTTGCCGGCGGGGTCGTATTTGGTTTCATCGCCGGGGGCCTGCCAAAGCCGCACCCGGCTCCAATCCGCCTCCAGCTCATCGGCGAGGATCATGGGGATGCCAGTGCGCACCCCCTGGCCCATCTCCACCCGAATGGAGGTGATGGTGACGGTGCCATCGGGGTCGATGTTGACAAACAGGTTGGGGGTCTCGGCCCCGGCGGCGGCCCGCACTTGGCCGACAAAGGAGAGGGGTAGGTGGGTAGCCCCCAGGACGAGACCGGCGCTGACACCGCCGTGTTTGAGAAACGCGCGGCGGCTCAGGCTCTGACTCATATTGAGGATGGTCGCCATGGGACTAAACCTCCTCGGCAGCGCTGCGCACCGCGGCAAAAATCCGCTGGTAGGTGCCGCAGCGACAGATATTGCCCGTCATCCCAGCGACGATTTGGTCGTCGCTGGGGTTGGGATTCTTTTGCAAAAGCGAGACCGCCTGCATGATCTGCCCCGACTGGCAGTAGCCGCACTGGGGCACATTATGGGCCCGCCAGGCCCGCTGGACGGGATGGTTACCCTGGGGATCGAGCCCCTCGATGGTGGTGAGGGATTTGTGGTCGACGGCAGCCATGGGGAGCAGGCAGCTGCGGATGGCTTCTCCGTCGAGGTGGACGGTGCAGGCGCCGCAGAGTCCTGCACCGCAGCCGAACTTGGTCCCCACGAGCCCGAGTTCGTCGCGGACGTACCAGAGTACGGGCATGTTGGGGTCGCCGTGGAATTGTCGGTTTACACCGTTGACTTTAACCGTGATCATAATACTCCTCCGCAGTGGAATACCAAGCGGCGGATGGCGAGGGCACGGATCATCAGGCCATTTATCAGACTGTGCTAAGGCTTTTTTGAGCTCTGCCACCATCCGGCCGGTCGCCCTTGCCGGTGCTCTGGGGTTGTCGTATTGCTCAGCGAAGGGCCCATTGAGATTAGTGCAATTCCCAGCCCCCGGCCACCGTTGGCGGGGGATTTACACCAATAGCGAGGCATGGGCCGTGGGACCTCTGATTCTACTGTTGTCCTTTGTGTTACTACCCGGGCTGGTTTTGGCCCAGGTAGAGCCGACGCCCGGAGGGTCGCCGGGGGAGTTTGCCGGGGAGATCGCGGCGGGGGTCACGGTGGCGGAGGCGTTGCGCCAGATAGGTCGCTCCCCCGATCACACCACACGAGTCGGCGTTTGCGGCACCATGGATGTGCTGAGTTGGGAGCGAGAAGGGTTGCGCTTGCTCATCAGCGGGAATCGGGTGGTGGCGCGCCAGACCCTGCCCTCGACCCCAACGGACTCGTCGAGCGTCGGCTCGGCGAGCATTGAAACGAGCCCCCCTGGAGACGGCAAAGCGACAGATTGATTTAGCGGCGATCAAGACCTCTGCCCTTTTGCCAGGAATAGCTTCAGGGCCTTTCGGATTTTCCGTGAAACCCCATGTTGCTTCCTCCCCGTGGACCCTCTCTCCTAGCCCCTTGCTCGCCACCGGGCGCCCCCAAGCGCGGCGCACACACCGTGCGACCGCTGGCCGTGCCCTCCACCACCACGGGCACCCCGTAGACGGCAGATAGGGCGGGCCCGGTGAGCACCGCCTCGGGGGGCCCTGTAGCCACCACCCGGCCTTGATCCATGAGTACCACCCGAGCCCCCAAGGCAAAGGCCTGGTCGGGGTCGTGGGTGGACAACACCACCCCCAAGCCCCGCTGGACCAACCCCCGAGTCAAGTTGATGACTTCGGCCAGCACCCGGGCCTGGTTGCCAAAGTCCAAACTGGCCGTGGGCTCATCCATGACCAGCAACCCCGCCTCCTGGGCCAAGGCCCGGGCGATGAGCACCAATTGGCGCTGGCCCCCGGACAAGCGGGAGTAGTCGGCACTGGCCAGGTCGGCGATACCCAAACGGGCCATGGCATCCAGGGCCAACTGACGGTCCCGAGCCCCCGGCTGACCCAAGGGACCCAAACGGGCGGTGCGCCCCATCAACACCACCTCTAAAGCCCCGTAGGGAAATGGCGGGGCGTGGGCCTGGGGGACATAGGCCAAAGCACGGGCAATGGCGGCCCGGGACAGGGCGCCCAGGGGTCGACCGTCCAGGGTGACCTGCCCCCCCAAGGATGGCAGTAGCCCCAGGAGAGTCTTGAACAACGTGGTCTTGCCACAGCCGTTGGGGCCCAACAGACACAGAATCTCCCCCGGCCCTACGGCGAGATCGATGGCCCGCCCCACCCCCCGCCGACCGTAACCGATGGCCAAATCCTCGGCGAGGAGCTTCACGTCCAACCCCGGCGGCCCCGGATCAACAAACCCAGGAAAAACGGCGCCCCCACCACCGCCGTCAAAATCCCCAGGGGAACCTCAGTGCTCGACAAGGTGCGGGCCAGGGTGTCCACTACCAGGAGATAACCACCCCCCAAAGCCGCCGCCACCGGCAACAAAACCCCAAAACTCGGCCCCACCACCATCCGGGCCATGTCGGTAATCACCAACCCCACCCAACCCACTACCCCCGCCACGGCCACGGCGCTTGCGGTCACCAGTGTGGCGGCGGCGATGACCAGCAACCGCAACCGCCCGGCCTCCACCCCCAACGACCGGCCCTCCTCGTCCCCCAGGGCCAAGACGTTGATCCGCCAGCGGAGTAACACCAGGGGAATCAGCCCCAGCAACACCCCCGGGGCAGCCGGGGCAACGTCGTCTCGGGTCACGGCCGCCAGGCTCCCCAACAGCCAAAAGGTGATGGCGGGGAGCTGGTCGTAGGGGTCGGCCAACACCTTGAGCAATGAGGTGGCCGCCCCCGCCAACGCCCCCACCACCACCCCGGTGAGAACCAGGATCAAGGTCCGATCCCCCCGGGTGACGGCCGTGGCCACCAAAGCCACCAAAGC
>JBHJHK010000210.1:0-8932 GCA_050330975.1 Candidatus Competibacterales bacterium | reverse complement strand
GTCGTCGTAGGTGTGGGCGTTGTGGTGGTTGTGGGAGGTGTGGGGGTCGTTGGCGGCGTGGTGTTCGTGGTCGCCGTGGTCGTCTTCCGCCCCATAACCCATGGGCTCGATCCCGTCGGTGGCCACCACGCGGACCCCGTCGAAGTCAGAGGCGTCGATGAGTCGGTCGAGCCAGCCTTCGAATTGCAGGCCGTTGACCACCAGCAGCTTCGCTTCGCTCACGGCGCGGGCGTCGGCTGGAGTCGGCTGGTAGACGTGGGTGTCGCCGTTGGGGCCGACGAGGGTGGTGACGGCCACATGCTCGCCGCCAATGCGCTCCACCAAGTCGCCGAGGATCCAAAACGTGGCGACGGTGGGAATGGGCTCGCTGGGCTGGGCCGGTGCGGCGAGAGTCAGGGCCAGGGTGGCGGCAGAGGCGGATTTCAGTGGGTGTCTGTACAGGGGCATGGAGGTTTCCTGTTGGGCTTCTAGGCTTCGAGGTGACGGCGCGGCAAGGCTCGCGCGGCAAGACTGCCCACGGGTCCGAGGGTGAGCGATAGCCCATAGGCCAAGCCAGCCATGAGGATGATCGCCGGTCCGGACGGCAGGCTGAAGTGGTAAGAGAGGAGCAGGCCGGTCAGGCTTGAGACCGCGGCGACGACGGCGGCGGTGGCGATCAGTCCACCGATACTCGCCGCCCAAAATCGCGCCGCGGCGGCGGGCAGGATCATAATGCCCACCGCCATCAGCGTGCCGAGGGCGTGAAAGCCGCCGACGAGGTTGAGAACGACGAGGGCGAGGAAGGTGAAATGGGTTACGGCGCTGAGCCCGCTCACCGAGCGCAGAAATTGGGGGTCTGCGCACTCCAGCACCAAGGGCCTAAACAGCAAGGCCAGGGTCAGGAGCGACAGGCTGGTGATGGTGCACAACAGGGTCAGCGCCCCATCGTCGAGGGCCAGCACCGTACCGAAGAGCACGTGCATCAAGTCGACGTTGCTGCCGCGGGTGGAGACGATGAGCACGCCCGCCGCCAATGAAATTAAATAGAAAGCGGCGAGGCTGGCATCTTCCCGCAAAGGGGTGGCGCGGGTGACAAAGCCGGCCAGCAGGGCGACGGTCATACCGGCTATCAGCCCGCCGATGCTCATGGCCCCCAGGGATAGGCCGGCGACGAGGTAGCCCACCGCCGCACCGGGCAGGATGGCATGGGCCATGGCATCGCCAGTCAAGCTCATGCGGCGCAGCATGAGGAATACGCCCACGGGGGTTGCGCCCAGGGAGATGGCGATACAGCCCAACAGTGCGCGGCGCATAAAGCCATAATCGGCGAAGGGTTGGACGACGGCTTCCCATATCATGTGACAACTCCAAAATAGCCCTTGTTATGTCATCTTCTCAATGGGTCTGACGCGATTATTCTCGGGGTGTCTCAGCGCTATCCTCGGGGATGAAACCGAGCCGTCGACCCCTCAAGTCCCCGTGCGCCGACAGATCGCCGCGGTGTCGTCGGCGGCTTCACACAGCTGGCGGGCGCGGAAGAGATTTTCCGCCGTCAAGACCTCCCGGGTATCCCCGTGGGCGATCAACTCCCGGGCCATGAGCAGGGTGTCGGGAAAGTGCTGCCGCACCAGGTCGAGATCGTGGAGTACCGCCAGCACCGTGCGGCGCTCGCCCCGCCAGCGCAGGATCAAGGCGATGAGGTCGTTGACGGTCTTGGTGTCCACGGCGTTGAACGGTTCGTCGAGGAGGATGATAGGGGCATCTTGGAGGAGCAATCGAGCAAACAACACCCGCTGGAGTTGCCCCCCCGACAGAGAACCGATGACCCGGCGCTCAAAACCCGTGAGCCCCACGCTGGCCATGGCGGCCTGTACCTGGGCGCGGTGGCGGCGGCGGAGACCCCCCAAGGCACCTAGATCCCGCCACAGGCCCATGGCCACCACTTCCCAGACGTTGATGGGAAACTGGCGGTCGATATCCGCCTGTTGGGGGAGGTAGGCGATCTGTTGGCGACTGGCGGCGGTGGTCTTGATAGCTCCTTCCAGGGGGCTCAGGGCGCCGGTGATGCCCTTGAGGAGGGTCGACTTCCCAGCGCCGTTGGGGCCCACCACCGCCGTGAGGGAGCCCGGTGCGATGCGAGCGTTGAGGTGGTGGACCGCCGGATGGCGGTCGTAGCCCAAGGTGAGGTTGTCGAGGGCGATGGCGCTAGTCACGGCTGGTGCCCTCAGGCGGTGGCCCAGAAAAAGGCCATCCACAGCAGAGCAATGACCGCCAAGACCAAGGCCAAGCGCTCGACGACACCCGCCAGCAGAGGCGTCCAGGTCACTGGTGGGGAAGCAAAGAGTTTAGGGGGCATAGTCGGTTTTAAAGTGCTAGGTCTGGGGCGGTGCATGGTCGTTACGGCTCCCCCGACAGACCGGGCACTGGCCGTGGATTTCCACCATGGACACCTGGGGGGCGAAGTCCACGGTCGCCGCCAAGGCGCTCAAACCCCGGCTAAAGCCGGGATCGATCCGCTCGGTCACCACCCCACAATCATCGCAGATCAAAAATAGGGCATGTTCGCCGTGGTGGTGGTGTTCGCAGGCGATGTAGGCGTTGAGGGACTCCAAGCGATGGACCAGTCCCAAGGCCATGAGACGGTTGAGGGCCCGATAGGCCGACGGCGGGGCGGCGCCGGCCCGCTCTTGGCGCAACACCTCCAACACGGCGTAGGCCGTCAGGGGGGTCTTGGAGGCCCGCAGGGCGGCGAGGATTCGTCGTTGTCCGGGGGTTAAGCTTGGTGGGTTGGAAGCGGCCATGGCGCAGGGTTACAAGCTCAGGTGTAGGGCGTGCTTTTATCTGAGCCGTACATTATACGCCTTGGGAGGGTCTGTAAAGGCCTTGGCGGAGAGGGGCCGGGGGGGAGGGCCCTCAAGCGGGCGCTTCCCCCGTTTCCCCCGAGGTTACAGCGGTATTCACCGCCGCCGGGGAGGGAGGCGTGGTGGGTTGGTCAAAGCGTTCCCTCACGGCGAAACCCCCGGAGTGCCCTCGACTCTGGCCCTCCAAGCTCGCCCCCAAAGCCTCGGGGAGCTTGAGTCCCGCCATATCCGCCACTTCGTGGAGGCCTGGCAGGGCTTTGGTGAGGTTGGATAGCCACGCCGCCGTGGTGGACCCATCGGTCCCCTGGGCCCCTTGGTCCATAACCACAATTTTGTCGAAGCGGATATTGGCGATGGCCTGGGTCTGGAGGCGGGCGACCTCGGGGAGTTGCTCCACCACCAAAAGGAGCGCCGCTTGGTCGGGTCGGCCCCCAGCGGCCTCCACCACCTTGGCCAGGCCCTCGGCCTTGCTGGACAACACCGCCGACAAACCCTCGGCGACCCCCCGTTGCTCGGCGCGCCGGGCCTCCCCGGCGGCCTCTCCGGCCAACACCGTGCGGGCTTTGTCGGCGGCGGCTTTGATTTCGGTCTGCTCCCGGGCAATTTGCTCGGGGACGATGACATCGGCCTGTTGGGCGGCCTTGACCCGTTCCGCCCGGGCCAGTTCGGTTTCCCGCTCGGCCTCGTGACCGGCCTTGGTGGCGGCGGCGGACTTGACGGCTTCGGCGGCGTCCCCCCGACGCTTGGCCTCGGCCTCGGCCTCTCGGCGCTGGGCGTCGGAGTCGGCGATGCTCACCGCCGCCTGATTCTCCCCGGTCACCGCCTTGGCGTTGGCCGCTGCCACGTTGACCCGCTCTTCTTGCTTGGCGTTGGCCGCCCCGGTCTCCCCGTCCCGGACTTGTTCCGCCACCTCCACCTTGGCCCGGTTGATGGCCTCGGCGGCGGCCCGTTCCCCCAGGGCACTGATATAGCCCGACTCGTCTTGGATGTCGGTGATGTTGACGTTGATCACCCGCAGGCCCACCTTTTTGAGCTCCGATTCGATGTTATCGGTGACCTTTTCTTCAAAGATTTCCCGGTTGGCGTTGATCTCCTCGATGTCCATGGTGGCCAAGGTGGCCCGCAGCTGGCCGAAGATGATGTCCCGGGCGATCTCTTCGATGGCGTCTTGCCCCAGGCCCAACAGCCGCTCGGCGGCGTTGCTCATGAGTTCTTCGGTGGTGCCGATGCCAAAGGTGAAACGAGAGGGGACGTTGACCCGGATGTTTTGCTTGGACAGGGCGTTTTTCAGGTCGATATCGGTGGTGATGGGGGTGAGGTCCAGCATGGCCTTTTGCTGGATCAGTGGCCAGACAAAGGTGGCGCCCCCGTGGTAGGTGGCCGCCGAGCGGCCTTTGCCCACCCGGCCGTATTTGACCAAAATTTGGTTGGAGGGGCAGGTGATATAGCGGGATTTGAGCAGGCCCACCATGCCGAAGAAGGCCACCACCGCCAAGATGGGCAACAGTAAAACGCCGAGTGTTTCCATGGGATGTCGAATCCTTGGCTGTCAAGCTCGAGGGGAAATCATTGAGGGGGTGTGGGGGCGACGATGACCTGGCTACCCACCACCTGGGTCACCACGACGGGGGTACCGCGCCCGAGGCGCTCCCCTGTTGTGAGCCGGGCGTCCATTTCCACCTGGCGCCCCGTGGCCGTGGAAATCATCACCTTGCCGTGGTGCCGGCTGGAGTCGCCGGGGGCGGGGACGGCGACGGTGACCACCCCGGGGCGGTCTACCAGCGCCTCGGGACCCAAACTCCCGGTGTGTTCCAGCCGGGCAAAGCCCCGCATCACCACCACGGCGCTGGCGAAGAACACGCCCCCCACCGCCACGCCGATGGCGGTGGTGGGCAACACCCCTAAACCGGCGTCCAAAGACGCCAATACCGACCAGGAAAACCCCACGATGGTGACGATGGCGTTGCGGAGGTTTAAATACCCCCCTACCCCTTCCCCCGTGGCTTCGTCAAAGGTGGCTACACCGACGTCGAAAAAGGCCAACAGGGTCTGGAGGAGCAAAATCGCCGTGGTGACCACGGCGATGGTCAACAGCACCAGTTCGACGGTGCCCAAGGAGGTGAGCCAGGCGGTGAGCCAGGCGGCGAGCCCGTCGGCGACCATAGAATTCCCCCGGGGATGAAGCCATGGAGTTAATGGGGATATTCTATCACTGTTGGTCCCGGGGATATCCCCTCATCGCGCCATCGAGGGGGCTCTCACCGCCGGGAGATGCCCGAACTGCGGCGCTGTTGCTCGCTCAAAAAGTCGTTGCGCAGCCCCGGTGCCCGGTTGGGTTCGGCGTCGAATTGCTCTTGGGCCCGTTCCTCGGCGGTGACGGCCACATCCTCTTGGATCAAGCGCCGGTCGATGTGACCGTCGAGAAATAGCGACGACGGGGAAGGGGTGGACTGGGGGGGGGTGGAATCGGCTTGCTGGCGTTGGCGTTGGCGCTGCTCTAGGGTCCGCAGGCGCTGGTGTTGCTGGCTTTGCAGCCGGTTGAGCTCCAGACGTTGGCCGAGGTCGAGGTCCGGCTGGCCCACCTGCCCTTGGTATTGGCGCAGATCTAGCTGGAGCTGCTGGCGATCGATGGTGCGCCCCAAGCGCTGGCGCTGTAGGGACGGCACGTCGATGCGGGGCGAGGGGGACCTGAGTCCGGTTTGGCCATGGGCCTCGTGGGGAGCGAGGCTTGCGGCGATCAAAACCCCGGCGAGTCCGAGGAGAGCGAGGGGGGTGGCATGCATAAAAGATCTCCAAAACCAAAAAAAACAGCGATTTAGGGGTTTTGGAGTGGTCTCTGGGGGACGTTGTTCAAATCTTCTCCGACGTGGAAACTCGGGAGGGATCGCGAGGACGCGGTTGGGATTCATCATCAACCTCCCCAGCAAGGCGACTGGGATTTGGCTCCTCTGGGTCTTCCGCGAAATCCTGCTTCCGCGTTGGGGGCCGTTTCCCAGCGGCCCTCACCCCCGGCCCCTCTCTCACACCGACGGTGTGGGAGAGGGGTGACTTGGTTGAGAGATTTAGTCGCCCGCTTCCGGAGAAGAGCTTCGAAGGAGCACGGGCTGCGAGGTCCACGAAGGATTCGATACAGAAACCCGGGAGAATCGCGAGGACGCGGCGATTGGAGAGGTCACTGTCAGCTTTTCTTTTCCAGAGCTTTCAGGTACTCCCGAATCGTCGTTGGATCCAGGCCGGCGAGTCGCTGCTCGGGGTCCAGGCCGGCGAGTCGCTGCTCGGGCGTCAACTTGTCGAGGTTTTGGGCCCCCAACGCCGGCGTTACCAGCTCCGGTGTCGTCTCCAGCACAAAGTGTAAAAATTCCTCGCTCAGTTGCCGGTAGTCCTCGGCGGTGATCTCTTCATCGTCAATAACGTCGTTGGGATTCATCATCAACCTCCTCAACAGGGCGGCTAAGATTTTCCGCAGGGCTGCCGATTGCTGCAGCAGCGGTGAATCACGCATGAGCTCCAGGGCCAGACGCACCTGGCGTCGCCGACTGGCAAAGCATTTGAACCAGGCATTGTGCGCCGTCGGTGCGAGTTCGTTGAGTAGGATAACCCGGAGCGGCTCGTTGTAGGGATTGAGACCGCGATAAACCCCCGCCAGTGCCGTCGGCGCGTAGTGGTAGCGTTGCTGCCAGCCAGCCACAGGTGTCTTGGCGCTGACGACAAAGCTCGCTAGTTGCCCGCGGACCAGGGCTTGGCGGGTTCGATAAAAATAATCGTAGGCCAGGGTTTGTTGCAGGGTGTCCAAGTCCATACTTTCGGTGTACTTGAACTCCAACAGCAAATGTTCGGCCGCGGTGTCCCGCAGTCCATCGGCCAGACGTTCGCGTTGCTCTGGGGTCCAGGGTCGACCGCGGCGCCGCAGCAGTAGAATATCCGCCCGCGGTGGCTCGCTGAGCAATTCCCATTCGGTCTGGACGTCGATGTCCACCGGCGTCAGCAAAAGCTCCAGGATTTGCGCCAGCCAACGGTGCCAGGGCGTCTTCGCTGCGACGGCGACTCGCCCGTCGCGAGGGCTTGTCATGGATTATTGCAGTGTTTCAAAGAGAGGGTTTCAAGACGTCCCGCCGATGAGGTGATCCATCTCGTGGGAGGGGCGGTCGCAGCCGGCGCAACCCACCACCCGGGCGGGTACCCCGGCCACGGTGCAGTGGGGGGGAACGTCCTTGAGGACCACGCTGCCGGCCCCCACCCGGGCCCCGGCACCGATGACGACATTCCCCAGAATTTTGGCCCCGGCGCCGATCAGCACCCCTTGGCGCACCTTGGGGTGGCGGTCGCCGGTCTCCTTGCCGGTGCCCCCCAAGGTCACGCTGTGGAGCAGGGATACGTCGTCGTCCACCACCGCCGTCTCACCGATGACCACCCCCGTGGCGTGGTCGATCAAGATGCCGCGGCCGATGCGGGCTGCCGGGTGAATGTCGACCCCGAACGCCTCCGATATGCGGTTTTGCAGCAGCAGCGCCCCGTGGTGGCGACCCCGCTGCCACAGCTGGTGGGCGATGCGGTAGGCCTGGAGGGCCTGAAAGCCCTTGAAGTACAACAGGGGCTCCAAATAGCTATTGCAGGCGGCATCGCGTTCCAACACCGCCACTAGGTCGGCCCGCACGGCGTGGCCAATGGTGGGTTCTTGATCCAGGACCTCGTCGAAGGTCTGGCGCAACTCCACCGATTGGACCTCCCAGTTGGCGAGCTTTTGGGCCAGGTGGTAGCTCAACGCCCGCTCCAGATCGGGCTGGCCCAGCACCACCCGGTGGGCAAGCCCTCCCACCAGGGGCTCGTGGAGAATGAGGGCCTCGGCGTCGCGGCGGATTTGGGACCACACCGGGTCGTAGGAGGTGCAGGAGGCGGACTGCCGCATGGGAGAATTCTCCGAGGGAAACCTTAGGTCTCAGGGTGATGATCTGTTGAGTAAATAGCCCAGCATTATAACTTCATTACCGCCGAGCCGCTAACGGGGCCCGACCCATCAGAACATCCCCCGGCCGGATCCCCGTCGCCTTGGCGCGGGCCGCTCGTCGAAGAGTTCGACCAATTTGTTCATCAAGGTCGCGCTGAGCTGTTCGGGGTCGGCGATGGTCACCGCTCGGCGGTAGTAGCTAGTGACGTCGTGGCCGATGCCGATGGCGGCCAACTGAATGGAAGAGTGGTCTTCGATCTCGCGGATCACCTGTTGCAGGTGATTGTCCAGGTAGTTGGCCACGTTGGCCGATAAAGTGGCGTCGTCCACGGGGGCGCCATCGGAGATCACCATCAAAATCCGCCGCTCCTCGGGGCGGTGCATCAGCCGCTGGTGGGCCCAAATGAGGGCCTCGCCGTCGATGTTCTGCTTGAGGATTCCCTCTTGGAGCATCAGTCCCAAGTGGCGCCGGGTGCGCCGCCAGGGGGCGTCGGCGGCCTTGTAGACGATGTGGCGCAGCTCGTTGAGGCGGCCGGGATTGGGGGGTTTACCGGCTCGAAGCCAGGCCTCCCGGGCTTCCCCTCCCTTCCAGGCCTTGGTGGTAAAGCCCAAGATTTCCACCTTGACCCCACAGCGCTCCAGTACCCGGGCCATCATGTCGCCGCTCATGGCCGCCACGGTGATGGGCCAACCCCGCATGGAACCGGAGTTGTCGATGAGCAAGGTCACCACGGTGTCGAGGAAGGCGGCCTCGGACTCGCGCTTGAACGACAACGGCGTGGTGGGGTTGACGATCACCTGGGTGAGGCGCCGGGCATCCAAGATGCCTTCGTCGAGGTCGAACTCCCACGAGCGGCGCTGCTTGGCCATGAGGTGGCGTTGGAGGCGGTGGGCCAAGCGCCCCACCATGCCCTGGAGGTGGGCCAAGCGCTGGTCGAGCTTGGCCCGAAGCCTGGTGAGTTCCTCGGTGTCGCAGAGCTCTGGGGCGTCCACCACCTCGTCAAAGGCGGTGGTAAAGGCCTTGTAGCTGGGGGCCGCCGCCGGCCTAACCCCCGCCTGGGCGGAGCGGCCAGGGGCGGATTCATCGTCGACGACTGCCAATTAATCGGGCAATGACGAACTCACAACCTCCACGTCTGCGCTCAAC
>JBHJHK010000209.1:0-4103 GCA_050330975.1 Candidatus Competibacterales bacterium | reverse complement strand
CGCCCGGCTCCGTCACTCGAGGTTTTGCACCTGTTCACGCAGCTGTTCGATGAGCACTTTGATCTCGACGCCGGCACGGGTGGTTTCGGTGTCGTGGGATTTGGACGACAGGGTGTTGGCTTCGCGGTTGAATTCTTGGAGCAAGAAGTCCAAGCGCCGTCCCACGGGCTCATCCCGGCCCAAGGCGGTGCGGAATTCCACCAGTAGGGCGTCGAGGCGGTCGAGTTCTTCGTCGACATCCAACCGCTGGGCCACTAGCACCAACTCCTGTTCGAGTCGATAGGGGTCGGGGTTGGCGGGCAATTCGGCCAGGCGGGCGGTGAGGCGGTCGCGAATGGCTGCCAGGACCTGGGGGCGGCGTTGGCGCACCGCCGAGACCAAATCGGCCACGGCCCGACAGCGGGATAACAACAAAGCCTTGAGGCGATCCCCCTCCCGCTCTCGGGTGGCGATTAAGTCGTCCAGGGCTTGGTCGAGACAAACCATGACGTCGGGAATGAGGGCTTGGGTGTCGAGGTCGGGTTCGTCGACGATGCCCGGCCAACGGAGCAAATCCCCGGGCTGCAACCCATGGGGATGGCCGGTCAGCCCTTCGAGTTCTCGCCCCAGGGCCACCAGCCGTTCGGCTAGGGGGCGGTTTAGAGCGAGGCCGGTGAAGGTGCGGGGACCGGCCTCAAAGCGCAGACTGCACTCCACCTTGCCGCGCTTGAGGCGTTCGTTGAGGCGTTCGCGCACCGCCCCCTCCAGGGGGCGCAGGGCGTCGGGAAGGCGCAGGAACGGTTCGAGGTAGCGGTGGTTGACCGAGCGCAATTCCCAGGTCACCGTACCCCACTCGCCCCGCAGGCTCTGGCGGGCGAAGGCCGTCATACTGCGAATCATTCCCGCTCCCCGCCGTGGATCTGGTGTCATATTAACTCATTTCGCCTTGGAACACCCACAAAGACCCGCCGGGGTTATCCCCCGGGGGCGATGGCCCAAAGACGTCATCGGGCCACGCGTTGTGGGGCTATTGAGGTATACTTCGCCTTCCCACGGCATTTTTCCATGATCGAGAAGGCGTTCGAGGTCTTTATGCGTCCCAGTGGTCGAGCACCCGATGAGCTGCGCCCGGTGCACATCCAGCGCCAGTACAACAAGCACGCCGAAGGCTCGGTGCTCATCAGCTATGGGGACACCCAGGTGATTTGCACCGCCAGCGTCGAAGAACGGGTGCCGCCGTTTCTCAAGGGCTCCGGAGGTGGGTGGGTGACGGCTGAATACGGCATGCTGCCCCGCGCCACCCACACCCGAAACCTCAGGGAGGCCGCCCGGGGCAAGCAGGGGGGGCGCACCTTGGAGATCCAGCGCCTCATCGGCCGCAGCTTGAGGGCCGCCGTCGACCTCCAGTCCCTAGGGGACCGCACCATCACCCTGGACTGCGACGTCATCCAAGCCGACGGCGGCACCCGTACCGCCTCCATCACCGGTGGCTTTGTCGCCCTGGCGGAGGCGGTGCGCCATTTGTTGGTCAAGCGCGCCATCACCCGCAACCCCCTCCACGGCCAGGTGGCGGCGGTGTCGGTGGGTATCTATCGGGGCACGCCGGTCCTCGACCTCGACTACGCCGAAGACGCCGAGGCGGAAACCGACATGAACTTGGTCCTCAACGACGCGGGGGCCTTTGTGGAGATCCAGGGAACCGCCGAGGGCCACGCCTTTCGCAAGAGTGAACTCGACGCCATGCTCGAGCTGGGCTGCAAGGGGATCGACCTCCTGCTCCAGCGGCAGCGCGAGATCTTGGGGTTGACTTGACAATATGGCTACTGAAGACCTTGGGCTGACCCAGGGGCAAGGTGTGACGCGGGTGGTGTTGGCCACGGGCAACGCCGGCAAGGGCCGCGAACTCGGCGCCCTGCTGGCGCCCTTGGGTCTAGAGGTGGTACTCCAGGGGGAACTCGGGGTGTCACCAGTGGCCGAGACCGGCCTCAGTTTTGTGGAAAACGCTCTCCTCAAGGCCCGCCACGCCGCTGCCCACAGCGGGCTGCCCGCCATCGCCGACGACTCGGGGTTGTGCGTCGATTGCCTCCAAGGGGCCCCCGGTATCCACTCGGCCCGCTATGGGGGTACAGGGGCCAGCGATGCCGCCAATGTGGAACGGCTATTGACCGCCCTGGGATCCCACCCCCGCCCCTGGCTCGGGCGCTTTTGGTGCGCCTTGGTGTGGTTGAGAACCTTTGACGATCCCACCCCCCTCATCGCCCAGGCGGCTTGGGAGGGGGAAGTCATCGACGCCCCCAGGGGCGAGGGGGGGTTTGGCTACGATCCGGTGTTCTATTCCCCCGCCCACGGCGTCACCGCCGCCGAGCTGGACTTGGCCGCCAAGAACCGCTGTAGCCACCGCGGGCTCGCCCTTGCCGCCCTGGTACAAGCTCTGGAGAGGCAGCGTTGACCGCCTTGGCTTGTGACATTCCCCAGGGCCTGTACGTCCACATCCCCTGGTGTGTGCGCAAGTGTCCCTACTGCGATTTTAACTCCCACCGCGCCCCCGGCGATCTCCCCGAGGGGGCCTACCTAGCGGCCTTGGTGGCCGACTTTGAAGCCGAGCTGGCCCGGTTGGCGCAACTCGGGCGCCCTCTGGCGCTCGAATCGATTTTCATCGGCGGCGGTACCCCATCGTTGTTTTCCCCCGAGGCCATCGCCGAGTTGTTGGCGGTTGTCGACCGGCGAATGGTGGTGCCAGCCCAGACGGAGATCACCCTGGAGGCCAACCCCGGCACCGTGGAGGCCGGGCGGTTTCGCGCCTTTCGCGCCGCTGGGGTCAATCGCTTGTCCATCGGCGTCCAGAGCTTTGACGACGACAAGCTATCCCGTTTGGGGCGCATCCACGGTGGCCGCGAGGCCACAAGGGCCGTGGAGATCGCCCGGGCGGCGGGTTTTGAGCGGATCAACGTCGACTTGATGTACGGTCTGCCCACCCAGACCCCCGCCCAGGCCTTGGCCGATATCTAGCGCCCCATCGCCCTGGGGCCCGGGCATATTTCCCACTACCAACTGACCCTTGAGCCCCATACCCTCTTTCACCGCCATCCTCCCCCCCTGCCCGATGATGAGGCCACTTGGGCCATGGGGGTGGCGTGTCGAGAGCGCCTGGCGGCGGCGGGGTTTGTCCACTACGAAGTGTCGGCCTACGCCCTTCCCGGCCAGCGCTGCGGCCACAACCTCAACTACTGGCGCTTTGGCGATTACTTGGGTATCGGTGCCGGAGCCCACGGCAAACTCAGCGATCCGGCCAATAACCGCATCCTCCGGCGCTGGAAGCTCAAGCATCCCCGGGACTACCAGGCTCGGGTCGGCGCAGCAACCGCGGCCGTGGGCGGCGAGCACGCCGTGCCGAAGGCAGAGCGGGGCCTCGAGTTTGCCATGAACGCCCTGCGCCTCGTGGAGGGGGTCCCCGCGACGCTGTTCGAGGCCCGCACGGGGGTGGCCCTGGCCCATTGGCAGTCGGCCTTGACCTGTGCCTTGGCCCGCAGCCTTTTGACCCCGGGGCCCATCTTGCGGGCCACGCCCCGTGGTCTGCGCTTCCTCGACGATTTGGTGGCCATGTTCGATCCCGGGGTCTTCGATCCCGGGGAGTCTACCGCCCTAGGTGCCGAGGCCAGCCGTGCTTGAGTGGGCCACCGTCCACTGCCCCTATTGCGGCGAGGCCTTTGCGACCCCCGTCGACTGCTCGGCGGGGGATCAACAGTACGTCGAGGACTGCCAGGTCTGCTGTCAACCCATCGTCCTCGCCGTTGCCGTTGTCGACGGACAACTCCAACACCTCGAAGCCACTCCAGAAAACCCCTGAGGGGGCGTTGCCTACAACTCGCTTCCCCGCGATACTGGGATCGACGATCATGATGGATGACGCTTACATCCCCATCGACTGCGAACTCTACGCTCGTTTTGAGCTGGCTGTGTTGCGGGGTGAGCGCCTGCGCATCGCCTGGCGCGACGGTTGGGGGGGGCTCCACGTGATGGGTCTGTTGCCTTTGGATTTGTGCATCCGCCATCGAGCGGAGCACCTATTGGCCCGCGCTGAGGGCGGGGGGTGCCTGGAACTGCGTCTCGATCGCTTGGTGCGC
>JBHJHK010000208.1:0-2371 GCA_050330975.1 Candidatus Competibacterales bacterium | reverse complement strand
CAGGTCACCTGGCAAATAACCGGCTTCGCCCCCCGGCCAGAGCCCCCGCGCCCCCGCCCCGGCGATGGCCCAGACCCCCCCGCCGCCTTTGATGTAGTTCCCCAGCGTCGCCCGCCACTGGTTGCCCGGGGGGGGTACGTCGTTGAGGATCACCACCCGATGGCGACGCAAGTGATCGACGGTCAGTTCGCCGGGGGCGATGGTGGTCACCTGGAAGACCGGAGCCTCGGCCACGGCCAAGGCCGCCTTGAGGTAGCGGTCGTCCCCATCCCCGGCGCTCACCAGGGCCACATTGAGGGCCGGGGGGGAGCCCAGGACGCGATAGAAGCGGTTGTCGGCGGCCAGGGCATCGGCATCAGCGGGGGCTGCCACCGTCGCCACCACGGCGACGTCCCCCCGGCTGGGGGGAGCGGGGAAGGCCACCGTCGCCATCTCTCCCGGGGCTAGGGCGGCCTCTAGGGGGAGCTGATGCCGGCGCTGGCCATCCACGGCCAAGGCCACCGTCGCCACCCCCGGTGCCAGGGGGCGGGTGCCGGTGTTGGCCACCCGCACCGCCAGGGAGCCCGGAGCGGGCTCGGTGGGGGTATCGGTGGGGGTATCGGCGGTCTCGGCGGGGGGATCGATGGCCACCACCGCCAGGTTGACGGGGTCCGCCGAGCGAATTGCCACGGTTTCCAGGGCGACGCCCGGGGGCAAGGGGACGTCGGAGGGTAGGTTGGGGCCCCAAAAGTCCGAGATCACCACCAGCCGGGTCTCCCGGGGACCGGGGGGTGCCTCCGGCTGGTCGTCGGGGCGCAGCAATTGAAAGGTGCTGTCGAGGGGAGCCCGGAAGTCGGTGGCCCCGGGCCCCGGGGGCCCGCGGGCTAGGGCGGCTTCGAGGACGGCGTGGTCGGCGGTGAGATCCACGGCGATTTCCCCCCGGCCGTCAAACCACACCAACGCCCCGCGATCGCCGGTGCCGAGGCTCGCCACCACATCGGCGGCGGCGGCCAACGCCCGGGACCAATGGTCGCCGTAGCCCATGCTATAGGAGCGGTCCACGGCGACGATGACGTCCCGCTGGGTCGTCCCGCCGAGCAACGCCCCCTCTCCCTGGAGCACTGGATGGGCGAAGGCCAACACCAAAAGGCCCAGGGCGAGGCAGCGCAACAACAGCAGTGGCCAGCGCTCCAGCGGCCGGCGGCGGGGGTGGCGCACCTGTAAATCCTCGAGAAACATCAGCGATGGAAAGGCCGTGGCTTTGGTGCTGCGGCGCTGGACCCAGTGGACCCACAAGGGCACGGCGAGGGCTAAAAGGGCTAGGAGGGCAGCGGGGACGAGGACGGTCATGGCTCGGGGGCTGCTGGGGATAGGGCTTTACGGTGGGGGGTAAGGGGCCGGTGGAGGCTTTAACGCCGCCGCCGGGCCCGTTGGTGCAAAAAGCGCTGCAACAGGCCGTCCAGGGGCTGATCGGTGGTCACCAGGGCGTAACTCATCCCCCGGGCTCCCAAGGTGGTGGCCAGGGTATCCCGGTGGTGGGTGAGCCGCTCCCGGTAACGGGTCCGGATGCGGTCGGGATCCGTGGCCAGTTGGACGCCGGACTCCAGATCTTCAAAAGTGAGCTGGCCGTCGAAGGGCAAATCCCATTCTCCGGGGTCTAGGATGTGGAGGGCGATGACGTCATGGCCCCGCAGCCGCCAGGCGTCTAGGGCTTGGGCAACGGCCAGGGGCTCGGCGTAGAAGTCCGACAGCACCACGACGATGCCCCGCCGGCGAGCGCTCAAGGCCGCTTGGGCCACGGCCTCGATGTTGCCCGAACCCGCCGGGGTGAGGCGCTCCAGGGCGTGGAGGGGCCGCGGCCAGGGGGCGCGGCCGGCGGGCAGGGTATCCAGGGGGCGATCGGCGAAGGGGATGAGCCCGATGCGGTCCCGCTGGCGGTGGCCCAGCCACGCCAGGGCCGCGGCGGCAAAGCGGGCGTAGTCGAACTTGGTGACCCGGCGGGTGGTAAAGGCCATGGAGCGTGAGACGTCCAAGAGCAACGTCAACGGGGCGTTGGATTCGGCTTCGTACTCTTTGATGTAGAGCCGATCCCGGCGGGCGTACACTCGCCAGTCCAAGCGCCGCAAATCGTCCCCGGGCTGGTAGGGCCTGTGCTCGGCGAACTCCGTGGATGCCCCCTTGACGGCGGTGCGGTGGAGGCCACTCAAAAACCCCGTCACCACCGTGCGGGCCACCAGTTCTAGGTTGCCCAGGTTGGCCAGCTGACCCGGGTCCAACAGCCGGGCGCCGGGGGCCGGCGCCGCCGGGGGGCCGGCCCCCCCCTAGAGCTCGCCCGTGGGTTGGGGGACCGCGGGGATGAGGCGCGCCCCCACCTGCGCTGGGGTGGCCCCAT
>JBHJHK010000207.1:0-2258 GCA_050330975.1 Candidatus Competibacterales bacterium | reverse complement strand
GCGCCATTCCGCGGCGGGCCCCCGGGGCCCGGGGGCCCGGGGGGGGGGGTGCGGGCCCTTTTGGGGGGGGGGGGGGGTTTTCACGGGGGGGGGGGGGGCCACCGCGGGGGGGCGGGGGTGGAGGCGTTGGTAGCTGCCGGCGCTGTGGAGCTGGCCCATCCCCGGGCCTTGGCCGACTGGGCGGAGGTGGTGGTGTTGTGCTTGCCCACCTCCGAGGCCGTGGAGGCGGTGGTCACCGGCCGCGGGGGCTTACTGGACAGTGGCAAGGGTGTCCTCACCGTGGTGGACTGCACCAGCGCCGACCCCGCCTCCACCCGCAGGCTCCACGCCCAGCTGGCCAGCCGGGGTTGGAGCTTGGTGGATGCGCCCTTGACCCGCACCCCCAAGGAGGCGGCCGAGGGGCGTCTCAACGCGTTGGTGGGTGCCGAGCCCGAGGCCTTGGCCCGGGTGCAGCCGGTGCTGGAGGCCTTTTGCGAGAACATCTTCCCCGTGGGGCCCCCGGGGTCGGGGCATGCCCTGAAGCTGGTGAACAATTTCATTTCCCTGGGCACGGCGGCGCTGTTGGCCGAGGCCTTGACCGTGGCCACCAAGGCCGGGGTGGATTTGGCGGCGTTGCGGACGGTGGTCTCAGCGGGGGGCGCCAACAGCAACACCTTCCAAAAGCTCACGGCGTGGCTGTTGGACGGCGATGAGGCGGGGTTTCAGTTCACCCTGGCCAACGCCGCCAAGGACGTGGGCTACTACCGGCGATTGGCCGAAACTGTCGCCGGCCCAAAGGCCCTTGTCGAAGCAGTGGACGCCCGCTACCAAGCCTTGACCCCGGGCCGAGAGGGGCAGTTTGTGCCCCGTCTAGTGGCGGCGTTGGCCCGGGAGTACGATGTGGTGTTGGGCCCGCCCACCTCTTTTGATCAGGCCGGTGGGAGAGGGCCAGACTCAGAGCAAAAATAGCCCCTCAGGGCTGGGGCGCTTCGCCCTCTGGCTGGCGCCAGTAGTCGTTGGCGGCGGCGATGGTCTGGAAGTGGATGGCGATGACCTGGCTGGCGGCGATGAGACTATCGGCGTCGTTGGCGTAGGTGGGACGCAGCTGGCGCAAGACGTTGATGTCGGGCTGGGTATGCTTGACCCCGAGCCGAGAGAGGGTGATGGCCAGGGCAAAGCCCTCTTCGGGGGTGGCGGTGATCAAGCTAGTGGGAAACTGGCCGTGGCAGTTACCCGCGATGCCCATCGCAAGCAGAGTAGACAGCACGATGCGCTTCATGGATTTTCTCCCCTGGTGGTTTTTGTCCTTGCTGTTGCCACGTCGGCCATGGTCGACCACCGTGGAACAGGGGGTATTGAGCCACATATTAAAGGGTTTGGCGAGCAGGCAGCGGTTTTGGATGCCCCAACCCAACTAGCGGGGCAAAGCCAGGGTCAAGTGGGGAATACAGGTCACCAACAGCAACACCACACTGATGGCCTCTAAGCTCATGGCAAACCCTCTCCGCGCCCCGGGGTAGGGGATTGGGCGCGGCTGTAGAAATGGCGGATGTCGTCGCGAAAGGCGCGCCGCGAGGCATCCCAAGTGTAGAACATGTGACCGCCGAGGTAGTGCTTGAGGCTCAAGTTGCCGTACACCGCCGGGGCCCCTACGGGAGACTCTGCCCTGCCCGTTGGGGCATCACCGCCGAGGCCCATGAGCCCGGCGAGTCTGTTGGAGGAAAAGTAGGGGGTCACCAGGTCGTAGTAGCCGTGGGAGATCCGCACCTGCATGTGGGGGTTTAAGCTCATGGCGTAGCGGAGATCGTCGGCGGCGCCCACCTGGCTCTCCAGGGCGTGGCGCTCGCCGTCGATTTTCCAGGCCTTGTTGACGGCCATACTCAACAGGTGATAATCCCGCTCGGTGTCGACCTGGAGGGTGCGCCGAAGGTGGGTGTTGATGCCGGCCGTAAAGACCCGCTCGATGCCAAACAGGGTCGGGTCTGGGCCGCGGTAGCGCTCGCGGTGGGGGAAGGGGTCCCGCGCGGTGACGCTGGCATCGTAGAGGCCGCCCACCAGACCTCGATGGGCGAGGAGCTCCCGGGAGAAGCGACTAGGTGGCAGGCGTCCCCCGAGTTGACAGATGAGGTGGGCCGGGATGCCCACCAAGGAGGCCGCCTCTTCCAGCACGCTCGCCTCGGCGTGGCCGCTGATCAACAGCCGGGGCAGCCTTTCGGTGGCGAATGCCTCAGCGTCCCCCAGGACAGTCGCCAAGGGGGTATCCCCCTGGCTCCAACGGC
>JBHJHK010000206.1:0-18328 GCA_050330975.1 Candidatus Competibacterales bacterium | reverse complement strand
CCCCCCCCCCGCCCGCCCCCGCCCTCGCCAGGCCCCCCCCCACCACCCACCCACCGCCAACCTCGCCCCCTCAGCCCCCGCCGAGGAGCCCCCCGGAGACCGCCCCCCCCCACCCCTGGGCGCCCCCCAGGCCAAACAGGGTGCGACGCATGGCCCAGACCTGTTTGAGGGAAAACTCCAAGCCAATGGAGAACAGCAACAACGCCACCCCGAGCTCGCCGAGCTCCCGGAGCTCTTCTCGCAGGTGGGGGTCGACCCACAGCCAGGGACTGAGACCGATACCCGTGGCCAGATAGGCCAAAATGGGGGGGAGATGTAGCCGGCGGAACAGGGAGATGACGATCACGGAAAGGGCCAACAGGCCAATGAGACTGCCGAGTTCGTGGAGCATGGGGGAGCCGGTGGCTGATCGGGCACTTGTCGGGACCATAACACAGTCTTTGGGGCGAGAAGCGCCCTCTTGGGTAGGGGGGATAGGGATATTCAGCCCAAGTCGATCTCAACCCCCCCCTGGCCACGCCCGAGGCGTCGCAGATAAAACTGCACCAGGGGGTCGTCGGGCCGCGCCGATGCCAGGGCCTGGAAGGCCCCCTGGGCCGCCGTGGGGGCGTGGCTCAGCAGCCCATAGGCCCGGCAGTAGTTCGCCAAGTACTCGGGGTCAGGGCGCGTCCAGGGCTCAAAGACCGCCACGGCCCGGCGCTTGCCCTTGAGGAGGAGCTTACCCACGGGACGTTTGGGGAGACTCGGCTGGTGGGCCACCACTTCTTCACTCAGGCAAATCCGCGTCCCCAGCCCCTCGTTGGCCCCCTCGAGGCGGGCGGCGGTGTTGATGGCATCCCCCACGGCGGTGTAGTCAAAGCGCTTTTGGCCGCCGAAGTTACCCACGGTGACCACGCCGCTGTGGACGCCGATCCGGGTGTGGCCAAAGGGGATGCCCAGGGCCCGCTGGCGGTCGGCAAAGGCCACGGCAAACCCATCCATGGCCAGGGCACAGCGGATGGCCCGGTGGGCGTGGTCTAGCTGGGTCACCGGCGCCGAGAACATCACCAACACCGCATCCCCCATCAACTTGTCGACGGTGCCCTGGTGGCGAAAGGCGATGTCGATCATGGCCTCGAGGTAGGCGTTGAGCACGGCGACCAGGCGCTCGGGGTCGCAGTCCTCCACCAGGGGGGTGAAGTTGGCCAGATCGGTGAAGACAAAGCTACAGTGGCGGCGCTCGCCGCCGACCCGCAACGCCCGGGGATTTTGCAACAGGTGCTCCACCAAGGCCGGAGGCACGTAGCTGGCGAAGGCCTGGCGGATAAAGCGGCGCTGGCGCTCGCTTTGCCAATGGCGGGCCAGGGCGACGGCGGAAAATACCCCCACCAAAGTCAGGGTCGGGGTCAAGGGGTCGAAGATCAAGCCGTGGTGGCCAAAGGCGTAGTGGGCGGCCCACCACTGGCCGGCGACGAGGAGGCCGCAGACCCCCGCCGAGGTCAAGATCCCCAGCCATCCCACGGCGATGGCCAGGCCGAGCCCCAGCCCCAACTGCAGCCAAAGCTCCAACGCCTCGGCCCAGGGGGGACGCAGCACATGGGCATTGAGGAGCAGTTGCTCCAGCACTTGGGCGTGGATCGCCACCCCGGGTACCGCCTCCCCCAGGGGACTCACCTGGCGATCCCCCAAACCGATGGCCTCGGTGCCCACCAACACGATGGCCCCTTCGAGGGGACTCAAGTCGACGTCGGGATCCAACAACCGGTGGGCGGGGTAATAGCGCTCCGGACGATCCCAGGTGGCGTTGAGCCAGATCTCGCCGCGCTCGTTGAGGGGAATGAACAAAGGCCCCAGGCGCAGGGTCATGGCACTGGCGGCCAGGGCGTCGTTGCGGCGCAGGACGTAGTTCCGCTGCCCCAGGGCCAAGCGCAACGCCTCGACGGCCAAGCTGGGGTAGAGGGTTTGGTCTCGGCGCAACAACACCGGTACGCGGCGCACCCGACCATCGGGGGTGGGATAGACGTTGAGGGCGCCGACGCTGGCTTGGCCCGCCAGGACGGCCAAGGGGGTCAGGGCGTCGGAGAAGGTGGTAATCCCCTGGGGAAAGCCGCCGATGAGCACGACGCCGGGGGTGGGCCAGGCGTCCGCCGCCACCGGAGACTGGCCCGCCCCTCGGTGGGTGAGGACCGCGCCGATGACCGCTGGACCTCGCCCCAGGGCTTGGGCAAAGCGCTGGTCGTTGTCGGGCAGGCGCGCCAACAGACCCCGCCAGGCCGGATCGGTGGCAAAATCCCCGGTGAGGCCCGCCAACAGGCGCTGGGGATGGGCGCTGTCGGGGGCGTCGAAGATGACGTCAAAGGCCACGGCAGCCACCCCGGCGGCGGTGAGGCGCTCCATCAGTTGGGCCAACAGGGCCCGGGGCCACGGCCAGGCCCCCACGGCTTGGAGGCTGGCCTCGTCGACCAGGGCGATCACCACGGGCAAGGGTTCATAGGGCCTGGGGGCGTGTGCCAGCAGCCAGTCGTAGGCTTTATCTTGCAGAAATTGCAACGGTTGATGTGAACCGTCATCGACCTGGAGGGCCACGGCGACACTTAACATCGCCGCCCCCAGCAACGAGGGTAGGCAGCGGATCCAGGGGCGGTCAACGGGCGTTTTTAACCAAGAGCGCAAGGGATCGCCTCTGGGACAATCACCCCGAGGAGGGCGAGAAGATGGGCTTTACAGCGATGAACTCAGACCACAGGAGAGGGAACCCTCCAGGGCTGTGGATGGCTATGGCCTTGGCGCTGTTGACCAGCAGTTCCGGGGCCTTGGCCGAGGAACGTCCCGTCGTCGGCACCGTCGAGGCCGCCGTCCCCAGGATCAACGCCGTCTATGGCGACGACCGGCGCTCCCTGGCGACGCGTTCGCCGGTGCGGTTTCGCGACATCCTCACCACGGGAAGCGGGGCGCGCATGGAGGTGCGCCTGGCCGACGGCAGCGAGGTCACCCTGGGGGAGAATACCGAGCTTTTGGTGGATGAATTTATCTATCAACCCCAGGAGAAGCAACATCGCCTGGGTATGCGGATGTTGCGCGGGGCGTTTTTGTTCACCAGCGGCCGGGGGGCGTCGTCCCCGCGCCAGACTCAAATTCGCCTGCCCGTGGCCGTCCTCGGGGTGCGCGGCACCACCTTGTGGGGGGGCACTCTCGACGAGTGCTGCGAGGTCTTTGTCTTTGAGGGCGAGGTCACGGTATCCACAGACCGGGGCTCGGTGACCTTGACCGAGGGCGAGGGGACCAAAGTCATCGAGGGCAACCCGCCAACCCCCCCCAAGATCTGGGGTCAGGCCAAAATCGACCGGGCCCGGGCCCTGGTGACCCTTGAGCCCTGAGGGCCGGTTGTCAACCTCCAACGCCTCGCCACGACACAGCGTTCGCCTGTCACCTAGCACCGCGCTGGATCGACGTTGCCGTTCTAAGGCCCGCTCCTTTGCCCCGGTGCACCACCACGTCTATAAGTAGTGATGCCAGTCGAGTTTTTTCGAGTTTCCTCGAGCCAGGCCTTGTGCGCCAGACCCCCTCGAGGGCCCTTTGCGAGCTGGCCATTCACCAACGAGGCACAATAATGAGTTATATCGAGGCGTTTTTTAGCATCATCGGCGACGGCACCTGGGGTTGGTCCCTAGTGCCCTTTTTGGTCATCCTCGGCGTGTTCTTCACCCTGTCGTCGGGCTTTATCCAATTTCAGTTTTTCCAACGCATGTTTCGGGTATTGTTCCCCGGTGGTCAAATAGAGCCCGGCAACCACATCAGTTCGCGAGAAGCGCTGTTCATCAGCGTCGGGGGCCGGGTGGGGGGCGGCAACATCGCCGGGGTGGCGGTGGCCATCACCCTGGGGGGACCTGGCGCGGTGTTTTGGATGTGGGCCATTGCCCTCATCGGCATGGCCACCAGCTTGTTCGAGTGCACCTTGGCCCAACTCTACAAGCGCAACGAAGGCGATGGCACCTATCGCGGCGGCCCCGCCCAGTACATCATCCACGGCTTGGGGCCCCAGTTCCAATGGCTGGCGGTGCTGTACGCCATCTGCCTGATCGCCGCCTTTGGCTTTGGATTTAACGCCTTCCAGGGCAACACCGTGGCGGGGGCCATGGAGGACAGCTTTGGCATCGAGCGCACCGTCACCGGGGGGGTCCTCGCCGTCTTGACCGCCCTCATCGTCTTTGGCGGCATCAGACGCATCGCCAAGGTCTTAGACGTGGTGGTGCCGGTGATGGCCATCGGCTACATCGCCATGGCTTTGGTCGTCATTTTGCTCAACATCACCAGCGTCCCGGAGGTGGTGATGAGCATCGTCCGCAATGCCTTGGGCTTTGAAGAGGCGGTGGCCGGTGGCATCGGCGCCGCCATCGCCAACGGCCTGCGCCGGGGATTGTTTTCCAACGAGGCCGGCCTTGGCAGTGCCCCCAATGTCGCCGCCGTGGCCTATGTGCGCCATCCCATCAACCAGGGTATCGTCCAGTCCCTGTCGGTGTTTATCGACACGATTTTCATTTGCTCTTGCACGGCGTTTATCATCCTCCTGGGAGATGTTTATGTGCCCGGGGCCGCAGACATCAACGGCGTCGCCCTGACCCAACAATCCCTGGTGTCCCACGTGGGCGAATGGAGTAGTTATTTTCTAACAACAGCCATACTGCTGTTCGCCTTTAGCTCCATCGTCTACAACTACTATTTAGGCGAAAACGCCCTGACCGTCTTCACCAGTACCCAGTGGTCCCGCCAGATTCTCCGCGTTCTCATCGTGGGGCTCGTTTTCTTGGGAGCCTCGGCGCCAGGGGCCACGGCGGTGTTCTTTTTCTCCGAGCCCATGATGGTGATCTTGGCGTTTGTCAACCTCATCACGTTGAGCATGCTGTTTCCCTTGGGTCTGCGGGTCCTACGGGACTTCACCGAGCAGTTGAAACAGGGCAACGACACACCGACGTTTGACCCGGCGAAATTCGCCGACCTGGACATCGACCAAAGCGCCTGGGAAAAGACCTGACGACGCCATCCTCCCCAGCGAGCCCTCTCTGGACATTCCGGGGGCAAAAGCTGCCACGGACTTGGTAGATTTTACAAAGCCCCCGCCCTCTCTCCTCAATACTCCCAAGCCCCGTTGCCAAACGGGGCGTCCTCCCTCGATCTGAGCGTTTATTTCACAGTGGCATTTACTTTGCAGTGACGTCTATTGCAAGCATATTGACTTTTTACGGTCGGGTAGGGCAATGAATTTGGCACTAGTGTCTTTCGCCTTGAGCATTCACCGCGACCCAGAGATGAGAGGACTATGCGCTGGTTTCCCTGGAAGTGGCTACTGCGGCGGGCCAGCCGCCGCTTTGGCGTGCTGGATCCCGTCACCCTGTTGGCGCGGGTGCGGCAATTCGCCGAACCCTCCGAAGTCTACGAACCGCTAGAAATCGTCCGCGCCTGGGTGATATTCCACGCCCGGGGCGTCGTCAACACCCGGGCGATCCAACACAATTTGGATTGGCTGTGGCCCTATTGGATCCAGCGGCAATTCGATCCCCAAGACACTTCGTTTATCCCCCGGTCCTACTCGGTGAGTCACGTCAACATGACCCACCGCAACTGGACCGCCGTGGGGCTACCCGACTTGCCCCTCTACCCCCTGGTGGATCCCCGAGGTCTAGTGACCCCCCTTTACGATGGCTGGTCGTTGGCGTTTTGGCTCGTCGACGACCAGGGGCAACAGCTGGTGCCCAGCCGTCTCCTCGACGACGGCGTGCAACAGCATTGGCACCTCGCCGATCCTTTGACCGTGGCATCCCACTTTCAGCGAGACGGCCTGGAGCTGTCGTCCCGGGTGGCCGTCGAAGCCGCCTCCTCCGAAGCCGACCACCAGCCGGTGCTGCGGGTGAATCTGGAGGGCCAAAGCCCCAGGGGAGGATACCTGGTGGTGGGGCTCAGGCCCTATAACTGCGAGGGGATCCAATTTATCGACAGGGTCGAGGTGGCCGACAACGGCCGCACCTGGCGGGTCAACGGCACCGACGAAGTGCGCTTTGGCGAACCCGCCCAAGAACACCACCTGGGCCACTACGACGAAGACGACGCCTTCAACAGCATCCAGCAGACCAACGGCCACAACGCCATCCGCGACCACGTCCATTGCCGGGTGGGCATGGCCACCGCCGTCGCCCTATTCCCCCTCCAAGAGGGGGCCACAGGTGGCTTCGCCAAGGGCATCGACATTCGCGTCCCCCTGGGAGAAGAACTCAAACGCCTGGACCAAGAGGGCCGGGTCGGTCCCGGGCCACGGGCCAGTTCCTGGGACGAGTTCGACCGTCATCTGCCGGCTCTGGAGCTGCCCGAAGCCACCTATGTCGACCTCTATCGGGCGGCCTGTCGCACCTTGCTGTTGTTGTCTCCCCATGAAGTCTATCCCGGCCCCTATGTCTATCGCCGCTTTTGGTACCGAGACGCCTGTTTGATGCTCAACGCCCTGTTGAGCATCAACCACGGCGAGCGTTGCTGGCGCATCGTCGAACAGGCCTTTCCCAAGCGGCAGCGCGCCAGTGGCTACTTCGAGTCCCAGGAGGGGGAATGGGATTCCAACGGCCAGGTACTGTGGCTCTGTGAGCGGTTGTGGAGCCACACGGGGATCGCCCCGTCGGCGAGCTTCGCCGAGCGGCTGCGCAGGGCCGCCCGCTGGTTGGACGGCAAACGCATGGGACCCAAGGGGGTTTACCCCGGATTGTTGCCGGCGGGGTTTAGCGCCGAGCACCTGGGCCCCAACAACTACTACTACTGGGACAATTTCTGGGCTGCCGGGGGTCTTTTAGCCGCCGAGCGACTGTTCCGCGCCCAGGGTTTCCCAGAGGATCCCCACCGGGCCGCCGCGGTCAGCGCCGCCTACCTCGAGGCCGTCGAAAACACCTGGCGGCCATCCCCGAGGAGCGCCGCCGCGGCGCCCTGCCGGCGGCCCCCAACCGACGCATGGACGCCGGAGCCGTGGGGTCGTTGGTGGTGGATTACCCCTTGCGCCTGTGGTCACCCGGGGAGACCCGGGTGCTCAACACGGTGAACTTTCTCATGGATTACTGCCGAGTGGGGGGCGGTTTTTTCCAGGACATGACCCACTCGGGGATCAACGCCTACCTCACCCTCCACCTGGCCCAAGTGCTGCTGCGGGCCGGTCAACCCCGCTTCGAGGAACTGGTGGACACCGTCGCCGGGCTCGCCACCACCACCGGCCAATGGCCCGAAGCCATCCACCCCCACACCAAGGGGGGCTGTATGGGGGATGGTCAGCACGGCTGGGCTGCCGCCGAGTGGGCGTTGATCATCCAGGCCCTATTTGTGCGCCAGGAGGGGGATGGACTCGTCGTGGGCTCAGGCCTGTTGCCCCGCTGGCTGTCCAGCGATGCCCCCCTGCGCTTCGGCCCCACCCCTACCCCCTGGGGTCCCGTGACCGTGGCCATCGAGGGTCCAGCTGCCTCGCGCACCCTCCAGGTGGAGGGCCAATGGCGCGACGGAGCTCCCGTGGTGCGGGCCGCCGTACCGGGCTTTGAGCCCTTTGTCGTCACCCCGGGGGCAGGTCCCCATGTCCTGAGGAGAACGCCGCCGTGAACATCGCCATGTTCAGCAACACCTACGCCCCCATCGTCGGCGGTGTCGAGCGCTCCATCGATACGTTTGTAGAAGACTTTCGCCACCTGGGCCACAATACCTTGATCTTCGCCCCCCAATTCCAAGGCGCCGAACAGTCCAGCGATACGGTGGTGCGGCTCCCGGCCATCAAAAACGCCTACGGGCCGTTTTCCCTGCGGCTGCCCATCGACTTCATTTTGGGACCAGCACTGAGGGAGTTTGCCCCCGACGTCATCCACTGCCACCAGCCCTTCATGCTGGGGGATGCCGCGTTGCGCCAGGGTCACACTCTGGGGATCCCGGTGGTGTTCACCTACCACACCCTCTACGAGCGCTACGCCGACTCCATGGGTATCGACCCCATTTTGGCCCGCCGCTTGGCGCTGTTGTTGCCCACGGCTTTTGCCAACCTGTGCGATGCCGTCATCGCCCCCACGGCGAGCATCGCCGAGCTTTGCCGGGGGCGGGGCATCGACCGGCCCATCCACGTGGTGCCCACGGGCATCGACATCACCCGCTTCCACAGCGGCAATCGCCAAACCTGGCGCGCCCGCCTGGGGGCCGGCGATGACGATGTCGTCATCGGCCACCTGGGCCGCCTGGTACCGTCGAAGAACGTCGAGTTCCTGGCCAGGGCCGTGGCCAAGACCCTGGCCCACAGCCCCCGGGCGCGGTTTTTGCTGGTGGGGGAAGGAGAGAGTCGCGGAGCCATATTGGCGGCGCTGGATGGCGCCGGGGTCGGCGATCGCGTGCTGGCCCCAGGGGTGCTCCGCGGCGATGCCTTGGTGGACGCCTATGCCGCCATGGACCTATTCACCTTTACCTCCACCACCGACACCCAAGGCGTGGTACTGATCGAGAGTCTAGCCGCCGGAATACCCGTGGTGGCCCTGGACTATCCAGGGCCCCGGGATATCATCCGCCACGACCGTGAGGGCCATTTGCTGCCCGCCAACGCCACCTTTGAGGCCTTCGCCGAAGCTCTGACGAGCCTGGTGGAAGACGACGCCCGGCGCCGGCGCTACGGCGAGCAAGGGGAGGTTAGAGCGCGGGATTTCACCCGGGAGTCCTGTGCCGAGCGGCTGTTGGCGGTCTACCGGGAGGCCATCCTCACCCACCGCCCCCCCGTGGGCTCTCTCGACGCCTGGGAGGCAGCCCTTGAACGCCTGAACACCGAGTGGGCGTTGCTGCTGGAGAAGGCCCATACCGCCTTCCACGCCCTCAGCGACTACGTCAAAGAATCATCCGACCCGGCGACCCCGCGCTGAAGCCATGGGATGTCCTTCAGCGGGACGCCACGGCCGAATCCACCGGGTCTGTGCCGGAGGGTATACAGCACCGGCGGGGGGGGGGCGCTGGCCAAAAAGGCGGCCCCCACCTCCCGCTCCAGACGGAGTAGCGCGACTTCGTCCACCAATCCCTCCACCTCGCACCCACCCCCCAAGACCTCGGCCACTTGACGGGACAGGTGACCGCTGAACCAGTCGTTGATCCCCACGGGCTCCCGGGGAACTCCAGCCCCGCGAGACCCCGTCGTCAAGACCTCCATCACCCGGCCCCCGGGGACGGCGATGCGCGCCACGGGAGGGGGGCGGTAACCGCTGTCGGCCAACGCCAGGGCTTGGACCTTGGCGACGGTCAACAGGGCCCGGGACTGGATGACCACGTTATCCCGTTCCCGCAACAACCCCAACGTCCGGGCCTCATGGGCGCTCTGGCAGACCTCGAAACGCCCGGCCAAAGTGGCGAAGTGAGCCGCCAGGACGGCGTGGTCGCCACAGCGCCGGGCACTTTGTGCCGCCCGGCGGGCCAGTTCCACCGCGCCGCCGGCCATGGGGGGCAAGCCCACAACCCCCCCCAGACCCAGCTGGCTCTCCAGGGTCACCACCGCGCCATCGGCGGCCATAACCAACTCAAAGCCGGGCCCCAGGGCTGCGCCGTGGACGGCCGCAATCACCGCTAGCCCACTGCGACGCACCGCCGTGGCGAGCTCCTGGAGACGACGGGCCCAGTCGTCGAAGCGCGCCGCGTCCAACCCCTTGGGCCCCAGGATATCGTCGAGGGCGACCCCGACGCAAAACGGCCCTCGCCCCCCCCAGAGGACCAGGGCGACAAACTGCTCCTGGGCCCGCTGCAACCCCTCCTGGAGGCCGTCGATGGCGCCTTTGTCCAGGACGCAGCGGGGGGCGTGGAGGGTCAACACCCCCACGCCGTTGCCGCCGTCCGTCAGGGTGATGGAGGGGTTGGTCAACACTGGCAACCCGTCGCGCACTGGGGCCTCCCCCACCAGGGCAAGACCCGGTCCTGGCGGCGGTAGCAGGCCAGGGACGAGCGGGGGCAATGGCGGCGGCGCTCGGGGGCGTAGGAGCCCCGGGGGGTGTGGACGGCGTCGATGGCCAAGGCCCACGATGGCAAAGGCAGAGCCACGGGGGTGTCCCCGGCTTCGATGTCGGCGGCGATGGCCTTGGCCACGGTTTGCCAGCCCAGCTGTTGCCAGTGTTCAAAGGGCCCTAGGGGCCAACCTGCCCCCAGGCGCAGGGCGTGGTCGACGTGGCGGGCACAGGGGGCCAAGTCCGCCAAGTGGTGGGCGCAGTAGTGGCACACATCCCGCCACAGGGCCCAGGTGAAGGGCTGCTGCTCGAGATCTAGCCCCCCATCTTCTGGCTGGGGGGCGGACACCGCCGGACTGAGGGCAGGGGGATGGCGGCCGGCCTTGAGGTCGAATACTCGGGTCACCCCCCCCTCGACTCGGTGGATCGCCTCCTCGGCTGCGGCGAGGTGATGGACCAGGCCCGAAGGCAGGGTAAAGCGCTCTCGCCAGGGATCGTCGGCCAAGGTGGCGTGGGCCCGGGCCAAACGCCGGGTGAAGTCGTCCCATCCCCGGCGCTCGATGCGGGCCAAGGGGCGCTCGATGAAAGGCCCGGCCAAGGCGTCGACGGCTTCGGGGAGGAGGTCAAAGGCCTGGGTGTAGTGGAGGGCACTGGCCGTGGCGAAGAGGTCGATGCGCTCGGCCATGGAGATGGAACGGTCAAAGGCCCGTACCACATCGCGCCCCAACACGGTGACGCAAAAGTCCTCCAGGGCATCGAGAACCCGGGGGTCGGTGCGCTCTCCGGGGACTAGCTCCACCAGGGTCCGGTAGCGCAGGGGAAGAAAACAGTGGACGCCGCAGAATCGCTCCCGCAGACCCTCTGGCAAGGCGAGGGCCAGTTCCGCCACGGACAAACTCTCGGTGGTAGTGGCGATGAGGGTCCAGCGCTGGAGGTGGGGGACGATGCGAGCCAAAAAGCCCAACTTGGTGTCCCGCTGCTCCGCCACGGCCTCGACCACCAAGTCACAGCGGCGCAAATGATCCAGGTGGTGGGCATAGTCACAGGGGTTTATGGCGTGGGCCGCCTCGGGGCAGGCCAACGGCGGCGGCCAGGCGCTGCGGAGGGTCTCCAACGCCTGGCATGCCTGGTGGCCCGGGGCACCGTTGGGCCTTGGCAGGCCGAAGAGGTCGACCTCGAGGCCGGCGTTGGCGCACAACGCGGCCATTTGCCGGCCCATGGCCCCACACCCCAACACGGCCACGCGTCGTATCGGCAAAATGATCATCGAGACTCCCCCCGGAAGAATATTGTGATTTTCCCTGCGGCGAGATCATGCCACAGAACTGCAATAATAGTATTGACCCCAGTCAAAGTCGGGGAGTTGCCCAGGGCCGGGGGTTTCTTCATCTCCGCCCCTCTGAACACCCCGAAGATTCATTGTACAGGTTAAAACCCCTGACCCTTTGTCAGAACACCTGAGGCGAGCCATGTATTCCATCAGACCTTGGGTATCCCGGGACCGTTGGCTATACTTCGATGAATTTTTTCCGACAACGAGGCTGTTTCCTTGAAAGCACTCCTTTACACCGCCGTCGCCTGCCTGTTGCTCCAAGTCCCAACCGCCCCGGTCGTCGCCGCCGATCCCCAGTGTGAAATCGACCGGCCCATCGTATTCGCTGGATTGGACTGGGACTCTAGCGCCTTTCACAATGCCGTGGCCCAGTTTATCGTCCAACACGGCTACGGTTGCCAGGTGGATGACATTCCCGGCTCCACCATTCCCCTCCTCAACGGTTTGGCCCGGGGTGACGTCGACATTTACATGGAATTCTGGGTCGACAACATCACCGAAGCCTGGATCAAGGCCGAAGAAGCTGGCCTGGTGGTGAGCGTAGGCACCAATTTCCCCGACGCCGTCCAGGGCTGGTTCGTCCCCAACTATCTCATCGAGGGGGAGGACGCCCCGGCGGCGGGCTTGAGCTCGGTGTTCGACCTGCCCAAGTACAAAGACGTTTTCCAAGACCCCGAAGAGCCCAGCAAGGGCCGGTTTTACAACTGCATCGCCGGCTGGGCCTGCGAAGAGGTCAACAGCCGCAAGTTGGTGGCCTACGGGCTCAGCGACCACTTCACCAACTTTCGCCCCGGTACCGGCGCGGCTCTCTCGGCGGCCATCGAGTCCAACATCAAACGTCGGCGGCCCATCTTGTTCTACTAATGGGGTCCCACCTGGGTGTTGGGCAAAGTCGGCGACCAAGTGACCATGCTGGAAGAACCCCCCCATGACCCCAAAATCTGGCAGCAAATGAACTCGACCATGACCCCCGACCAGGCCGTGGCCTATCCCCTGGTGGAGACGGTGGTGGGCGTCAACACCGAGTTCGCCCAGCAGGTGCCCCTCATCGTGGAGTTCCTCGCCAACTACGAAACCAGCAACGCCCTGGTCTCCAAGATGTTGGCCTACATGCAAGACCGCGACGCCAGCGCCGAGGACGCCGCTCGCCACTTCTTGGAGACCCGGGAGGACATCTGGACCACCTGGGTGGACGAGGCCACGGCCGCGCGGGTCAAAGGGGCCCTGTGAGCTGAGCGCTCGCCCCTGAGGTCTTCAAAAAATCCATGGACAGCGCCCTGTTTCCCGATATCGGTACCCCCATCCGCCGGGCCACCAACGATTTGGTGGACTACCTGGTGATCGAACACGGCAATTTCTTCGAGGCCATCTCCAACGGCCTGCTCCAGGTGCTGGTGGCCTTCGAGGGCCTGCTCAGGTCCGCCCCGCCGTGGCTGATCTTGGTGATCATCGCCGCCTTGGCCTATGGCGCCAGCCGACGCTTTTGGTTGGCGGGCTCCATGGCCTTGGCCATGTGGCTCATCGGCGCCCTGGGGCTGTGGGACCAGGCCATGCAGACCATTGCCATCATGTTGGTGTCGGTGGGCATCAGCACGGTGATCGGTATACCCCTCGGCATCTTGGCCGCCCGCTCCAAGGGATTTCGCCGCCTGCAGCAACCGCTGTTGGATATCATGCAGACCATCCCAAGCTTTGTGTACCTCATCCCGGCGGCCATGCTGTTTGGCCTGGGCAAGGTACCGGCGATCCTCGCCACGGTGATCTACGCCACCCCACCCCTGATCCGCCTCACCGACCTTGGCATTCGCCTGGTGGACAGCGACGTGGTGGAGGCCAGCCGGGCCTTTGGCGCCAGCCGTATGCAGATCCTCAGGGACGTACAAATCCCCCTGGCATTGCCCTCCATTATGCAGGGCATCAATCAGACCACCATGATGGCACTGGCCATGGTGGTCATCGCCTCCATGATCGGCGCCCGGGGGGTGGGGGAGACGGTGCTACTGGGCCTCCAGCGCAACGACTCGGGCCAGGGGCTGCTGGGGGGGCTGGCCATCGTGTTGTTGGCGGTGGTATTTGACCGCATCAGCCAGGCCTTGGGCCAGCGGCTGCAAACCCACCGCAACTTGGGCTGAGGATTCTTTGCCATGGCACTCATCGACGTTCAACGGGTCACAAAAATCTTCGGTCCCCGCCCCGGCGATGCCCTAGCTCGGGTTCAGTCGGGGTTGAGCAAAGAGGCGTTGTTGGCCGAAACGGGCCATACCCTGGGTCTCCACGACATTTCTTTGGCCATCGACAGGGGCGAGATCTTTGTCATCATGGGGCTGTCGGGATCGGGCAAGTCCACCTTGATCCGCCACTTCAACCGCCACATCGACCCCACCGCCGGCCGCATCGTCGTCGACGGCACGGACATCATGGAGCTGTCGGAGGCCGAGCTGCGGCGCTTTCGCCGCCAGCGCACCAGCATGGTGTTCCAGCGCTTTGGACTATTGCCCCACCGCACGGTCCTCGACAACGTCGCCTACGGCCTCAAGGTCCAGGGACAAGAGGCCAAGGCCCGCCGGGCGGTGGCCCTAGAATGGATCGACGCCGTGGGCCTCAAGGGCTTCGAAAAGCAATTTCCCAGCCAGCTGTCGGGGGGGATGCAGCAGCGGGTGGGGTTGGCCCGGGCCTTGGCCACCGACGCCGATATCTTGCTCATGGACGAGGCCTTCTCCGCCCTAGATCCCTTGATCCGCAGCCAGATGCAAGACCAGCTCCTAGAACTCCAGAACCGGCTCCACAAGACCATCGTCTTTATCACCCACGATCTCGACGAGGCACTGCGCATCGGCGATCGGATCGCCATCCTCAAGGACGGCCGGCTGTCCCAGGTGGGCACACCGCCGCAGATCCTCCTCAACCCCGCCGACGACTACGTGCGGGCCTTCGTCCGCGACGTCAACCGCGCTCGAGTCCTCACCGTGGAGTCGGTGATGAGACCCCCTTCGCTTCGCATCACCAGCGACGACCTCGACCACGCCCTGGCCGAACTGCGCCGCCAGGGGGCGAATTACGGCTATGTGGTGGCCGACGATGGCTATCGGGGGGTGGTGACCCAACAGGCCGTGGAGCAGGCCCTGGCGACGGGCAATGCCACGACCACCGTGGCCGACGCCACCGAAGCCCAACCTTCCCTGGGGCCCGAAGATACCCTAGAACGGGCCTTGCCCATGACTTTGGAGTGCGACTACCCCGTGGCGGTGGTGGACCGCGAAGGGGATCTCAAGGGCACCGTCAGCCGCACCCAGATGGGCAACGTCCTCAACATCCAGACCCCCAATCCCCCCGCCGCTCCCGGGTTCGAGGCAATTCCCGAGGCGGCAGCAACCGAGGCCCGACGTCGAGCCAGCTGAGGCTCGGTCTGAGGCCCGGTGCTCGCTCTAGATGCGCACCGCCAACACGTCACAGGGCGCCGAGCCCGTCAGGGCGTTGGCGGTGGAGCCCAACAGCACCGACAACCCCCGGCGCTGGTGACAGCCGATGACGATGAGATCCACCTTTTCGGTGGTGGCCAGTTTGATCACGCCTTCCTTGGTGGAGACCGCCGACACGGCGAAGCGGGCGCAGTCGGGCAGCTCCAGCTGGGCGGCGATGCGATCCAGGGAAGCCTGGGCCTCCTGGAGGACGTTTTCGTCGGGCAACTCCGGCAATAGGGGCATGAGCTCATAGCCGGCACTGATATTGACCTCCTCCACCACGTGGACCAAGCTGAGTTTGGCGCCGTGGCGGCGGGCGATCTCCCGGGCGCGACGCCCGACTTGTAGGCTACTCGGGTCGAAGTCCAAAGCCGCCAAGATGTGTTGGTAGTGCGTTTCCACCTGACTCCTCCCGCAGACGGTCATGGCCATCTGCTCCTACGACGCGGTCAATCGGTGAGACCAGTCTCGTTGAATATCGACCCCGCTGGGGTCGAAGGCCTGGATCCGAGGGCTTCATCCGTTTGGGGTTCGGAACCTAAGGGTAGTTATAGTGCCCACCGAGGCATTTGGCGACCCCTTGGGGCAGTTTACAGCCCGAGGATGGGCCACGTATGATGCTTCAACCCCAAAAGGGCCCCAATAATCGGATATCCGCCGTGGAACGCAGCCAATTTCGCCATTTTCACACCCTACCCGTGCGCTGGGGAGACATGGACGCCCTGGGCCATGTCAATAACGCCAACTATTTTCGCTACCTGGAATCGGGGCGCATCGCCTATTTAGAGGCCGTGGTGGGCACATCCGTGGGGGATACGGACACATTTCCGGTGTTGGTGGACATCCAGTGCACCTTTAAAACACCCCTGCACTACCCCGCCACCATCGAAGTGGGCAGTCGGGTGGTGCGGTTGGGCAATAGTAGCTTGATGCTAGAAGCGGCCATCTTCCCCCAGGGCGCCACCCCACCTGTGGCCACCAGTCGCGGGGTGTTGGTGTGGTGCCACAGGGCCACCGACCGCCCCACTCCTTTGCCCGACCCGGTGCGCCAGGGCATCTTGGCCTTCGAGGGGGGGGATCTGGCCGGCGATCCACCCCTGTGAGCACGGGCCAGAAACTTTAGCTGGGCGATTGCGTCTCACCCAGGCGTCGCCCATCGCTTTTACCCGTCAGAGCACCATTACGACCCCATGACCCAGGCACTGGACATTCGCGGTCTCACCAAGACCTACGCCAACGGTTTCTCGGCCCTCAAGGGAATCGATCTGAGCGTCCCCGCCGGGGATTTCTTCGCCCTTTTAGGTCCCAACGGCGCCGGCAAATCCACCACCATCGGCATCATCGCCTCGCTGGTCACCAAAACCCAAGGCTCGGTCGAGGTCTTTGGCGTCGACATCGACACCGATTTTCCCCGGGCCAAGACCTATCTAGGCCTCGTACCTCAGGAATTCAATTTCAACGTCTTCGACAAGGTGTTGAACATCGTCGTCAACCAGGCTGGCTACTACGGCATCGACCGCAAGAGCGCCTTGGCGCGCGCCGAGCACTACCTCGACCAATTGGCCCTGTGGGACAAGCGCCACAGCCCCGCCCGGGATCTATCGGGGGGGATGAAGCGGCGCTTGATGATTGCCCGGGCGTTGATCCACGAACCCAAGCTGTTGATCCTCGACGAACCCACCGCCGGGGTCGACATCGAAATCCGCCGCTCCATGTGGAGTTTTTTGCAAGAGATCAACGCCCGCGGCACCACCATCATCCTCACCACCCATTATCTCGAAGAGGCGGAAAACCTCTGTCGCCACATCGCCATCATCGACGACGGCCGCATCGTCGAAAACACCCAAATGCGCACCTTGCTAGACACCCTGCAGCGAGAGACCTTTGTCCTCGACTTGCGCCGGGCCCTCTGTGATGTGCCCAACATTCCCGGCTACCGCCTAAAGCCCGTCGACAACCACACCTTGGAGGTGGAAGTGAGCAAGGATCAAGGGATCAATGCCCTGTTCCAACACCTCACCCACCACGACATCGAGGTGGTGAGCCTGCGCAACAAGGCCAATCGCCTAGAAGAACTGTTTATGCGCTTGGTGGAAGACGGCGCTGAAGCCGCTGCCTGAGGTCTTTGACGTGTCCAACGTTTCCGACGTATCCAAAGCATCCGAGGTCGCCACGCCATCTCGACGAGGGCGCCTCGCCCCGGCGCCCACCTCCCCTGCTGTCATCGCCGTCGTGGCATTGCACACCCTGCTGCGCCGAGAGGTCATTCGCTTCTCCCGCATCTGGATCCAGACCCTCATTCCTCCCACCATCACCATGGCCCTATACTTTGTAGTCTTTGGCAATCTCATCGGTTCGCGCATCGGCGAGATGGGGGGCTTTAGCTACATCCAGTACATCGTACCGGGGCTGATCATGATGGCCATCATCACCAATACCTACACCAATGTGGTGTCGTCGTTCTTCAGCGCCAAATTTCAGCGCCACATCGAGGAGCTGCTGGCTTCCCCCACACCCAACTATGTAATTTTATTAGGTTTTGTAGGTGGTGGTATGGCCCGAGGCCTCATGGTGGGCTGCTTGGTGACCCTGGTGGCCTTTGCCTTCACCCCCCTCGAGCTGGCGCATCTGGAGATCACGGTGCTGGTCGCCCTCCTCACCTCGGCGTTGTTCGCCTGTGCGGGGCTTATCAACGGCGTGTTCGCCCGCACCTTTGACGATACCTCCATTGTCCCCACCTTTGTTCTGACGCCCTTGACCTACTTGGGGGGGGTGTTCTTTTCCATCGACCTCCTCCCAGAATTCTGGCAAGGTGTTTCCCTTCTCAACCCCATCCTCTACATGGTCAACGCCTTTCGCTTTGGCATCTTGGGGGTCACGGATATCGACGTGAGCGTCGCCCTGGGTATCATCGGTTTGTTCGTCGTGGTGCTGTTTAGCTTCGCCCTGTGGTTGTTGCACAAGGGCATCGGCCTTCGCAGTTGATCGTTCCCCCACCGTGGCCCTTTTAGAACAAACGGCGCTGTTCCTCGGCGCTGCCGTCGTGGCAGTGCCCCTGTTTAAACGCGCGGGCCTCGGCGCCGTCTTGGGCTACATGGCGGCGGGGGTGGTCATCGGCCCCGAAGTCACAGGCCTCATCGCCGCCGCCGACGACACCCTCCACGTGGCAGAGCTCGGGGTGGTGTTGTTGCTGTTTATCATCGGCCTTGAGCTCCAACCCAGCCGGCTGTGGGTGCTGCGCCACGCCGTGTTTGGCCTCGGCACCGCCCAAGTCCTCACCTGCGGCGCGGCCCTGGGGCTGGTGGCCACGGGACTGGGCTTGTCGTTGGGCCCAGCCATTTTGGTGGGAATCACCCTGGCCCTATCGTCGACGGCCCTGGCCCTCCAGCTGTTGGCGGAAAGACACCAGCTCACCACCCGCCACGGTCGGGCCGCCTTTGCCATGTTGTTGTTCCAGGACTTGGCGGTCATTCCGCTGTTGGCGTTGATGCCTTTGCTGGCCACCAACGTCACGGAGATGCTCGCCCCCGAAGACTGGGCCTGGGCGGTGGTCCAAGTGGTGGGGGTGGTGGCCGCCGTGGTGG
>JBHJHK010000205.1:0-16888 GCA_050330975.1 Candidatus Competibacterales bacterium | reverse complement strand
GCTGGATAGGTAGGGGTTAGGGGTGCGCGCTTGGCTGGTGGGAACCTGTGGGGGATGCCTGGGCCGTGGGGGGAGTCCAGGGGCACCACCGTTGGACCTGGGTGTTTCTCAAAACTGATGGGGCGTGGGGACGGCCGTTATGCCTTGGGGTAGGGGTGGCGGCCGTAGAGTTCGCTGTAGCCCTTGAGCCACAGGGCATCTTCCCTGGTGAGGTGTCCGGGGGGCAGGCGCCAGGTCCAGTTGCCCCGGGCGACCCCCGGGCGATTGAGACACGCTTCACTGCCCATATTCAAAAGGTCCTGGACGGGAAATATGGCCGCCTGGGCCACCGAACCCAGGGCTGCGCGGATAAAATCCCGGCCGATGGCCTCGCCGGCGGTGTTGAGGTAGCGCCGCACGCGATGCCGCACCCCTTCGGTTTGTCCCCGCCACCATCCGGCGGTGGTGTCGTTGTCGTGGGTGCCGGTGTAGACCACCAGGCGCGACCTGTGGCGATGGGGGAGATAAGTCCGGTCGCCGAAGGTGGCGTCGTCCTCCCCGTCACCTTCGAAGGCAAACTGCAACACGGCCATGCCGGGTAGGTCCAGGGTTTCCCGTAGGGCCACCACATCGGCGGTGATGAGCCCCAGGTCCTCGGCGATCAACGGCAGCTGGGGGCCCAAGGCCCCCGTCAGGGTATCGAAGAGATCCCGCCCCGGACCCGGTTGCCAGCGGCCATTGACGGCCGTGGGCTCCTGGGCGTCGATTTCCCAGTAGCCGGCAAAGCCGCGGAAGTGGTCGATGCGGACGATGTCCACCAGGTTCAAAGTCTGAGCCAGGCGGTCCACCCAAAAACTGTAGTTCTCCCGAGCCAGAACTGGCCAGCGGTAAAGGGGATTGCCCCAGCGCTGCCCCGTGACACTGAAGTAGTCCGGGGGCACCCCGGCCACCACCGTGGGTTCGCCCCGGGAATCCAGTTCAAACCACTGGGGGTGGGCCCAGACATCGGCGCTGTCGTGGGCGACAAAGATGGGGATATCCCCCACCAACTGCACCCCGTGGCGGTGGGCGTAGGCCCGCAGCTGGCGCCACTGCTGGAAGAACAAAAACTGGCCGAACTGTTGGCGGCGCACCCGGGCATCGAGGCGCCGCCGCCAGTGTTCCAGGGCTCGGGGGGCGCGGCGGGCGACGTCCTCGGGCCATTGGGTCCACAAAGCGCCGCCAAAGTGGCCCTTGAGAGCCACAAACAGGGCAAAGTCCCCCAGCCAGGCCTGTTGCTGGCGACAGAAGGCCTCAAAGGCGCCTTGGGTGACGTCGTCGGTCCCGGCCTCGAAGCGATCGAAGGCCCGGTCGAGGAGCTGGTGCTTCCAGGGAATGACCGCTTCAAACACCACCTGGCCGTCTTTGAGGCTCGATGGGGGTGTCGTGTCGTCGTTGTGGAGCCAACCCGCCGCCACCAGGGCATCGAGGCTGATGAGGAGGGGGTTGCCGGCAAAGGCCGACAAGGTCTGGTAGGGAGAGTCGCCGTAGCCCGTGGGGCCCAAGGGCAATACTTGCCACAAGCCCTGGCCGGCGGCGGCGAGGAAATCTACAAAGCGATGGGCACTGGGGCCTAGATCGCCGATGCCGTGGGGACCCGGCAGGCAGGTGGGGTGGAGCAGTAGGCCGCTGGTGCGCCGCCCCAGGGCCCCCGAATCCCCCGGGGAGCTCACGGAACCAGGGGGTCGAGGACGGTGAAAATCCGCTGGGCCACCTCGTCGATGGGCCCAAGACCGTGGACCGTGGTCAATTTGCCCTGGTTCTGGTAGTGGTCGATCAGGGGTGACGTCTGTTCTTGATAGACGTTGAGGCGCTTGTTGATGGTGGCTTCGGTGTCGTCGGCCCGGCCCCGGGCCAGCAGCCGGCGGCGGATTTCGTCGAAGGGGACGTCGAAATAGACCACCCGCTGGAGGGGCTTGTGCAATTTGTCCAACAGCGTGTCGAGGGCCTCGGCCTGGGGCAAAGTGCGGGGAAAACCATCGAGGAGAAAGCCCCCCTGGGCGTCGCTCTGGGCGAGGCGGTTTTCGATGATGCCCAGCATGATGTCGTCGGAAACCAGCCCCCCGGCGTCCATGATGGCCTTGGCCTGGCGGCCGAGTTCGGTGTCGGCGGCTACTTCGGCCCGCAGTACATCCCCGGTGGATACGTGGATCATGGGGTAGCGTTCGACGATGTGTTCGGCTTGGGTACCTTTGCCCGAACCGGGTGCGCCCAACAGTACGATTTGCATGACTTCGGTCGCCCTTTACTCGCTTTTTGATCGTGGGGTTTGGTAAGGCAATGGTCGCCGGTTTCGGCAACCCCCAGCCCGTGGCCTCGACCGCAACTGGGGGTGCTGGCAGGGGATGACTCACCCACCGCCAGCGGCGGCGTTTGCACGTCGGTCACGAGGCCTTATACTCCTCCAAGACAACCCATTGGAACGGTTTGTCAAAAGAGCTTGGCCCAATCGCGCAAGACCTGTCAACCGCTCCCAAGATCCCCACCGCCTGGGCACTCTCCCGCCCTGGGAAACGCCACTGCCGACCGACCATGACCGATTTCACCCACTTCGACGCCCAAGGCCAGGCCCATATGGTGAATGTGGGCGCCAAGGCCGAGACCCATCGCATCGCCGTGGCAGAGGGGTTCATCCGCATGGCCCCCACCACCCTGGAGGGCATCCAGGGGGGTAGCCACGGCAAGGGGGACGTCTTGGCCGTGGCCCGTCTGGCGGCCATCATGGGGGCTAAGCGCACCAGCGATCTCATCCCTTTGTGCCATCCCCTGGCCCTGACGGCCGTCGACGTGACCCTCACTCCCCAACCGGAGACCTCTCGAGTTCACTGTGTGGTCCGGGTGGAGACCACGGGGCGCACCGGGGTGGAAATGGAAGCCTTGACGGCCGTCCAGGTGGCCCTTTTGACCATCTACGACATGTGCAAAGCCGTGGACCGGGCCATGGTGATGGAGGGTGTTCAACTGTTGGAAAAATCCGGCGGGCGCTCGGGGACCTGGCGACGCGCCGACCTCCCCGGGTCATGACGGATTCCGGGGATACTCCAGCGGCCACCGCCGTCGAGCCCCGCTACGTCGCCACCTTCGCCGAGCTGACCGCCACGGTCCAGGCCTTGGCCCAAGGGCCTTGGATCGCCCTGGACACCGAATTTGTCCGCGACCAAAGCTACTACCCGGTGCTGTGTTTGATCCAAGTGGCCAACCCCCAAGGAGTGGCCTGCATCGACCCCTTCGCCCTGGACGACCTCTCCCCCTTGGTGGCGCTGTTGGCCAACCCCGAGGTCACCAAAATCGTCCACGCCGCCGGCCAAGACCTGGAAGTGCTCTATCACAACCTCCGGGTACTCCCCCAAGGGCTGTTTGACACCCAGATCGCCGCGGCCCTGTTGGGCTATGGCGACGCCGTGGGTTATGCCCCCTTGGTGGAGGCCACGTTGGGGGTGACCCTCGACAAGTCCCAGACCCGCACTGATTGGCAACAACGGCCCTTGAATTCGGCTCAGTTGTGCTATGCGGTGGCCGACGTCTATTACCTGGGGGCGCTGTACCAATTGTTGCAGCGGGCCCTCGTGGCCCAGGGGCGCGCTGGGTGGGCGGCGGAGGAGGTGGCGGCGTTGCTGCGGAGGGAGCGATTTGTAGTGTGTCCCCAACAGGCCTGGCGGCGGGTGCGGGGCCTCCACCGCCTCAAGGGCCCGGGCCTAGCCGCCCTCCGGGGCTTGGCCGCTTGGCGCGAGGCAGAGGCCATGGCCCAGGACCGGCCTCGGCGCTGGATCGTCGGCGACGACACCCTGGTGGAATTGGCCTGGCGTCGTCCAGAAAATCGTTCGCAGCTCAAGGGGTTGCGCCGTCTCAACCCCGGGGTGGTGGGGCGTTACGGCGCGGCGTTACTGGCCGTTCTGGAGGCCGCGCGCCAGTGCTCCCCCGAGGATTGGCCCCAAAACCCCACACCACAGCCCCTCACCCCACGTCAGGGCGCCGCCGTCGAGGCGGCCTTGGACACCGTTCGCCAGCGCGCCCAAGCCCTGGGTATCAGTCCAGAGCGCCTGGCCCGGCGCCGAGAATTAGAGCGCTGGGTGACGGGGGACAGAGCCGATGACATCCCCCTCTTCACGGGTTGGCGACGCGCCGTGGCCGGAGAGGCGGTGTTGGCACAGTTGACGGCGGGCCTAGCATCGTCCGGCGATGGCGATACCACTGGGATCGATAACTGCAGTGATTTTATCAACGTTGAGGGAAAGGGTCGATGTCCATAGAAAGCTTTGGCTATGTCGCCGCCATGGTCCTGGTGGCAAGCGTGTGGGGCAGTATGCTGTTTTTTGCGGCGGTGGTGGCCCCGGCCGTGTTCAGCTTCCTCAAACCCGACGTCGCCGGTCCCTTCATTCGGCGCCTGTTCCCCTTTTACTACGGCGTCCTCGGTGTGGCGTCCATCTTGGCGGCCATCGGCCTGGGCCTGCGGGCCTTTGACGGCGCATTTTGGGCCATCCTCGCCGTGGCTTTGGGCTTTGTCGTCGCCCGCCAAGGACTGATGCCCAAGATCAACGCCCTTCGGGACCGATCTCTCCAAGGTGACCAGGAGGCAGAGCGACATTTCCAGCGCTATCACGGCGCCAGCGTAATTCTCAACGCCGTACAAATGCTGGTGGTGTTTGCGGTGCTAGTGCTGAATTTGACGTTTTGACAGCCCTGGGCGGCCCTGGGGGGAGTTTCCCAGGGATCGCCAAGGCTCAAGAGCGAGTGGGTTCTTGCGGAACATCATCCCCTTGGACGGTAGAGGACGAGGTGGCTTCACCAGAGGTTGGCAGAGAAGTGGCCGTGATGTAGTCCTCGGGCAACGTCACATCGCGGTGAATGGCACTGGCGTCCAGTTGTAGGGGAATCTTGCCCGAAGCCAAACGGTGATAGTTCACCATCTTGAGCATGGCAGCGCCCTGGCCTGCAGGAGCTGTGAGATCTAAGTGGTTCAGGTGACCACTGGAATGATGGGCCACCGGCGCGACGAGTCCCAGAGCAGCAGGAGTGTCTGAAACTTGGGTCTGAACGACGGGGTCGCCGTCGGGGAGACTCCAGTAAGTGCTGTAGAGAAGAGCACCGCAGGCGATAGCTGCCAACAGGGATGTTGGTTTTACAAATCCTCGACCCCTAGCGCTCAGCGGCAGGAGTGAAATGCGCGTTAGGCAACTGTGATTCACAGCGTGTCTCCCGATTCATTTGTTGGCGTGTCTTGGCCATTGAACAAGCATTGTATAAGCATTGTTCAGCTAAAATCGACCAATCATGCGTAATGTATAAACTATGTCTAGGGTCGGTGTCAACGTCAAGGGGCAAAAAGCTCGCTACAAGACTTGGACAAAGACCCCCTGAGACGGGACGACAGTTTCTCGACGGCGCCGACAACGGACTATCCCCTTGTTATCGCTGACTTCAAAGGCGCTGATTGACCGGAAACATCATTTTTTATGCAATTAAAGCGCCAGTTTGGCGCTTCATGGCTTCGGACCTTTGGGGTAGGAGCATGGGACGGGGGTTGTCTAGGCCCCTGCCTTTGAAGGCCATGTCCAGGGCGCCAGAGAAAGGCAGATGAACGAGCTCGTCAACCGAGCCGGACGGGGGCTGGCCTTAGTCGAGGTCAACGGAAGGGGAAACCCGCTCGACATCGACGCCCACCTGGAGGGTATGGCCACCGCCGCCGAAGATAATCCCCTTGAGGGGAGGGACGTCGCTGTAGTCGCGGCCCCAGGCCGTGGTGAGGTAGTGGGCGTCGGGTACCTGGCCGTTGGTGGGGTCGAAATCCAGCCAACCCAGTTCGAGGGAGTAGACGGAAAACCAGGCGTGGGACGCATCGGCACCCCGCAGTTTGGGGGTTCCCGGGGGGGGCAAGGTCTCGAGATAGCCGCTGACATAGCGCGCCGGCAGCCCCAAGGACCGCAGCCCGGCGATGGCCAGGTGGGCAAAATCTTGACAGACCCCCCGGCGCTGCTCCAAGACCTGGGATAGGGGTGTCACCACCGTCGTGGCTTGGGCGTCGTAGGTGAAGTCCCGATAGATCCTTTGGGTCAGATCCATGACGGCGTCAAACAAAGGCCTTTGGGGGGGAAACGACGCCTGGGCGTAGTCCCGCACCGCCGCCGTGGGCTCCACCATGGGGGAGGGTAGGGTGAAGTCCCGCGCCTCGAGGCCGCAGGGGCTGAGGTCGTCGGCCAACAGAGCGGCGACGGTTTCCCAGGCGTGGGGCGAACCCTGGACACCCTCCAGGGGTTGGACCTCCAATTCGCTGGTGGCGACGACCTCCAGCTGGCGGTGGGGGGTTTGGAGGGTAAAGTGGTGGCAGCGATTGCCGTAGAAGTCCATGCGCTCCACGGCATCGCTGGGCGTGGGGGTGACGAGGAGCTGGCTGGACAACGATCGCTGGCGCGGGGTGTGGCGGGGCAGCAAATAGGCTTGGTTGTGGCACAACATCACGTCCTCGTCGTAGCCGTAGGACGTGCGATGGGTGATGCGATAGCGGAGTTTCACGGTTGTTGGGAGGTGTCTTCCAGGGGCAACGGCAACTCCCGTTCAAAGCGCACCAGGGGTTGAGGTTGGTCGGCGTGGCTGAAGTAGGTGTTGGTCAAGGCGTCCGAGAGGGCCGGCAGCTGGCGGCCGAGGTGCTCCAGCAGGGCTCGGAGCTGGCGCCGCTCTCCCCCTTCGACCCGTACCAATTCCTCGCTGGAAGCCAGGCGCAGGCGGGTGAGAATCTCCAGGGCCAGGCGTTGTTCGGGCGCCTTAAACGTCTTCGATCCCCTGGTGTCGTGGCCCGGCAGGTGTTGGATCTCCCCCTGGATTCGGCGCAGCTGGTAGCCCGTGGAGCGGGGATTGGCTTCGTCTTGGAGCAACAGCTCCAGTAACCCTTGGGTCTGGACTTGGGTGCGGTAGCGGCTGCGGTAGGTCATGAGGCTGTCGAAGATCTTCAGCAATTGCTCCAACAACGACGCCTCGTCGGCGCTGACCGTGGCCAGGCAGGCCTCGAGTAGGTGGGCGCTTTGGCGGGCTCGTTCCAGGCGCCGGCCCAGGGTCAAAAACCGCCAGCCCTGGCCGTGGACCATGTTGTCCACGGCCAGGCCCGTAAAGGCGGCAAAGGAGGTCAACAGGGCGTCTAGTTCCTCCAGGGTGTCGTTGGCCGTCGGGTGGGGTTGCTTTGCCCGCCACTGGAGGCGAAGTCGGCTCAAACGGTCGTCGATGGCGGTGAAGACCCGCCAGATATCGGGGGAAATGCGATCGCGCACCGAGCGCGCGGCGTACATCAGGGCTTGGAGCACCGCCGCTAGGCTTCCCGGCCGCCGGGTGTCGAGGAACACCGCCAACAGCTCCTCCTCGGGTTGGGCCAGGCGCTGCTCTGCCCCCTCGCCGACAAAGCCCGGCTGGGTAGCCGTGAGGGTGGTCAGGGCCATCAACAAGGTGGCGAGACAGCCCCCCGGGGCGTCTAGCTCTCGATCCTCCAGGGCCAGGCGGTGGAAGGTCACCGCCCGCAACAACCGGCTAATGCCCTCGGCCCGCTCGGCGTAGCGCCCCAACCAGTAGAGATTCTCCGCCACGCGGCTGGGGAGTTCCCCCTGGTCGTCGACGAACAGGGCCTGGAGGCGCGGCGGGGGCAATAGGGTGAGTTGCCGTTCGGGTTCCGAGGCCATGACCCAGGTGTCTTTGCTGATGGGACTGTCGAAGATTCCGGCGGTGAGTCCCGTGCTCACCCGGGTGAGGCCGCCGGGCATGACGGCGTAGCTGTCGCCACTGGCCACCAAGAAGGTGCGCAGGGTGATGGGCTTGGGGGTCAAGGTCTCATGGGCGAACAGGGGCGCCGTGGAGCGCACCACTTCTTCTTGGGCGACAAAGCGATGGGGTTGGGCTTGGATGGCCGCGGTGAGGGCGGCCCTGGCCTGGTGGTCCAGGCTCCTCCCCAAAATCGCCTGGCTCTTGGCGCCCCGAGTCGTGGGACGAATGACCAGTTCTCCCAAGTGGGCCAGGACGTGATCCCGGTGTTTGGCCAGGCCACACCAATAGGTCACCGGCGAGGGCAGTTGCAAGGTGTGGCCAAAGAAGTGTTGGGCCAAGGCCGGGAGGAAGGCCATGAGGGCTGGGTTGTCCAACACGCCGCAGCCCAGGGGATTGACCACCGCCACCTGCTTGGTGCGCAGGGCTCGCAACAGCCCCGCCACCCCCAAGGGGGAGTCGGGGCGCAATTCCAAGGGGTCGCAGTCCCAATCGTCGACGTAGCGCAGCAGCACATCCACGGGCCGCAGGCCATCGAGGGTCTTGAGCCAGATGCGGCCGTCCCGCAGCAGCAAATCGGCTCCCTCCACCAAGGTGTAGCCCAGGTAGTTGGCCAAAAAGGCGTGTTCAAAATAGTGGGGGCTACTGGGGCCGGGGCTGAACAGCACGATTCGGGTGTCGTCGCTCCGTCGCCACGCGGCCCCCTGGAGGGTGGTGCGCAGGGTGCGAAAAAACAGCGCCAGGCGGTGGACGTGGGAGTCGCGGAATAGACTGGGCCACACCCTGGACAACACCAGGCGGTTTTCCAGGGCGTAACCCTCCCCCGGCAGCTTTTGGCTGCGGTCGCCAATGACGTGGAATCCGCCGTCTACACCTCTGGCCAGGTCGGCGGCATAGAGGGTGAGACTGCGCGGGGTGGAGTTCTCCAGGCCATCGCAGGCCCGGAGAAAGCCCGGGTGGGCGAAGATCAACTCCGGGGGCAATAGGCCTTTGCGCAGCAGTTCCCGCGGGCCGTAGAGATCCTGGACCACCAGGTTGAGGAGTTCGGCCCGTTGGCTCAAACCCCGCTCAATGGTGCGCCATTCGTCGCTGGCCACGGTAAACGGCACGGGGTCGAGCTGCCAATGGCGATGATTGTCGGAGTCGCCATAGGCGCTATAGGTGACGCCGTTGTCCCGCAACAGCCGATTGATTTCCCGCCGGCGCTCCTCCAGCTCTCCGGGACCCAAGGTGGCCAGCGCCGCCATGAGGTGGCGCCAATGGGGACGGGGTTCTCCGGAGGACGAGCAAACTTCGTCGTGGCGTTGGACGCTGGGGCCATAGCCCATCAGCGCCGGATGTCCTGCGGGGGTGGTCTCCATGGCACGATTCTCAGGTTGACACCGTGGGGGCGAGACTTATCACACTTTGCCTGCGGTCGTCGAGGGTCCCCCCCGGGGGCCTTGCCTGGCCGCACACCCCCCTCATGGCCTGGGGCGCCGGCGCATATCCAAGGTGTGGGGATACTCGGGGTTGGGGGCCTCAGCGGCCGGGGCAAAGGGACCCTCGGGGCTCCCCTGGGGATAAAAGCTCACCAACTTGAGGTACTGCGGGGGCGGTGGGATGGTCCCCGGGGTGTGGCCAAGGGTGGCAAAGCGTTCGCCACGGCGGGTTTCCGCGGCGTTGGCGTTGACGGGAAAGGCCTCGTGGGCTCGACCGCCGGGGTGGGCCACGTGGTAGGTGCAGCCGGCGATGGCTCGGCCACTCCAGGTGTCGACGATGTCGAAGACCAAGGGTACGTCCACGGGGATAGTGGGGTGGAGGGCCGACGGCGGTTGCCAGGCGCGGTAGCGGACCCCGGCGACGTACTCGCCGTGGGTCCCCGTGGCGTGGAGGGGCAGGGGGCGACCGTTGCAGGTCACGGTGTGACGGCCGTCGCTCAAGCCCGTGGCCTTGACTTGCAGGCGCTCTACGGAAGAGTCCACATAGCGAGCGGTGCCGAGGCTGGTGCTTTCCTCCCCCAACACCGGCCAGGGCTCCATGGCGGCCCGGAGCTCCAGGGTGATGTCGTCCACTTGGACTTGGCCGTAGTGGGGAAAGCGAAACTCGACAAACGGCGCCAGCCACTCCGAGGGGAAGGGATAGCCGCCCTCGTCGAGGTCCCGGAGTACGTCTTTGATATCCCGTTCGACGAAGTGGGGCAGCATAAAGCGGTCGTGGAGGGCGGTGCCCCAGCGCACCAGGCGGCGAGGGCGGTAGGGTTGGCGCCAAAACAGCGCCACCAGGGCGCGGATCAACAGCATCTGCACCAGGCTCATCCGGGCGTGGGGGGGCATTTCAAAGCCCCGCAACTCCAAAAGCCCCAGGCGTCCGTTGGCGCTGTCGGGGGAGAAGAGTTTATCGATGCAAAACTCGGCCCGATGGGTGTTGCCGGTGAGGTCCACCAGCAAATTGCGGAATAGGCGATCCACCAACCAGGGCTGGGGCACCTCCCCCGTGGGCGACTGCTGGAGGGCGATTTCCAGCTCGTAGAGGGCCTCTTGGCGGGCTTCGTCCACCCGGGGTGCCTGGCTGGTGGGGCCGATGAAAAGCCCCGAGAACAAGTAGGACAACGCGGGGTGGTGTTGCCAGTAACTCACCAGGCTCGCCAGCAGGTCCGGGCGGCGCAACAGTGGGCTGTCGACGGGGGTGGGACCGCCGATGGTGACGTGGTTGCCCCCCCCCGTGCCGGTGTGCTTGCCGTCCAACATGAATTTTTCCGTCCCCAGGCGGACCCGATGGGCCTCGTCGTAGAGGGCGGTGGTGTTGTCCACTAGCTCCTCCCAGCTGGCCGCTGGGTGGACGTTGACCTCGATGACCCCGGGGTCCGGGGTGACGCTCAAGTGCACCAGGCGGTGGTCCCGGGGGGGGGGATAGCCCTCGGGAAACACCGGCAGCTCCAGGGCCATGGCCGTGGCTTCCACCTGGGATACCAAATCCACAAAGGCCTCGAGGGTGTTGAGGGGAGGCAAAAACACGTGCAACGCCCCCTCCCGCACTTCCACTGCCAGGGCGGTTTTGATCACGTCCGCCCAGCGAGGCGCCCCGGGGTGGACCGATGGCCTCGAGGGGGCTTTGACGGAGGCGCCGTTGCCGTTGTCCAACGCCGGGTGGTGGCGGAACTGGACGTTCCCCAGGGGTGGGCGATCGGCCAGGGGGTCCCGGTCGTGGAGCTGTTCTTGTTGGGCCTCGGCCTCGGTGATCCAGGGGAGGCTATCCAGGGGCAGCCGCAGTCCCAAGGGGGAGTCGCCGGGAATGAGAAATAGCCGCTGGCGGCGCAATGGCCAGGGGCTGCTCTGCCAGGTTCCCGAGCCCATGGGGTCTTGGCGCAAGGGCAACACAAATCCCACTGGCTCGTCGAGGCCCTGGCTCAACACCCGGGCCAGGCGCTGGCGCTCCTCGGGGTCCTTGAGGTCGGCGGCCAGGGGGTCCAGGTTGACCGGCAGGTTTTGCTCTTGTTGCAGGTAGTAAAACGGGTCTTCAAAAGCCGGCATCACCCGCTGGGTGTCGATTCCCAACCGGGTACACAGGGCCTCGATAAAGCGTTGGGCGTGGTGGCGGGTAAAGCCGTAGGTCTGGCGTTCGTCGGCCAAGGCGGCGGGATGACGCCACAGGGGTTGGCCATCGCGGCGCCAGTGGAGGCTCAAGGCCCAGCGGGGCACGGGTTCCCCGGGGTACCACTTGCCCTGGCTGTGGTGGAGCATACCAAAGGGGGCAAAGCGCCGGCGCAGACCTTGGATCAAGGCGTAGGCCAGGGTTCGTTTGTGCTCACCCAAGGCATCGGTATTCCACTGGGGGCTCTCCATGTCGTCGACGGAGACAAAGGTGGGCTCGCCCCCCATGGTCAAGCGCACGTCGGAGGCCTTTAAATCGGTGTCGACCTTGCGCCCTAGGGCGTCGATGGCCTGCCACTGGACCTCGGTGTAGGGCTTGGTGACCCGAGGTGTTTCGTGGATGCGGCTCACCCGGTTGTGGAAATAAAAGTCGGTCTTGCTCTCGCTCACTTTGCCGGTGATGGGGGAGGCGCTGCCGGGGTCGGGGGAGCAGGCCAGGGGGATATGTCCCTCCCCGGCGAATAACCCCGAGGTGGGGTCGAGGCCCACCCAACCGGCCCCGGGCAAATACACCTCGGCCCAGGCGTGGAGGTCGGTAAAGTCGGCCTCCGGGCCCGAGGGGCCGTCCAGGGCTTTGATGTCGCCCGTGAGCTGGTGAAAGTAACCCGAGACAAACCGCGCCGCCAACCCCAGGTGGCGCAGGGCCTGGACCAACAGCCAGGCGGTATCGCGACAGGAGCCGGTACCCAACTTCAGGGTCGCCTCGCAGGACTGGATGCCGGGCTCGAGGCGGATGAGGTAGCCGATGTGGGCCTGGAGCTTTTGATTGAGCTCCACCAAAAAGTCGTTGGTGGGGCGTTTGCGGCGATCCACCCCCGCCAGCCAAGCCATGAGTCGCGGGCCCGCTTCTCGCACCTTGAGATAGGGGGTGAGTTCCTCGGCCAGGGTCGCTTCGTAGCGAAACGGGTAGTCGACGGCGTGCTCTTCGAGGAAAAAATCGAAGGGATTGACGACGGTCATATCCGCCACTAGGTCCACCCGCACGGCGAATGTCTGGGTCTTCTCGGGAAAGACCAGCCGGGCCAAGTAATTGCCAAAGGGATCTTGCTGCCAATTGACAAAGTGAGTCTTGGGCTCGACGTGGAGGGAATAGGCCAGGATCGGCGTGCGGCAGTGGGGGGCGGGCCGCAGGCGCACCACCTGGGGAGACAGGGTGACTAAACGATCGTAGTGGTAGCGCGTGTAGTGGTCTACGGCGACGCGAATGGCCATCGGCACCTCTCAAGGGGATGGAGACAAAACGGGGCAATGGGGTTGGATCCCCGGCGGGGACGCCGGAAGTGCAGCCGCGGCCCGAGGTCGATTACGCCGAGGGCGCCCTGGACGCCTGGCCCTGGGTCGCGGGGTTGGCGTCGTCCCCCCCGGCCTTGGCGAGGCCCAGGGGCTCTTGGCGAGCGCTGTTCAAATAGGTGGCGGCGATGAGGTCGTGGAGTTCCGCCAGGCCGATTTGCAGCCCGTCGATAAATTCGTGGAGGCCCTCATCAAAGGCCAGCTCCCGCACGGCGGTGGTTTGGATCTGGCGCTGGAGGCGTACCACCCGCCGCAGGGGATTCTGGTGGCGGGGCAGGCGCTCCAAACAGCGCTGGATTTCGTCGAGGCAAAAGCGGTAGGCCCTGGGGAAGGCCGGATCCTGGAGCAAAAACGCCAGGACGTCGGCGCCTTGAACCCGCAGGCGCACGTGTTGCCGATACATCTGATAGGCGGTGAGGGAACGCAAGACGCTCATCCACTGGATATTTTCATAGGGGTTGAGCTCGTGGTGTTCCGGCTCGGCGCCGCCGTCGGCGGGGCGGTACAACAGGTGGGCGGCCCGCACGTCCAACACCCGGGTGGTCATATCGGCCCGCTCCAAGTAGCGGCCCAGTTCGAGGAAGTCGTAGCCGATCCCGCGGCTCATGGACCCCTGGAGAAAGCCGTTGATCTGCTGGGAAACCCGGATGATGCGGCGCAGAAAATCGTGGCGTTCGTACTTGGGCACCCCGGCGGTCACCTGGTCTCGGGTCCACAGATACAAATCGTTGATCGCCTCAAAGCTCTCTCGGGGAATGATGTCCCGGGTAGTGCGGAGGTTCTCCCGGGCGCTTTGCAAAGAGGAAAGAATGCAGCCGGGATTGCGGGGGTCGCCGATTAAAAACGCCACCACATCCCCTTCGGTGGCAGCGCTGAAGTGGGGGCGAAACAGCTCGCCGCTGCCGGTGATGGCCAACAGGGGTTCCCAGCCGGCGCTGCGCTCCCGGGGGAGGTCCATGAGGAGATTGCTGTGGACGCCGACGATGCGAGCTGTGTTCTCGGCCCGCTCCAAATAGCGGGCCATCCAGTAGATATTGCGGGCGACGCGGGACAACATGGCAGATTCCCTCGGCAGGCGTGGGCGTCAGGCGGAGGTGGTGGGGCCGTCGACGATCCAGGTGTCTTTGCTTCCCCCCCCCTGGGAAGAGTTGACCACCAACGAACCCCGCTTGAGGGCCACCCGGGTCAGGCCACCGGTGGTGATGTAGGTGGAGGCCCCTTGGAGGATAAAGGGCCGTAGGTCCACGTGGCGGGGTTCCACTTGGTCGTCGCACAGGGTGGGAACCGTGGACAGGGCCAAGGTGGGCTGGCCGATGTAGTTGCGGGGGTTGGCCTGGATCAACTCGGCAAAGGTGGCCCGCTCGGCGGCGCTGGCCCGGGGACCGATGAGCATGCCATAGCCCCCCGATTCGTTGGCGGGCTTGACCACCAATTGATCCAGGTGGTCGAGGACGTAGCGGCGCTCGTCGTCTCGCATGCACAAATAGGTGGGCACGTTGGCGATGATGGGATCTTGGTCTAGGTAGTATTTGATGATGTCGGGGACGAAGGCGTAGACCACCTTGTCGTCGGCCACCCCGGCGCCGGGGGCATTGGCCAAGGCTACGTTGCCCGCCCGCCAGGCCCGCATCAGCCCCGGCACCCCCAACACCGACTCGGGGTTGAAGACCTCGGGATCCAAAAAGGCGTCGTCGATGCGCCGGTAGATGACGTCGACCCGCCTAAAACCCTCGATGTCGCGCAGGTAGACGCAATCGTCGTCCCCCACCAGCAAATCCGACCCCTCCACTAGCTCCGCCCCCATCTGTTGGGCCAAATAGGCGTGTTCAAAATAGGCGGAGTTGTAGATGCCCGGGGTGAGGACCACCACCTCGGGGAAGTCCAAAGGCCGGGGGGAAATGGAGGCCAGGGTGTCGAATAGCTGGGCACAGTAGGCGTCCACCGGCAAGATGTTCTGGGCTTCAAAGAGCTCGGGGAATACCCGTTTCATCACCGAGCGGTTTTCCAAGAGGTACGACACCCCCGACGGCACCCGCAGGTTGTCCTCCAAGACAAATAACGTGCCCTCGGCGTCCCGGACCAAGTCCGAGCCGCAGATGTGGGCCCAGGTGTTGAGGGCGGGCTGGATACCCACGCACTGGGGGCGGAAATTCTTGGAATCGGCGAGTAATTCCCCCGGGAATACCCCGTCTTTGACGATTTGTTGGCGGTTGTAGAGGTCGTGGATAAACAGGTTGAGGGCGGTGAGGCGCTGTTCCAGGCCCCGTTGGGTGACCTCCCACTCCCGGCGATGGATGATGCGGGGAATGATGTCAAAGGGCCAGGCGCGGTCGATGTTGCCGCTCTCGGTGTAGACCGTGAAGGTGATCCCCATGACCTTGATGGCCAACTCGGCGGCACCTTTGCGGGCCAAGAGCTCCCCTTGGCTCAAGGAGGCCAAGTGTTGGCACAGGGTTTGAGCTTGGGGGCGAGTTTGTCCAGGCGCGGTGAGGAGTTCGTCGAAGAAACCGCCCATGGGGTATTGCGTCCAGTCGATGGTCATGGGCAAAGCGGCTCCCGTTGTTCCGTGGCGCCCGGCGAGGTGGGCATACTGCAAAGTAAGATAGACGCCGCTCGCCGAGAATTCACCCGTTGGCGGTCGATTCGAGGGGAAGAGGGAGACGGGTTGGGATGCCGGGCTCCAGTGGGGGAGCTCAAGTCACCACCTTGAGGGCGTCCACGGTGAAGGTGCCGTGCTGGCTGGAGAAGCGCAGGTTCAGGGTGTCGGGTTGCTGCTGGGAAAAGCCCTGGATGTGGTGGTCGAGGGTGTCGTAGAGGGTTTGGCGCCCATTGACCTCCACCAGCAAGCGGCGATGGTGGGGAAAATAGGCATAGCGCAGCTGGTTTTGCCCCCCCGAGGCCGCCGGTTGTCCCAGCTGGGCCGGCCACCAGTTGCCTCCGTCGCCGGGGGTTGCCGCGGTCCCCCGCAAACCCGGGGTCGCCAGGTAGGCCTGGACGTAGGGGACGAGTTCGCTACACAGGGTGTCGACGGTTTGCTTGAGGGAGTTGTTGAACATGTCGCCCACCATGGTCATCCCCCCGGCCATCCATTGGCCCATCCCCCCCAGTTCCGGATGGTTGAACTGGGCCATGGTGGCGTTGCCCCGCACCAGGGCATCCCATAGGTTCGCTACGGCGTCGGCGCTCAAGCCGTGTTCGGCGGCGGTGTTTTTAATGATGCGCTGTTTGTCGTGGGGATTCACGGGATTCTCCCTCCGCAGGCGGGTCTAAAGGGCGCTAGTCATCTTCGATGGGTCGAGGTCGAAGGGATCCAAGGCACACCGAGTTTACTACAGCGCGACCGTTGGGGCATCGAGACGGTGGCGCGGGGGTCGATAGTCATGCCACAACCGCCGGAAAGCGAGCCCCGGGATGGCCGGCTCGCGCTGGGATTTGCCTGTGTGGGTCACGGGCTGATGCATTTGTTTGCCGCCTTCTACTTTGTCATCGTCTTGGAACTCGAGCGGGTTTGGGGATTGCCCTACGCCGAGGCCTTGACCCTGTGGACCCCCGGGGCCGCGTTGATCGCCCTGGGTGCCATTCCGGCGGGCTGGCTGGCCGACCGCTGGAGCACTCCGGGGATGATGGTGGTGATGTTCATCGGTATGGGCCTTGCCGCCGTGGTGTGTGGTCTGGCGACGACACCGTTGGTCATGGGCCTCGGCCTGGTGGCCTTGGGGTTGTTTTGCGCCATTTACCACCCCGTGGGTATCCCTTGGATTGTGCGCATCGCCCGGCGTCCGGGGCAGGCCTTGGGGGTCAACGGCATTTTCGGCAGCATCGGGGTGGCCGGTGCAGGCCTTATCACCGGTTGGCTCATCGACGTCCAGGGTTGGCGGGCGGCATTTGTGGTCCCGGGGTTGGTGTCCCTGGGGTTGGGCTTCGCCCTGGGTTGGTGCTGGTGGCGGGGATGGGTGGCGGATTGCCCGGCCCACCCTCGCCAGCACCAAGAGCCCTCCCGAGGGGAGCAGTGGCGGGCCTTGGGGATTTTAATCGTCACCATGAGTTGCCTGGGGCTGGCTTTCCAGGCCATGCAGGCGGCCCTGCCCAAGGTGTTTAGCCTGCGATTCTCAGACGCTTGGCAGCTGGATGTGGCGGGGGCGGGTTACCTGGTGGGAGCGGCATTTGTGGTCCCGGGGTTGGTGTCCCTGGGGTTGGGCTTCGCCCTG
>JBHJHK010000204.1:0-4373 GCA_050330975.1 Candidatus Competibacterales bacterium | reverse complement strand
GCTGCCTGGGGGCGTCCTGGGCCTCTATCGCCGCCGGATTGGCTTCCAAGGGGGCCGTGGCCCCCCTACCCCCGGCCGGGGTCTGGGGGGGGCGACGGGCTTCGGCTCGCTGCCAGCGAGCCTCGGCCAACGCCCCTTCGGCCGCCGCGTCTTCCAGCTCTAGCCGCCTGGCCAACACCCCTTCCCGGCGGGTCAACCAATGGCCCATGGCCCGGGGCGAGCGGGGAATGATGCCGGTGTTGTGCCACAACCCCCGCCATTGGGTGGCAAATTGCTCCATGGCCCGGCGGTGGTGGGTGGCGGCGGCATCCAGTTCCGCCAAGCGGATTTGCTCCCCCCGCAATGCCTCTTGGGCCTGGGCGTAATCCGCTAGGCGCTGGGCTTGGCTTGCCCGGCGTTCCTGGAGGATGTCCACCTGGGCCAAGGCGGCCTCAAAAGCGGCGAGGGTCTGGCCCTCCCCCACCCCGCCGTGGCTGGCTTCCTCCAACCCGTCTCCCGGGTCCTCATCGCCGTGGCTGGCGACCCCCGCCCAGACGGACGCAGCCCCCCAGCGGGCCCGCAGTTGGCGCCAGTGGCGGTCCCGCTCGGCCCTGACCCGGTCGATGACCGCGGCCGTGGGTAGCTCGTCCTCCCCCTCTAGTTGCCGCAGCCGGGCCAGGGCGTCGCGGCGGGCGCGATCCGCCCGCTCCCGGTCTGCCCCCAGGGCCTGGTTCTCCCGCTCAAGGCCGGCTTCTCGGTCGGCAAAGGCCTCCACTTCGTCGCGGCTGGGGACGGGTTTGACGGCCAGGGCGTCGAGATCCCCGGGACGGGGTTCCAGGGCCCCCCAGGCTTCTTCCAGGCGGCGCTGGGCACTTTGGTGGTGGTGGCGCAGGCGCAGGCGTTGATCGTCCAAGGCGGCGAGGTCTTCTAGGCTCTGGTATTGGCGCCGCAGGGGGCTTGGGTCGGCGATAGCCGTCAACGCCTCTCGCTCCGCCGCCAAGGCTTCCAGGTGCACCGCGGCGGTGGATTGTTGCTCCTCGGCGGCGAGTGCTGCCCGCTCTAGACCCAGACCCTCCCCCGCGCGGCGCCGCACCCGGGCCCAGGCTCCGGCGCCGGGGTAGTCCGCGGCGGCACGGCTGGCGCTGCGCCCCAGGCGGCGGGCGATGGCCCCTAGGGCCCGGTCCACCTCGGCCCGGGCGCGGCCCAGGGTCGGCCGGCCCTCCTCCACCGCCGTGCGCCGATCCCGCCGCACTTCGTCGAGCGCGACGATGGTGTCCCGGGCCGCCAGCACCACTGGGTCCACCTGGCACTGGGCCAAGGCGGTGCGCAGCTCTTCCATCTGGCGCTGGACGGCCCCCAAGTCCACCTGGGCCTGGCGCCGGCGCTCCAGCCAGTGATCACAGCGGGAAGCCATATCCCGGGGGAGGTCGGGCACCTCCCCCAGGGATGCGAGTTGTGCCCTGAGCTGCTCCCGGCGCCGCTTGAGGGGCTGAAGGCGCTGGATCCAGAGGAGGTGCCGGTGTCGGGTCCCCAGGGCCTCGAGGCGGCCCCTGAGGTCGTGTTCAGAGGCCTCGGCTTCGGCCACCCGCTCCAGGGCTTCCCCCCATACCTTGGGGTCGAGACTGTCGCTGCGCAGGGCTTCCACCGCCTGGCGGTAGCGGACCAACCCCTGCTCCACCGCCCGCCGGGCGCTGTGGCGCTTGCCAAATAGCTCATCGGCCCGAGCGTCCAGGTCCTCCCCCAGGGCCTTGAGGCTTTTGAGTCCCGTCCCCGCCTCCAACAGCCCTTCCCCCAGGGCGCCGTTGGACTGGAGGAGTTGTTCGGCGCCGGACCGCAGCCCCACCTGGCTCAGGCCAAAGGCCCGGGTGAACAGCGCGCGGTCCACCCCGGCGAGGAAGGGGGCCAGGGCGTCGTCGGGAAGGGGCCGGTCGTCGGCATCTAACAGGGTGTTGCGCCGCCCCTTGCGGCGCACTAGAGCCAAGCGCTGGCCGCGGCGGTTGCTGATGACGCCCCCCAAGCGCAGGTCGCCGTAGGCGTGGCGGAAGGCGTAGGGGGTTTGATGGCCGATGCCGTAGAGGAGGTCGGTCAACGCCGCTAGGGCCGAACTTTTGCCGGCTTCGTTGGGACCGTAAATCAACACCAACGGCGCGGGGGGTAAGGACAGGGTACAGTCGGTAAAGGGGCCGTAGCGAGTCAGCTGTAGGGTTTCAAAGCGCACGGTGGCAGGGGCATCCAGCTTGGGGTTGAAGGTGACGGGTTGGTCACTCCCCCTGCCAGCGGGCCAGGATCAACGCCCGGGCGGTGCCGAACAGTTCGTCCAGGGCCGCCTCGTCGGCGGGGAATTCCCCGCGCAGCTCCGGGGGGAGCTTGGTGAGGAGGGTGTTGAGTTCCCGGGCGAGGGCCTGGCGGGGTTCGTCGTCTTTGGCGGCGGTGTCGATGGCCGCAGCCAAGTCCCCCAGGGTCCCCGCCACGGGCACATCCAAAGGGCAGGTCTCCAGGCGCAGGCGCTCCACCCACAAGGCCTCGGAGAGCTCGAAGGCCACGCTCTGGCACTGGGCCTCCAGGGCGGCGATGCCCCGGCGCACCAGGGCGTCGTGGAGGAGGGTGGCGCCGTGGAGCACCACCCGGGTGGCCAGGGGCCGACCCTCGGCGGCGTCGGTGGCATCGGCCAAGCGGTTGCCCACAGCGCTCCACAATTCGTCCAGGTCCTGGGCTGCAGCGGCGTCCACGGTCACCACGGCCCAGCGGGCGGCGTCGAGGATCAAGGGGGTCAATCCCACCACTTGCCCCTCGGCGACCCGCACTAGGGTAGCACCCTTGGGGCCAATCTCCCGGACGTGGCGCCCCTGGAGGTTGCCGGCGAACACCACGTGGGGGTGGCTGTGGAGGATCTCTCGGCGGTGGACGTGACCCAGGGCCCAGTACTGGTAGCCGTGGTTCACCAGCTGTTCCACGGTACAAGGGGCATAGGGGTCATGGCCCGCTCGGCCCTCACAGGCGGTGTGGAGCAAGCCGATATTGAAGCGATCAGGGCGCGGGGGGGGATAGTTTTGGGCCAGGTTGTCGTTGACCACCCGCTGCCAAAAACTCTGGCCGTGGTTGGCGACGCCCAAGGCTGCCAAGTCGATGGGCTCCGGGCGGTTGGGGGACAAGACCCGGGTCTGGTCGGGGAGCTTGAGGCGAGGGCTGATGGCGCTGGCGGCGTCGTGGTTGCCGTGGATGAGAAACAGGGGAATGTCGGCCTTGGCCAGGCGGGCAGCGGCGCGGCTAAAGGTGCGGCCGGTGGAAAAGTCCCGCCAGGCGCCGTCGTAGACGTCGCCGCTGATGACCACAAACGCCACTCGGTGGGCGATGGCGCCGTCGACTAAGTTGTCCAGGGCCTGGCGACTGGCCTTGGCAAAGGCATCCCCCAGGTGTTCATCCCGGGCCGACAACCCGATGAGTGGGCTGTCGAGGTGGAGGTCGGCGGCGTGGATAAAGCTGAAGGACATGGCGGGAGGGGATAGTGGCCAGTGGGTCAACCGGCTTCAGCATAGCGGTTCCAATGGCTTCGCCAAAGCTCAACCGTCCCCGTCGGGATCGATACCCAGGGCTTTGAGCTGGGCGGCCAGGCGCAGGGTCCGTCCCTCAGCCTCTTGCTCAGCACTCCTTTTGCTGTGCATATAGCCAGCTTAGCATAAATCTAGCCTAGGGAGCCGTCTGATAATCTGTTGATAATCTGTCGGGGTGGTGACCCACACCCATCCCTTGAAATCCGGGCGCCATCATTTTTTTAAACCACCAAAGCCCCCAAGGGAAAGGGAAAGCCCCTGGACCATGAGATCCAGGGGCCCTTGTGCTCAGGGAAAACCGCGCCCCCCCCTAGACGTCGGGATTTCTACTCAGGGTGCGGGCACCACCCGGATGGCATCGGCGGCGACCTTCCCCGAGGGGACGGCCGACAACACCACCCGACTGTTGGCGTCGAGGTCGAAGGTGCCCAGGGTCTGCCAGCTGCCGCCGTTGCTGCGCTGGTCCACGGTCACCGTGGTGTTGCCGCTGGCGTGGTACACGGTGTAGGGGGCCTCGGGGCTGCGGCTGCCGCTCACCACCCAATAAGCCTGTACTTCATAGCGCCCCGGGGTCACCGCGGCCAAGCGCCAGGTGGCGGTGTTGGGATTGTTGCTGTTCTGGGGATTGTGGATTTGGTAATTACTGGCGTAGTTGCTGGCGGTGCTAAAGGTCGGCCAGCTGCCGGTGGTGGTAAAGGCGCTGTCTTCGTTGTCGACGATGAGTTCGCTGCCTCCCGCGGGGGGCGGGATGAAAGGCGCCTGGACGGTGACGGTGCGGGTGGTTTCGGCGCTGGCGCCGTCGTTGTCGGTGGCCACGGCCCGCAGAGTGACACTGCCGGTGGT
>JBHJHK010000203.1:0-34271 GCA_050330975.1 Candidatus Competibacterales bacterium | reverse complement strand
CAGGTACGAGCGGCACCATGGCCGTCACCGCGCGGCGGGACAGCACCCGAACAGCGCCCTGGCCACTAACGGGCTCCCCCCCGCGGGCCCGGGGCTCGGCGGGGGGGGGGAACAGGCCCATCAGGTCAAAGAACTGGGCTTGCCCTCCCTGGAGGTGTACCAAGACCAAGGCGGGATGGGGCGTGGCGTCCCGCCAGCGGAGGTAGGCCAGTTGCCCCTGGGGACCCCGGGTGGGCTGGTACAATCGCACTCCCGGCGTCGGGGCCACCAGCATTTGGCTGTGGCCTGTGGCGGGGTCAAAGCCATAGAGCCCCTCCCCCCGGCGATACACCACAGGGCCACGGCCGCCGTCGGGCCCCGGGGCGGAGCTGACCTCAGCCCCCGGGGCGACGGAGTGGGATGGCGATCGGGGCAAGGGCGTGGCCCGGTCCTCCGCGGGGCACGCGACGGCATCGAGGAACCGCCGACAGTACTCCGGGGACTCGAGGAAGGCGTCGGCCAGGGCCTGGAGGGGCTCACCGTCGCGAAACCGCCGGTACCAAAAGTCAAAACCCAAGGGGTCGGGGTCCCGCTGGAGCAGCCCCTGGTACAGGGCGATGGTGTAGCGCCCCAGGGGTGGATCCTCGTCGTTGAGTTCGGGAAAGTCGCCACAGGTGGCGGGAAAATCCCCGCAGGGGTCGGGAAAGCGGGTCTCCACTTGGCTGAAAAATTCCGGGCTCAGCAAAAACTCAATCACCAATTCCCGTTGTGGGCGCCCTTGCTCAAATTCGTCCGCCCAAAAGGCGATGCCGGGTTCATCCCCCTCCCGGAGTAGAAAATCCCGGTACTGTTGGCGGATGAAGAGCCTGGCATCGCCAAACACGTCGTTATCCCGCAGATCGAATGCGGTACCCTCCTCGCCTTCCACGGGGTCGGGCATGGCGTCGTTGTCGAAATCCACCGCCAGTTGATCGCTGGGCACCAGCGCGGTGGCGCCATCGATCCAGGAGGCGAACTCGTCGAGGGTCAATTGCCCCGCCAGATCGGAGGCGTCGCTCGCCACCAGCCCCCAGCGCACCCCCTGCAGAACTGCCTCGGTTTCTGTGGCCAGGGGTAGGAGTAGACTTTCGCTGCGACCCTGGTAATCCACCACAGTCCGGAGCCCGTTGACGACTGGGTCGGTGGTGCGCCACTGGAGTTGAACCCCCACCCAACCCGGGCCGATGGCAAGCCCCAAAGGAGAGGCGTCATCATCGGGTTCACCGGGCCTGGGGACTAGCTGCAAGCCGTCATTTTGCCCCACCAGGTCCAGCTGGAACCGAGTCTCATCGGCCTCAAAGCCCCGCAAGAGGGTCAAACCCTCGCCCATCCTCAAGCTGGCCTCGAGGTCGGCGTCGATATGGACGTAGAACCGCGCGGCGTAACTGGCCCTGGCCCCGGGACTCAGATCTTCGACATAGCGGGGATGGGGATCGGTCAAAGCAACGGCCAAGCCACACTGGCCAGTGAAGGCCAGGGGCGTTGTGACAAGGCGGTCGGCGGCGTCGGTCACCACCGTAGCCCAGGCAGCCGTGGTACAGGCTTGGGCGTTCACCTGGATCGCCGACAGTCCGGTGATAAGACCCAACGCCGCGAGCCGCCGACGGCTCCAGCAAGACCCGGGGGCGGCGACATCACCGATTTGGCGGCATATCATTTTCTAGTCTCTCGAACAGCGTCCCCTCCCACAGCAACCCTACGACCGGCGATCCGGCCTCGAGGGAAGGGGCAAATGGACAACCACAAATATACGGCTGAGACCACTGCAGCGGAAAGGTGTTTTTTTCAAAAGTGTTTTCCAAGGGGTGAAGCCACCTAGGCCGATGCCTTCCTCCTGCCCCGCGCTCCCCTAAGGCGCACCCTAAAGAGGCACTCAAGCCCCCTGGGTTGGCCATTGACAACGTTCTCTCCGCCGTCTAGACCCAAGTTCTAGGGTAACCCAAGAATCTTTTGTGGCCTGGCGTCAACCTTGCATAATCGAATTGACCAAGGCATGACCTGGGGCGATCCCACCACAACCACTATAACTAGGCCAAAAAGCCCCAGTTGCTGGGAGAACAGTCCGTGGTACAACCTCGTGCAGATGTGGTATTGACTAACGGCCGCATATTCACCGGCCTCGCCTCGGGCATCACCGAAGCCATAGCCATCAAAGAAAACCGGATTTTGGCCGCGGGCAAGGCCACAGATATCGAGGCCCTAGCCGGGCCAGGGACCCGGCAAATAGACCTCCGCGGCCGGGCGGCTACCCCGGGCATCAACGATGGCCATCAGCACCTGTTGCCCTTGGGATTGGCCCTAGAAGAGATCGACCTTCGCCCCCCGGCGGTGCGCACCTTGGAGGGGTTGCTCGAGGCGGTCAAGGCCCGCACGGTCAACCTGCCCCCCAACCAGTGGATCACCGGTGGCCGCTATGATCATTTTGCCCTGGATGTCAAGCGCCACCCCACCCGAGATGAGCTGGATCGGGCGGCCCCCGATCACCCGGTGTATCTACGCCGCACCTGTGGCCATATGGGGGTGGCCAATTCGCGGGCCATGGCCCTGGCGGGTCTCGACGAGGAGACCCCCGACATGCCCGGTGGTCACCTTGGGCGCCACGAAGGCCGCCTGACGGGGCTGATGCAAGAGCGAGCCCAAGAGCTCATCACCAACGCCATTCCCGCCAAAGGCCGCGAGGATCTGGTCCGCGGCATCGAGGCCGGGGGCCTCAAGATGCTGTCGTTGGGAATCACCTCGGTGATGGACGCCGGGGTGGGCCTCAATGAGGGCTATGGGGATTTCGAGGCCTACCTGGCGGCCAAGGCCCAGCAGCGCTTGCCAGTGCGGGCCTACCTGGCGCTGTTGGCCGCCCCGGACCAAAACGTCGCTAAATCGGCCCTGGAGGCCGGTTATGTGACGGGCACGGGGGACGATAGATTGAAGATCGGCCCGGCCAAGCTGTTTACCGACGGCAGTGCCGGGGGGCGCACCGCCGCCATGACCGAGCCCTATTGGGGGGGCGAGGGAGGCTTGGGGCTTTTTATCTACGACGATGCCACCTTGTTCGAGCTGGTGGCGGGCCACCACGCCCTGGGCTTTCAAGTGAGTATCCACGCCATCGGCGATGCCGCCATCGACCAGACCATTCGGGCCTACCACCACGCCCAACGGGCCAGCGCCATGGAGGCCAAGGCCTTCGCCGAGCGTCGCCATCGCATCGAACACTGCGGCTTTGTCACCGAAAGCCACCATCGCGCCATGGCGGAACTGGGGTTGATCCCCGCCCCCCAGCCCATCTTTATGTACGAGTTTGGCGACCTCTACCTGGACGTGTTGGGGCCAAGCCGCAGCGAAGGGGCCTATCCCCTGCGCCGTTGGTTAGACGACGAGCGCCATCCCATCGCCAGCTCCGACGCCCCGGTGAGTAGCCCCGTGCCCGCCACCAATCTCTATCAAATGATCACCCGCAAAACCCAAAGCGGCCGGGTTTTGGGGGAAGACCAACGGGTGACCCTGGCCGAGGCCCTTCACGCCTACACCCACGGCGGTGCTTGGGGCAGTTTCTGTGAAGCCACCAAGGGCACCTTGACCCCGGGGCAGTTGGCCGATGTGGCGGTGTGGTCCGCCGACCTCTTTGATCTTGCCCCCGAGGACCTCCTCAACACCGTCTGCGATTTGACCCTCCTAGACGGCCAGGTGGTCTTTGACCGCACCGGGGAGGTGACTTGATACGCCCCATCCCCATACACCCCATCCCCGCGAGGTGACCCGACGTGCTCCAGCACATCACCTACCGGCTGTTGATTTCCATTCCCGTGCTGTTGGGGGTGTTGTTTGTGGGGTTTTTGCTACTCCAGGTGGTACCCAGCGACCCGGCCATTATCCTGGCGGGCCCCGAGGCCACCGAGGCCGATATCGAGGCGCTGCGCCAGCGCTTGGGCCTGGATCAGCCCCTCATCGTCCAGTTTGGCCTCTACTTAGCCCGGGTACTCCAGGGGGACTTGGGCTACTCCATCATCTCCAATACCGCCGTGGCCTCGGAGTTGGCCAACACCATCGGCCCCACGGTGGAGTTGATGGTGGCGAGCCTCATCTGGGCGGTGCCCCTGGGTATTTTGTTGGGCACCTTGGCGGCGGTGACCCGCGGCGGGCTCCTGGATCGCGCCATCATGGCCCTGTCCGTGGCTGGTGTCTCCATGCCGGTGTTCTGGATTGGCTTGATCTTGATCCAGTATTTGGGTTTCCACTGGCAGCTGTTTCCCTTCCAAGGCCGGGGCGGGCCTTTGTGGACCCTGGAGGGACTCAACCATATCGTGTTGCCGGCCTTGACCTTGGGGGCCATTTTCATCGGCCCCGTGGCCCGTTTGACCCGCACTGCCGTATTGGAGGTGCTGGGGGCGGACTTTATCCGCACCGCCCGGGCCAAGGGCGCTTCTGAGGGCCGGGTGGTACTCCACCACGCCCTGCGAAACGCCCTAATTCCCATTGTGACCCTGGTGGGCCTCCAGGTGGGATTTCTGTTGGGAGGCGCCGTGGTCACCGAAACTCTGTTCGCCTGGCCGGGAGTGGGGCGCCTGGCCGTGGGGGCCATCACTGCCAGCGACTTCCCCCTGGCCCAGGGGGCCATTTTGGTGCTGGCCGTGGCTTTTATCGCCGTCAACCTGGTGGTGGACGTCCTCTATGCCTACCTCGATCCCCGCGTAGGAGGCGGTTCATGAGTCACTCTGGGCTCTCCGCCCCCAACTCCCCCGCCCCGACGAGGGGCCAAACCGTCGCCCCGACCCAAGGGGCGATCTCTGCCCCCGTCGACGACCTACCCCTCACCCCTCCCGCCTGGCGGCGGCTGTTGCGGGATCCGGGGGGGCTGGTGGCGGGGGGATTCTTGCTGTTGGTGGTGTTGGCGGCCGTCATGGCCCCGTGGCTCACGGGCTTTGACCCCTATGACAACGACCTTCGGTCTCGCCTGCGGCCCCCCGGGGGGGAGTACTGGCTCGGCACCGACGAACAGGGTCGGGATATGGTGACCCGGCTTTTGTTCGGCATCCGCACCACCCTGGTCATCGGCCTGGTGGGAGTTGTGAGTGGCGGGCTGATCGGCGCCATGTTGGGGCTGCTCGCCGCCTTCTACCGCAGACTCGACAACCCCATCATGCGGCTGGTGGACGTGCTGCTGTCGTTTCCCTCGATTCTGTTTGGCCTGGCCATCGCCGCCGTGCTATCCCCTGGGGTGGTGAGCCTCACCATCGCCTTGGCCATCGCCGCCGTGCCCCCCATCGCCCGCATCAGCCGCGGTGCGGGCCTTGTGGTCATGCGCCAGGAGTACATGGAGGCGGGCAGGGCCGTGGGGCTTTCCGATGCCGCCTTGCTGTGGCGTTATCTGACCCTCAACTGTCTGTCGGCCATCGTGGTCTACCTCACCCTCCAATTTGGCCAAACCATTTTGCTGGGGGCGGCCTTGAGCTTTCTGGGCCTAGGCGCCCAGCCTCCAGTGGCCGAACTCGGCACCATGGCCGCCGCCGGGCGGGATTTTTTGTTCTTCGCCCCCCATGTGGCCACAGTGCCAAGCATCATGATTTTCCTCATCGTCCTGGCATTCAACGTCCTCGGCGACGCCCTGAGGGACGTCCTCGATCCCCGTCTGCGCCAGTCGTGACCATTCCTTTCCCACCCGCCCCTACGAGGTCTGTGTGATGTATCAACCCCCTGTTCTTCGTCGCCTCGGCCCCCTGCTGATCCCCTTCTTGGGGTTGATTATCGGCACAGGAGCGACGCTTTCGGCCGCAGCCCAGTCCACCGTCACCTTGCTGCGGGTCGTCGACACCGATCGCTTTGACCCCCACACCTCCACGGCCCGGGCCGCCGGGGAGATCTTGTTTATGATCGGCGATACCCTGGTCACCCTGGACTACGACCTCAAGACCATCCAACCCGGTCTCGCCACCGAGTGGTCGATATCCGACGACGGTCGGGTCTACACCTTTAAACTCCGGGAAGACGTGACCTTTTGTTCTGGCAAGCCCTTCACGGCGAATGATGTGGTGGCCAGCGTCGAACGTTGGCTGGACCCTGCGACCAACGGCGTCACCAAGTGGCGGGCGGGGGATGTCAAAGAGGTGGTGGCCACCGATGACTACACCGTGGAATGGCGCCTCAACGAACCCTACGCCGAGCTTTTGTACCAGATGGCCCAGCAGTTCCACACCATCATCAATGTCGACCAGGCAGAAGAGCTGGGGCAGGATTTTGGCGTCAAGGCCATCGATACCACGGGGCCATTTTGCTTTGAGAGCTGGACGCCTCGGGATAAGACCATCCTCACCAAGCACGAAGCCTACACCTGGGGCTCTCCCCAGTTCAGCTACCAAACTCCCCAGGTGGATCGGATTGTCTGGCAAATCACCCCCGAGGAAAGCCCCCGGCTGGCGGCTATTCAAACCGGTCAGTCCGACGCCACCCAATACCTGCCCTATTGGGCCATTGAGCAACTCAGGGCCACCCCCACGGTCAATGTCACCCAGGCCGAGCAGTACTTTTGGACCTACTTTGTGGGTATGAAGATCACCCGGGACAACGTCGCCGACGAGCAGGTGCGCCGGGCCATCAATTTGGCCGTGGATGTGGACTCCATCGCCGAAGCCCTGTTCTTCGGCCACGCCGAACCCGCCAATGCCTATATCCATCCCAACGTGCTGGACTACAAAGCCGACATGGAGTTGTCCCAGTTCAGCTATGACATAGACCAGGCCAACCAACTGCTCGATGCCGCTGGCTGGACCCGGGAGGGAGACGGGGTGCGGACCAAAGACGGCGAGACCCTGACGTTGGTGGCTTATGGCTTTAACAGCCCTTTGTGGCGGCAGATCATGGAGGCCATGCAGTCGGATCTGCGCCAGGTGGGGGTCGAGCTAGATTTGCAGCTCACCGACCCCACCATCACCTGGGGTAAGCTCAAGACCCAAGAGTTCGACGTCTTTACCATGAGCTACCCCTACGTCTCGGCGGGTGACGCCCTCAACCTCTATTTCCGCTCTGCCAACATGCCCACCCCCAACCGGATGAACTGGGACGACCCCGAGGAGACCGACGTGTGGTTGGCCTCGGGCAGTGCGGCTTTGAGCGAGGACGAGCGGGCCCAATACTACGGTCAGGTGCAAGAGAAAGTCCACAACGCCACCCTGTGGGTCCCCTTGGCCCACGAACCGTTGTTTATCGCCGCTCACCAACGCCTAGAGCCCGTCAAGGCCCACGGTATCTATGGCGCCGGGTTCTACAAAGGGCTCGAGCTCAAGCTCAAATGAGCTCGAGCTCAATGGGTAGGATCTAACGTGGCTATCACGGCGATCAAAAACGCCTCTTGGGTCGTGGCGTGGGATGTCACCCGCGCCTCCCACGTCTACTATCGCAATGCCGACGTGGTGTTCGACGAGGGGCTGTTTACCTTCGGGGGTCCCGTCTACCGCGGCACCGCTGACCGCACCTTCGAAGGTCGAGGCCTGATGGTGATGCGGGGGTTTGTCAACGTCCACGCCCACCCCACCTCGGAGCCCGGTAACAAGGGGTTGTTGGAGGAAATGGGTAGCGTCCGCCTGGGGCAGAGTTCCCTCTACGAATTTATGCCGGTGTTTCGCCTTCCCCCCGAGGCCGCCACAGCTGCCACCCAGGTGGCGGTGGGGGAATTGCTCAAGAGTGGGGTCACAACCCTCGTAGACCTGTCACTGCCCAGGCAAAACTGGGGTGAAGAGCTGCTCGCCACGGGCATTCGGGCGGTGTTGTGCCCCATGTACCGCTCGGCTAGTTGGTCCACCGCCAACGGCCATTCGGTGGACTACCACTTCGACGCCGTCGCCGGCGAGCGGGCCATGAAGGAGGCGTTGGATATCGTCGATGGCGCCTTGGGACACGACAGCGATCGGCTGTCGGCCATGGTGGGGCCGGCCCAGATCGATACCTGTACCCCGGAGCTGTTGCGGGACAGCTTTGCCGAGGCCAAGGCCCGGGGGGTGCCGCTGCAGATCCACGCCGCCCAGAGCGTGGTGGAGTTCAACGAGATCATGACCCGCCACGGCTTGACCCCCGTTGAGTATCTGGATCGCCTGGGGCTGTTGGGGCCGGAACTCATCATCGGCCACGGCATTTTTCTCAACGACCACCCCTGGCTCCACCGTCCCCACCACGACGACTTTGGGCTACTGGTGGGTTCCAAGGCCGGGGTGGCCCACTGCCCCACCATATTCGCCCGGCGGGGCATCGCCTTGAACACTCTGGGACGCTATGTGGCCGCCGGTGTCCCCGTGGGTCTTGGCACCGATACCTTTCCCCACAACATGGTGGACGAACAGCGCCTGGCGGCATTGATTCCCCGGGTATTGGTGGGAGATTACCAGGCGGGTTCCACACAGCTCGCTTTTAACGCCGCCACCATCGGCGGCGCCGGCCTTCTCAAGCGTCCGGACCTCGGGCGCATTGCCCCCGGGTGTTGCGCCGATTTTTCCCTGGTGGACGTCGGCCACCCGGCCATGCAGCCCCTGCGGGATCCCCTGCGCAGCCTGATCCACTCGGCGTCGGATCGTCCCATCCGCGACGTCTTTGTGGCGGGGCAACGGGTGGTGGAGAACGGCCAATTGCGCCACATCGACTTGGAACCGGCCTTGGAGGCCCTCAACCGGGCCCAGGCACAAGCCATGGCCACAGCCCACGAGCGCGATTGGGCCAAGCGGGACGTCGATACCCTCTCCCCTCGGGTGTTTCCGGTGGTGGACCCCCGTGGCAGTAGCTGAAACCCCTATCCCGGGCGGTGGGGGCACACCCCTGTTGGCGGTGGACGGACTCACGGTGACCTTCAAAACCCGAGGAGGGGCCTTCAACGCCGTGGACGGGGTGAGTTTTCAGCTCTCGGCTGGGGAAGTGTTGGGGCTGGTGGGGGAGTCGGGGTGCGGCAAGAGCATGACCTCGTTGGCCCTCATGGGATTGGTGCCCTTCCCGGGCAAGATCAGTGCCGGGTCCATCCGCTTCCGGGGACGGGAACTGACCCAGCTATCCTCTAGGGCCTGGCGCCGGCTCCGGGGGCGGGAGATGGGCATGATCTTCCAAGAGCCCATGACCTCCCTCAACCCCGTCCACACCATTGGCGACCAGATCGTCGAGGTCCTGTGCCTCCATGGGGCGTTCAAGCCCGTGGCGGCCAAGGCCCAGGCGGTGGCGCTGCTCCAACAGGTGGGCATTCCCTCGCCGGAGCGCCGAGTGGACGACTATCCCCACCAACTGTCTGGGGGGCAGCGCCAACGGGTGATGATCGCCATGGCCTTGGCCTGTGACCCGATGCTGTTGATCGCCGACGAGCCCACCACGGCCTTGGATGTCACCATCCAGGCGCAAATTTTGGAGCTGTTGCGCACCTGCCAGGCGGAGCGCCACAGCGCCATTATTCTCATCACCCACGATTTGGGGGTAGTGGCCGAGGTTGCCCACACCGTGGGGGTGATGTACGCCGGGAAAATCGTGGAGTTGGCGCCGGTGGCGGCGTTGTACCGGGATCCCCAGCATCCCTACACCCTGGGGCTGTTGGCCTCGGTGTTGACCATGGAAGATGGGCCGGGGAGCGCCCCCAAGCGCCTGGCCACCATCGACGGCACCGTCCCCAATCCCCAGCGCTTGCCTGCGGGGTGTCGTTTTCACCCCCGCTGTCCCTTTGCCGTCGACCGCTGCCGCCATGAGGTACCCCCCTTGACGACTTTGGCCCCTGGCCATCAAGTGGCCTGTTGGCGGGCTCCGTTGCCGTTGGATGAAACGGCCCTCGCTTCCCGTGCCGCCGCCGAGGTGGCGCCGTGAGCGCCGCGGCCCACGAGCCATTGCTGCGGGTCAGCGGCCTCACTAAGTACTTTCCCATCACCAAGGGGGTGGTATTTAAGCGCATCTTGGGCCAAGTGCGGGCCGTGGATGGGGTGAGTTTTGATCTTGCGCCCCGGGAGACCTTGGCCTTGGTGGGCGAATCCGGTTGTGGCAAGTCCACCACCGGACGGTTGTTGTTGCGCCTCCTAGAGCCCAGCGCTGGTAACATCGAATTCCAGGGGCGCGAGATCACCCGTCTGCGGGGTAGGCAGCTGCGGGCCCTGCGCCGTCAAATCCAGATCGTCTTTCAAGACCCCTTTGGCTCCCTCAACCCGCGGATGACCGTGGAGGCCATTCTCTGTGAGCCGTTGCGGGTTCACGGTTTGGGGGATAGTGGCCAACAGCGGCGCCAGCGGGCCTTGGAGTTGTTGGAGTTGGTGGGATTGTCGAGCTTTCACCTCCCCCGTCATCCCCATGAGTTTTCCGGGGGTCAACGCCAGCGGATCGGCATCGCCCGGGCTTTGGCCGTCAATCCCGCCCTAGTGGTGTGCGACGAGCCGGTATCGGCTTTGGATGTCTCGGTCCAGGGCCAGGTTCTCAATCTCCTCAAGGATCTCCAAGAACGCCTCGGGGTAGCCTATGTGTTTATCGCCCACGATCTGGCGGTGGTGAAACACATGAGCGACCGCATCGCCATCATGTATTTGGGGCAAATCGTCGAGGAGGGGGACAGCGCCGGGTTGTATCGCCGCCCCTATCATCCCTACACCCAGACCTTATTGTCGGCCATTCCCCGCCCCGTACCGGGGCGGCCCAAGGCATCGCTGGCTAGCGCCGAGGTGCCGTCGGCCTTGGCGCCGCCCCCGGGTTGTCGGTTTCACCCCCGCTGTCCCCACGCCAGGGCCCGCTGTCGCGAGGAAATGCCCCAGTTGCGGGCAGCCAGTGGGGGCAGGCGGGTGGCGTGTCACTTTTTTGAGGAGATTCCCCTGCCCGAGGCCCTGGCCGACCTCCAGGATCCACCGCCGCCCCCGGCGCGGTTGGACTTGTACCGCCGGGCGGTGGGGGTGGCGGCGGCGCCCATCTCGAACCCCGAGGTGGCGTCGTGAACGGCGCCCAGCATTTGGTGGCCACGTTGGTGGAGTGTGGGGTGACCACCTGCTTCACCAATCCCGGCACCTCGGAAATGCACTTTGTCGCAGCTCTAGATGGGGCGGCCCAGGTGGGTCAAGGCCTGCGTTGTGTATTGTGTCTGTTCGAGGGGGTGGCCACCGGGGCGGCCGATGGCTTTGGCCGCATGGTGGGCGGGCCCGCGGCGACGCTATTGCACACGGGGCCGGGGTTGGCCAACGGCCTGGCCAATCTCCACAACGCCCGGCGGGCCGGCACACCCATGGTCAATATCGTCGGCGATCACGCCGGCTATCACCGGGGTTTTGATGCGCCGCTCACCAGCGATGTCTCTGCTGTGGCTGCACCCTTTTCCCATTGGATTGGCCGGGCCGACACGGCTTCCCAGGTGGCGGCGGCTGGGGCCCGGGCGGTGGCGGCGGCCAAGGCGCCCCCTGGGCGGATCGCCACATTGATTCTTCCCGCCGATACCGCTTGGACGACGGTCCAAGAGGCGGCGCCCGTCTCGCTGCCGGTGGTGCCTGAGCCCACGGAGGTGGCGGCGGCCACCATCGACACCGTAGCCCAGGTTTTGCGCCAGCCAGAGCCGCGGTTGATGTTATTGGGAGGGCGAGCCCTGGGAGAACGAGGCCAGCGGGCGGCGGGGCGAATTGCCGCCGCCACTGGTGCCGAAATCATGGCGCCCATGGCCTGTCCCCGGCTGGAGCGGGGCGAGGGATGTTTGCCCTTGGAGCGGGTACCCTACCCCGTGGACATGGCCACCGAGCGGCTGGGTCGCTATCGACACGCGGTGTTGGTGGGGGTCCCTGAGCCCGTGGCCTTCTTTGCCTATCCCGGTAAGCCCAGTCGGTTGCTGTCTGGGGCTTGTCGGGTCATCAGTTTGTCGAGACCGGGGGAGGATGGCCTCAAAGCCCTGGAGGATTTGGCCGATGCCTTGGATGCTGGCCGTGGGACGCTGGCCCTGGAGACCCGGCGGGTCATAGAGCCCCCCGTGGGGCCCTTGACCATCGACGGTTTGGCGTTGGCTGTGGCGGCGGCGTTGCCAGACAACGCCATCGTGGTCGACGAGTCCCTCACCAGCGGGCGGGCGCTGTTTCCCAATACCCGGGGCGCGCCGCGCCACAGCTGGCTACAGCTCACCGGCGGTGCCATTGGCATCGGCTTGCCCTTGGGGTTGGGGGCGGCGGTGGCCTGTCCCGAGCGGCCAGTGATTGTTCTCCAGGCCGATGGCAGCGGGTTATACACCCTCCAGGCACTGTGGAGTCAGGCCCGGGAGGGGGTCAACGTGACCTCGGTGATCCTCTCCAACCGCGCCTATGCCATCCTCCAGGGGGAGATGCGCCATGTGGGCGCCAACCCCGGAGCCACTGCCCGGGATCTCATGAGCCTGGATCGTCCCGCTATTGACTGGGTGGCCTTGGGGAAAGGGTTTGGAGTCCCCGGCGAGCGGGTCGACAGGGCTGAGGAACTCCACCGGGCTATCTTGCGGGGGGTACACACCCCCGGGCCCTATCTCATCGAGGCAGAGTTAGTGGGGGTGAGTTGAGGGCCTCTCCAACCGAGTTGTGCTTTGTATTTAAAAACGCGTCATTCGTGGGGGGCACTTCATTGAGGGCTCCCAAGGGGTTCCCAAGGTGCCCACACCCTACTGGAGATCCGGGGCGGTCACGGATGGCGCGGCGGAGCAGAGGATTGTTGGTGCCACCACCCTACTGGAGATCCGGGGTCCCTGGAGCGGTGATGCCCATGACAACCCGACGATACTGGTCGATGGCTTCGGTGACTTGAGCGGCCGTTTGACCCCCCCGGGCGAGGCGACTTTGCAGCCGGCGGTAGGCTTGTAGGACCAAGCGATCGTGGGTGGCGTTGCCCGTGGTGGTGGGAAAGGGAACGCGGTAGGCGGCACCGGGACGAGACATCAACTGGGTGGGTTCGAGCAGCGGAGCAAGAGTCATCATCATTTTTTCCTCGGTTGGCTGGTGAAGGCCTCGCCCTCAATGGTTTCCATTATGCCGAGGAAGTCCGCTGACTCTAGGGGACGGGAGACACAGGACCAGCGGGAGTTGGGTCGCGGTGCCGGGGAGGCGTGGGTAACCATAAAGACGAGAAACGGTTCTCACAGAGGTATGCCAATGGCTGGGGCAAGACTTGCGGGCGGCTCGAAGGGCAGCTCACGCCCGGCTGCGGTGATTTAGGTGATCTTTGTGCACAACCGCCGCCAAACGCTGTCCCAACAGTCAGGTTCTAGCTCCCCGCGTGATCTTTGGCTAAAACGGGAGTAATGCCAATATTTCATGCTCCATTGTTGCATAACCAGGAAGGGCGACTGGCTTCAGCTGTGTTTCTCGCCAGTTCTTCTGGAATATTCATAACGGTTTCAAGGATTTAACCCATGTCATCCCAAGCCGATGTGTCCAATCAAAGCCCTCAAGACCTCAAGCCCAAAGGGATCACTATTTTTCATCAGGTGTTTTTGTCGGTATTTTTCGCCATTATGATTCCCATAAGCCTGAGTGGTGAGTTTGCCTTTGATAACACCATTCTCGAAGGCGTTATGCTAGAAAATGCCGAAAGGGAGCTGGGAAAAACTGCTGATTTGTTATCCTTGAGGATTAACTTATGGGTAAGTGACAAAAGACAACAATTGAGCGAACGAGTTGCGCTTTATTCTTCCACAAATCCCGCCCGGCCTGGGGAAATGATGAATTTGATCGATGAAGTTGATCAATTGAAACGTTTCGTGGTAATGGATGGTGGCGATCAAATTGTTGCAGACACTGGTACAACACCGTTGCCATTCCAAATAAACGACCTATCTCACCAAATACACGTTACTAACGATAATAAAAATCAACAAATCTGCATTGCTCTACCTAGAAATGATGCCATGGCTGTGGGGTGTTTTGCTATCCATCAGCTAGAGGAGATCATCGCCGCTGAAGCCATCGGACAGACCGGTAAGGCCCGATTGATCAACGCCGATGGCCAAGTGATTGGCGCACCACCATCGCGTGAGGAGTCCCATTTGCAACAGCGCCGGCAAATCCAGTGGGGACAGGGCTGGCAAGTGGAGGTTCAGCGTCAGCGGGCTGAAGTGATAGCACCGATTTACTTGGTCAATCGACAGGTTGCCGTCAAAGTGGCTTATCTAATGCTCAGCGCAACCCCTTTCGCGCTACTGTTCGCTTACCTTCTAGCGAGACGCATGGTAACACCCATGGAAAAGCTTACCCAAGCTATCTACGCCATCAGTGCAGGTAAAACTGAGACCAAAATCGATTTTGCTGAAAATCGCTACGATGAAATTGGCGTATTGGCCCGCTCCATTAGACGACTAATATCAAGCCTCCAGGTGACCATGGGGCGTCTTCAGCCCAAAATCTGACTCAAATTGCTCAGTGAAAATGCGTCGGTTTGCCAAACAATTCGCACCACCTCTCCCCTAACGGTGACGGCATCGCCCATCCATAGCCCTGTCCTCTTCCAACGCGGTAAGATCTGGGCCCATGAAATCTCACTCCTTATTTTTGCTCATCCCAAAGCGGTTTGCCGCCCGTCGCTGGCTGCTCAGCTGCGGTCTGCTCGCCGCTGTCACCTCCCCACTGCTGTTAGGAGAATTGTGGTCCATGGCCACCGAGACTCCCCAAAACGACGCCGCCCCCAGGGTTGTGGTCACCGCACCCCTGGGAGAGCCGGTGACGGCGCTGGAAGGCCACAGCTGGCCGCGCCACAGCGATGGGCTCCAGCCCCTGAGCAGTACCATGATCCAACACCCGCTCCACCTGGAGATTTTGCTGCCCAGTGGACGCCGTTTGGAGCTGTCGGCCACCGCCGCCACCCTGGCCAGTCGCAATGGTCGAATTGCCGCGGTGGAGCCCCTGCCACTGCCAAAGCCCCTCCCCTACTTACCAGCCCTGGCCAGGGCAGAGGAAATGGCCACCGCTCTGGGCGTTGCCAACGAGGCCTTGCTGACGACCTTTGCCCAGTGGCGGGAGCCGGAGCTGGATACCAACGCCCTGGGGGTATCCCCGCGGGTGACGGCGGTGGCCCTGGAACAGGGGGTACGCTTCTACGTCTATTTGCGTCCCCACCGCACCAGTGGCAACTGGTTTATCGTTTTTAGCGCAGCTCTATGGGAGGAAACTCCCCAGTGATGGGGGCAGCGGGTCTAGCGGGTGATAAGGCGGCGAATGTGGTCATCGCTCCCCGGCTCTGCGGCAAAGCGCTGCCACTCGGGGATAAGCCGCTCGGTGGTCCAACGCCAGCGATCGTCAAAGCTGGCCAGGTCGCCGTCGGGGTCGAAGTCCTGGAATGACATTTCATCGCCCGGTACCGGCGAGTCGACTTCCCGGACCAGGCCGACGATGGGATTGTTGACGGAGACCCGGCCCTCGTCAAAGGCGCGCTGGATATCGGTCATGGCGTTGCGCTGATAGGCCAGATGCTGCCAGTAAATATCGCCGTAGATCTCGTTATTGCCGTTTTGGAACACGTTGGACATTTCCGACAGATTGACGCCGGTGATGTGCCGACTCAAGGGGTTGCTAAAGCCCCAGGTATCCGCCATACCAAGCCCCTCCCCCACCACATCAGAAACCAGGGACGCCAGGCCCGCCCACTTAAAGCTATCGGGGTCGCTAATGTCTAGCACCGCCATTGTCAACTAGTTCACATCGGGTCCAGTCGTCCGTCAACGACTCCTGGCTGGTGCTCCCTTGACTGCACAACTTATTGGCCGGTCCCATTTTACTTTTTCCCATGGAAGGCGTGAGGAGGCACGGCGCCGCCCTGGGGAGGTGGCGCGCTAACCCAGCAGGCGGCGCGCTGCTGGTCGTCGCCTTGAAGCCCTGGGTGCTCCCGACGGCAGCGGGACTCCACGAGGGGGCAGCGGGGGTGAAAGGGGCAGCCAGAGGGGGGGTTAACCGGGCTGGGAAGTTCCGCTTGAATGGGGCGCCACTGCCGGCGCACACCGGGCTTTGGCCGCGGCAGGGCCTCGATGAGGGCCTGGGTGTAGGGGTGCTGGGGATTTTGAAAGAGCTGCTCCGCCGTCCCCACCTCCACCAGCCGTCCCAGATACATCACCCCAATGCGGTGGCTGATATGGCGCACCACCGCCAGATCGTGGGAGATAAAGAGATAGCTCAACCCCAACTCCTGCTGCAGTGCCAACAGCAGATTGAGAATCTGTGATTGCACCGAGAGATCCAGCGCCGAGACCGGCTCGTCACAGATGAGGATCTTGGGTTGCAGGGCCAGGGCCCGGGCGATCACCACCCGCTGGCGCTGCCCACCTGAGAACTGATGGGGGTAGCGGTTGGCGGCATCCGCCGCCAGCCCCACCTGATCCAACAGCTGCACCACCCGCCCTCTCAGGGCTCGCCCCCGGGCCAGCCCTTGAACCAGCAACGGTTCGCCGATGCTCTCGCCGGCGGTGAGGCGGGGGTTGAGGGCGGCTTGGGGATCTTGGAAGACCATCTGGATTTCTCGCTGGCGCCGCGCGGCCAACGCCTTAGTAGGGTGGCGCAGATCCCCTCCCTCCAGGGTGAGGTGGCCACCGCTGCTGGGTACCCACCCCAGCAGCGCTAGCCCCAGGGAACTCTTGCCACAGCCGCTCTCCCCCACCAGCCCAAAGGTTTCGCCGGGGTAGAGGGCCAGGCTCACCCCGGCCACCGCCAATACCTCGCCGCGCCGCCGGCGCCAGAGTCCGTCCCCCAGGGGATAGCTCACCCGTAGCTCATCCACCTCCAGTAGCGGTGCTGCACGGGTTGGTAGATCCAGGGGCGATGAGCTCATGGGTACCCCGCCTCTTCCCGGGGGGCCAGCGCCGCCACCCGTTCGCTAAACCAGCAGGCGCTGAGGTGAGAGGCGTTCTCGGTGTGCGCCGCCAACGGCGGTGCCTGCTGGCGGCAACGGGTCTCAGCCAGGGGGCAGCGGGGGTGAAAGCGACAGCCCAAGGGCCAGGCACTGGGGGAGGGTACCCGACCACCGATCACCGCCAGGGGCTGGCGGGGAGCTTGGCTGTGCTGGGGCATGCTGGCCAGTAGGAGTTGGGTGTAGGGGTGGCGAGGTTGCCGTAACAGCGTCTGCATCCGCCCCTGCTCTACGATGCGGCCGGCGTACATGACCGCCACCCCATCGGCCATCTCCGCCACAACGCCGAAGTCGTGGGTGATCAACAAAAGTCCCATCCCCCGGTGCCGCTGCAGTCCCTGGAGCAGCGTCAAGATCTGGGCCTGGATCGTGACGTCAAGGGCGGTGGTGGGCTCGTCGGCGATGAGCAGTTTGGGCTCCGCCGCCAAGGCGATGGCGATCATCACCCGCTGGCACTGCCCACCAGAGAGCTCAAAGGGGAACTGGTTGAGCCGCAGTGCCGGCTCCGGCATCCCCACTTGGTCGAGCAACGCCAGGCTCTTTTGCCGCCGCTCCCGCCGGGAGCGGACGCGACCGTGAACCGCCAGCGCTTCGCCGATCTGGTTGCCCACCGTCATGAGTGGGTTGAGGGCAGCCCCTGGCTCCTGGAAGATCATCGCCATCTCCCCCCCCCGCAGCGCCCGCCGCGCCGCGGGCTCCAAGGCCTCCAGTTGGCGCCCCGCCAACCGCACCCCACCGCCGACGCGGCGGGCGGCCGCTGGCAATAGATCCATCAGTGCCAGGGCGGTCATACTCTTGCCGCAGCCGCTCTCCCCCACCAGCGCCAGGGTCTCCCCCGCCGCCAGGGTGAGGGTCAAGCCATTCACCACCGAGGCGCCATCGATGGTGACCGTGAGATCCTCGACGGCCAGGAGCGGTGCACTGCCACCGCCAGGCGTTGTGGCAGGGGATCGCCCATCGGGGGAGGCGCTGGGGGTCAATGGGACGCCAGCTCCAGGGGCTGGTCAAAGGCGTTGAGATTCTCCGATGTGGCGTGGTAGTGGGCGACCTCAGCGGCCGTGGCCCACCAGACATCGTCGTGCTGGCGTATGTGCTCCAACAGCCGCCGCAGCATCCGCAGCCGCTGGGGGCGGCCGGAGATCCAAGGATGGACGGTAATCATCAAAAGCCCCCCCACGGCCCGCAACCCCTCAAATTCCTCGATCCAACTCTCCAGCACCTGCTTTGGATTGACCGGTGGCCCCTTGTCCCGGGGGCCGCTGGTGTAGCGAAAATAAATGGCGTCGTCGGTGAGCCACTGCACCGGCACCTCCACCAAGCCCTCTAGAGAGTAGGGGTGGTCGTAACCCATCAAAGAGCTGTCGTAGAGAAAACCGTAGGACTGGAGCAGTTGCCAGAGATCCAGGGTGATCTCCCAGGAGGGGGAGCGATAGCCCCGGGGCTGAATGCCGAGCTGTTGCTCGAACAAGGCGCTGCAGCGATCCAATACCCGGCGGTTTTCCCCAGCGCTGAGCTCGTCGACCCGCTCGTGGAGAAAGCCGTGGCAACCGATCTCGTGACCTCGCTCGGCGCAGTGGGGCAAGAGGGCCGGGAAGCGCTGGGCGGTGTGGCCCGGCACGTAGAGACTCCCCTTGAGCTGAAAATCGTCCAACAGTGCCAGCAGCCGGTAGATCCCCACCCGGGGGCCATAGCGGCGCTGCTCCAGCTCTCCCACCACCCCAGGGGGATTATGGCGGTGGGTCCAAAGATAGGGGCTTTCACCGTCGACGTCGGCGGAGAAGACAGCGGCGCAGCGCTTGCCGGCGGGCCAGCGATAGGAGGGCGGTTGTGGCGAGGCGGTAGTCATAGAGTAGATCGCTCCAGGCGCAGGGGCCAGCTCAGGCGCCGGCGGGAGGGGGGCGTTTGCCGATGGAGTTGCCGCCATCGACGCTGAGGGTAGCGCCGGCAATATAGCTCGCCTGGGGGGAACACAGGTAAAGTACCGCCGAGGCGACGTCAACGCCGCTGCTGGGTCGCCACAGCGGTATCCCCGCCCGCACACCCTCGACGTAGCCGGGGGGAAACTGGGCCAGGGTGCTATGGGGGCAAAAGCCCGGCTCGACGCTGTTGACCCGAATGCCGTGGGGGGCTAGCTCCAGGGCCAGGGCCTTGGTGAGGCGATCTTCGGCTCCCTTGGAGATACAGTAGGCCAGGCCATTGAGCCGTAGGTTGCGGGCGGCGCCAGAACCGATGTTGATCATTACCCCCGGCCGCTGTCGCTCGATCATTAACTGGGCGAAGTCGCGGCAGAGGACGAAGATCGCCCGCAGGTTCACCCCCATGATCTGGTCCCAAAGGGCGTTATCGGTCTCCAGCAGGGTGGCAAAGGGATAGATACCGGCGCTGTTGACCAGGATATCCGGGGGGTCTCCCACCGCCGTCACCAGGTTCGCCAAGCCCTTGTCACAGCACAGGTCGATGGATCGCCGCCAGAGCCGCTCGGCGGGTAGCTCCAGTCGGGCGCACAGGGCCTTTAGCTGGTCGCTGCGGCCATCGGTGAGGTAGAGCTTGGCCCCGGCAGCGGCAAAGGCCTCCGCCAACCAGCCCCCCACGACCCCGGCGGCGCCGGTGATCAACACCCGTTTCCCGGCAAATTGAGTGCGGTAGGGGTCGCCGCTAAAGGGTTCGGTCCAAGGGGAGAGCATGTGGGCGAGGTCCGTGGTGGAGGTGGCGGGAGTGGGCTTACGCACCACTGAGATTAGCGCAAACGGGGCGATGCGCCATGGATCCAGCTCCCCGGCAATCCCCCCGGGGCGAGGGCAGCCATCAGCGGCTCAACGCCCGGGGATCGAGCCGATCCCGCAGGTGGTCTCCCCACACGTTGACCGCAAACACCACCGAGAACAGCGCCAACCCCGGCAGAGTGGCGATCCACCAGGCGCTTTCCATGTAGTTGCGGCCCACCGCCAGGATCGAACCCCAACTGGGGGTCGGCGGCTGGACCCCCAGCCCCAGAAACGACAGGCTGGCCTCAAAGAGAATCATGATGCCAAACTCCAAGGTGGCCACCACCACCAGCGGCGCCAGGGCGTTGGGGGTGATGTGGCGCCAGATCAGCCGCACCGGACCGGCACCGACATAGCGGGCAGCCCGCAGATAGGGGGTGTGGGCAACGCTCAGGGTCTGGGCATAGGCGACCCGGGCGTAGCGAGGCCAGCGGGTAAAGGCCAGTACCCCGATGAGATTGGCAAGGCTTGGCCCCAATACCGCCACGGTGAGGATCGCCAGCAAAATGGCCGGCAGGGAGAGCACTACATCGGCCAAGCGCATCACCAACACCTCCAGCCAGCCCCGCCAGAGGCCGGCTGCCATCCCCAGCACTCCCCCCACCAGCAGCGAGAGCAGCACCGCTGCAAAGGCGACCAGTAGGGAGATACGGGCGCCGTGGAGGATCCGGCTCAAAAGGTCCCGCCCCAGCTCGTCGGTCCCCAGCCAGTGTACCGCCCCCCGCAACTCGGTACCCGGGGGCTTGAGCCTTCCCAGGAGATTTTGCTGCGCTGGGTCGAAGGGGGCGATCCAGGGGGCGGCGATGGCCGCCAGCACGATGACCACCAACAAAAGCCCCAATAGTCCCGGCAGGGAGAACAGGTCCTGGCAAAGTCCCCGCAAAAGTCCGCGCCCCCTCATCGCCCCGCTCCCCGGCTGTAGCCCAACCGAATTCGGGGATCGGCCAGGCTGTAGAGCAGATCGGCGATCAAGTTAAGGGCGATGTAGACCACCGCCCCCAGCAGCACAATGGCCTGGACCAGCAAAAAATCGCGGCTGCTGATGGCCTGGATCGCCAATAGTCCGATTCCCGGCCAGGCGAAGACCGTCTCCACCACCACGGCCCCGGTCAATAGATTGGCCAGCTCCAAGGCCACGATGGTGATAATGGGCAACGCCGCGTTGCGCAGCACGTGGCGGCGCACCACCTGATGGAAGGGGAGGCCCTTAGCCAGGGCCGCCCGCACATACTCCTTGCCGAGTTCTTCGAGGATGGCGGTGCGGGTAATCCGGGCAAAGGTGGCCATGGAGAGGGCCCCCAGGGCTACGGCGGGGAGAATCAGCGCCGTACCGCTTTCGGCCCCCGAGGCGGGCAGCCAGTTGAGGGTGACGGCAAACAGTAAGATGAGCAGCAGCCCGCTCCAGAAGGTGGGCAAGCTCTGTCCCACCAGCACCAACGGCATCAACAGCCGCGCCCCCAACGAGTCGCGGTAGACGCCCAGAACAATGCCGGCGGGAAAACCCACCGCCGCCGCCACCAAAAAGCCCCCAGCGGCCAGAGCCAGGGTGTAGGGGATTCGAGGGGCGATGATCTCGGCTACGGGGACTTGCTGTACCACCGAGATTCCCAGGTCAAAGTGCAGCAGATGCCAAAGGTAGTCGCCGTACTGGACGATCAAGGGGCGGTCAAAGCCCAGGGCCTGGCGCAGGGCATCGATATCGGCCTGGGTGGCGCCGTCGGGGACCAGGAGTAGGGTGGGATCACCGGAGAGCTGGAGGATGATAAACACCAGGGTCACCACCCCCCAGAGGGCCACTAAAGAGTGGCCCAACCGCAGGACCAAATAGCGGAGCACTAACCCTCCCAGGCCATATCCATAATAAAGAAGCTTTCATTGGCGGTGGGCTGCCAGCTGAGCTCGCGGCGGGCGCCATAGATGGCGGTATTTTGATAGAGGGGGATGGAGGGGGTTTCGGTGCGGATCAGCTGGTGCAGCTGGCGATAAATCTCCAGCCGCGCCTCGGGGTCTGGTTCGGCGCGCCCGGCTTCTAGCAGTCGATCGGCCTCGGGGTTGGCGTACTTCGACCAGATGCTGGTGCTGTGGAACATGGCAAACAACACGCCATCGGCATCCTGGCAGGCACAGGACCAGCGGCCAAAGACAAAGCCGCCAAACTGCTCCGGGGGTGCCCGCCGGCGGGTGAGGTAGGTGGGGTGGTCGCTCATCTCGATCTTGACGTCGACCCCCACCTCGGCGAGCTGCTGTTGAATCGCCTGGACGATGCGCTGATCGAAATTGGGGGAGGTGTTAAAGATAATCTCCACCCCTGCGCTGTAGCCCGCCTCCGCCAGCAGGGCTTTGGCCCCCTCGGGGTCGTACTGGTAGGGCTCAATGCCGTCGACGTAGCCGAAGTGGGCGGGGGTCAAGAGCTGGTCGATCACTTCTCCATAGCCCCCCAATAGCGCCTCGATGATCAAGGGGCGATCTAAGGCCGCCGCCACCGCCGCCCGCACCTTGGGATCAGCGGTGGGACCATGCTGGGTGTTCATCATCAAGTATCCCACTCGCTCGGTGGGAGCGGAGAGGACTGCGATGCTGGATTCCCCCTCGAGGTTTTGGGCTTGGTCGGGGTCGAGGTTGACGATGATATCGGCGCTTTGGGTGCGGAGGTTGGCCACTCGGGTGGCGCCATCGGGGACGGCGCGGAACTCCACGCTGGCGAAGGGTGGGGGGCCACGCCAATAGGCGTCGTTGCGCTCTAGCACCACTTTGACGCCGCGCTGCCACTGGCCAAAACGGTAGGGACCACTGCCCATGGGGGCTTTGTTGAACCCCTCGTCTCCCACATCGTTGACGTATTGGGCGGGGACGATGCTCAACTTGACCAGTTGGGCCAAAAGCGGTGGGTAGGGGCCATCGGTTACCAGCACCACTCGGTGCTCCCCCTCGGCCCGGGCGTCGATGATCTTGTTGAACTGGCCGAGCTGGGGGCTTGTAAAGTCGGGGTTGGTGATCCGCTTGACACTATAGACCACATCTTCGGCGGTGAGGGGTTCGCCGTTGTGGAAGGTGATATCGCGGCGCAGTTCAAAGGCCGTCTCGCTATCGCTCAAGCTCTCCCAGGCGGTGGCCACCTGGGGGATGATCTCCCCTTCGACGTTGCGGGTGATTAGGTTGTCGAAGATGTTGCGGTAGACGGCGTAGGTATCGTGGTTCCAGTGGCGGTGGGGGTCGAGGGTGGCGGGCTCGTTGACCAGGTTGACGATCAAGGCCTCTTTGGCCAGTGCCTGCCCCCCCAACACAGCGAGTAGCACCAACAGCAGATGGTTCAGCGTCTTCACGGGCTTCTCCGGGTGGGTCTTGATGGGGCATCCCGACGGCGTCGGCATGCGGGGAGATCTCGTCATCAAGTATAGGTGAGGGCGTGGGGGGGTAGCGGGAAGTCGATGGATCGACAACCAACGCTCAGTCTATACACTACAAGGCTATACAAAGCTCACCCCATGGCTCACCCATGCCCCTCACCGATCGCTTGACTGATCTGTTCCAACGCTACGGCTGCGCCGGCGAGCCCGTGCGGTTTGCCTTTCGCCAAATGTTACCGTGGCTATTCCCCGGCAGTGGCCCCTTGGTGGCCTTTATCGATGACGCCCTGGGAACGGCCCAGGCCATGTGGCGCGATCGACAGCACGTGGACCTACAACAAGCCACGGCAGCGCAAGGGGAGCAGTTGGCACAACTCGAACAGATCGTCCAGGTGGTGAGCTACGACCTCGGTGGACTGTTCGATCAGGTGGCGCGGCGGGAGGCTCAAAGCCACGGCGCTGAGCAAGCTTTGGCGCTGATTGAGCAATACCGGCAACGGCAGGCCTCCCAGTGGCAACAAGCCCACGTCAAGCTCGATCAGATGGGGCGGGTGTTGACGGATATGCTCGCCCAACTCAACGCCGGTCTGTTGGATATTCAGGCCGAAATCCAGCGTCTGCAACAAGAGGACAGCGATCGCTACGGCAAGCAGATGGCGTTGATGAGGCAAGTGCTCCAGGGGGTGGAGTCCCTCCAGGCGGGGCAAGGCATGGCCACACCGACCCTCACCCAAGTGATTGTCGACCCCGTGAAGCGCCAGCTGGTACGGGATCTTTTGAAGCAAATCGATGCCCTCCCCGCCACCGACCGGGCTCGGCTCCCCGCCACCCTCAACGGTCTGGGCAAACTGGCCTTGGGGGTGGGTGAACTCGAAGCCGCCGAGGCGAAGTTCGACGAGGCTTCCACCTATGTGACCCGGGACGGCGATAGAGCCGAAGCCCAGTACAACGCCTACCAAGTGGCCCTGGAACGGGAGGACTGGCGCGCCGCCAAGGCCCATATTGAGCAGGCCATCCGCCTGGATCCCGTCCGCTTTGAGCCCTACCCCCTCTACAAATACGGCTTAGAGGCCATCCTCGGCGCCGGGGGCTTTGGGGTGGTGTTTCGCGGCACCCATCACCTTTTGCAAAAGCCCTTGGTCATCAAGTGCCTCCACACCCACGGCCTGGACCGGCCCATCGAGGTGGTGTTGCGCGAAGCCCACGCCTTGATCGGCCTGCGCCACCCGGCGGTGATCGAGCTCATCGACGTCGACGACCGCCCCAAACCCCATTTGATCATGGAATACTTCGAGGGCGAGAGCCTGGAGCGTTACCTCCAGCGGGAGGGTCCCTTGGCCTTTGGCGACTTTTGGCCTTTGGCGACTACATTGGCCAACGCCATGGTGGCGGTGCACGGCCAGGGAATACTCCATCGGGATATCAAGCCCCAAAACGTCCTAGTGCGCCGGGACGGCGAGCAGTGGGCCTGTCGAATCATCGACTTTGGCCTGGCACTGAACACCCAAGCCCTTCGACAGCAAACCCACCAACGTTCCCAGTGGGGCAGTTCCATAGGGGGTACGTTAGCCTATGCCCCCCCCGAGCAGCTCGGGGAGATGGTTGGAGTGAGCGTGGGCCCCCACTCGGATCTCTATAGCTTTGGCGCCTTGTGCTGTCGGCTGTTGACCGGTCGCCCCAAGCCCCAGGGGCGGGATTGGCGGGGAAAGCACGTCCCAGAGGCCATCGTCGATCTGCTGGAAAATTGCTTGGCAGACCCCATCGAAGAGCGTCCCAAGTCCTTTGATGAGGTGCTGGCGACCTTGGGCCGTCATGGGACTCCAAGGCCAACGCCGCCGTCGAGGACGACGGTCGAGGCCAGCCCGCGCCCACCACCCGCACCCGCACCCGCACCATCACTGGAGACAGACCCCAAACCCCTCGAGATACCGGTGTCCATCCAGACGCCATCGCCACCCGCTCCAGGGCCCTCTGCCTCGATCCCTCCACACCCCGCGTCTGTACCCAGCGCCTCGGATATCGTCGATGGTGGATCAGTGGAGGCGATGCAAGCCCGCCAACGCCAGACGGCGTTGGGGCTGGGATTTGCCGAGGTGATTTTTCACGACCAGCCCGAGGGTCCCCCCATGGCCATTATCCCACCGGGGACCTTTACCATGGGCTCTCGCCACCGAGGTGATGGCGATAACCGTCCCCATGGCGTTCAAATCAGCCAGCCGTTGGCCGTGGGGGTCTACACCCTGACCTTTGCCGAGTACGACCGCTTTTGTAATGCGACGGGGCAAAGGCCCCCCGAGGACCAGGGCTGGGGACGAGGTCAGCGACCGGTGATCGGGATCAGCTGGGACGACGCCAAGGCCTACGCCCGCTGGCTGGGGGAGCAAACCGGTCGGCCTTATCGGTTGCTCACCGAAGCCGAGTGGGAGTACGCCTGCCGGGCCGGGGCGTGGCGACCCTATTGGTGGGGCAATGGCATCAGTTTTGAACGGGCTTGCTATGGGGGGATGGATCCCGCCCAATCCAGGCATACCCTCCCCGTCGACGCCTTTTCCCCAAACCCCTGGGGGTTGTACCAGATGCACGGCAACGTTTGGGAATGGTGTGAAGATGTCTACCGAAAAGATATCTCCGTTGGGGATGTGCAGGTCGACCCTTTGTACGACGTCGGCAGCAGCTGGCGGGTTTGTCGGGGTGGGGGTTGGTACAGCGCAGCCGGTGACCTGCGGGCCTCCCGTCGCTACAGCTGGTCGCCCACGGGGCGTCGTACCTCCCTTGGGATGCGCTTGGCCCGGGTGTTGGAACCCGAGCTTTAGTCAAAACCGATTCCCAAACCGGTTTGGGAGCAAAACGGGAGTGCGAAGGTGCGATATGGCCGTTAGGGATCTGTCAAATGGCTACGAGGCATCTGCCCGGGAGTTCATGGGACGGCGGGAGCGATCGCGGTTGGGCGTTGCAACGGTCCAGATGTGGGCTCGACAGCTTCCCCGAGGTGGGTCGATTCTCGATCTCGGCTGCGGCTCTGGAGAACCCATCGCGACGGCGCTGAATGGAGAGGGATTCTCAATATACGGTGTAGATGCTTCGCCGAGCTTGACGGCAGCGTTTCGCCGTCGGTTACCCCGTGGATATGTGGCCTGTGAAGCGATAGAGCACTCATGCTTCTTTGGCAAAACATTCGATGGCGTTATGGCCATCGGGGTGATGTTTCTACTGTCTGGTGAAGCTCAACGAGATATCATTCACAAGGTTTCCCTGGCACTGAAATCCAATGGGAGATTTTTGTTTACCTCCCCAGGGCAGGCATATGCTTGGCTGGATATGCTGACGGGTCAAAAGTCCCATTCTTTGGGAAGAGAACAGTACCGAGCCATATTCTCAGCGGCGGGCCTCGCTTTGGTGGGCGAGTACCAGGATGAAGGTGAGAACCATTACTACGACACGCGCCTCGTGCGCCCCTGTTCGAGATGAAGACGACGTCTCATCAAGAGGATAAGCACCCCATGAAGCTAAACCTCACTGTCCGGCTAGGCCGGCGGCTCGCTTTGGCCCTGGGAATGGGCCTTTTGGGTGTTCCATGGTCTACCCTGGCCAACCTCTCCCCTGTGGATACTTGGGAAATCACCTTCACCAAGTTCGACCAAGAGAGGCTTATCCCTCTGGATGAGCGCTCTAACAAGGCCTGCGTGAGCGCTATAAAACCCCACGACGCCGGTCACATGGAGCAACTCCAGCTCATGTGCTCAGAGCTGGGGGTACAGATTTACTTGCTGCTGCGCGATTGGAACGCCGCCCTCCGCAAGTTTGACAAAGAGGTCATCGGTCACCTAAACGAGCGCTTTGCCGGCGAGGCTTGCGTGAGTGCTCTAAAGCCCTACTACGCCGCCTACATGGAGCAACTCCAGCACATGCGCTCAGGGCTGGATGTGAGGATCTATTTGTTGCTGCGCGAAGCGATGATCATATCCGCCATTGAACTCAGCCCCTACCAGGGGGTAATTCCATGTGAGATTATCCCCTGGTGGCCCATGACTCGCCGCCATGTGGTCCAAAAACTCGATTTGATGGCCAATCTATTTGCGTTAATCGGCAACGAATCTCCCCCCAGGGAAGACTGGAACCGCTCCGTGGGCCAGTTGAAAGGCCAGGTGCTGGAACCTCTCTCCCAGCATTTCGCCAATCAGCCTTGCAAGAGCGATCTCCAACCCTACTTCGATGCCTATATCGAACATTTACAGGGATTGCGCTCGCAGCTAGATCGTCGGACGTTCTTCCTATTTCGCGAAGCCCTGATCATCACCGCCCTGGAGCTCAACCCCTACCAAGGGATACTCCAGTGCGACATCGTCGACTGGTGGCCCCTGGTCAGGGGCCATGTCGAGCAAAAAATCAATCTCATGGCCAATCTCTTTGTCATTATTCAGGATTGATCATCTCGTATCTTGGCAGTGCCCATGGCAACAATTGATTGGAGCTAGCGTGTTGACTTCCCATAGTTGAGCTTGACAAACATCATGGCGGTCATCAACGCATCGTTGTAGGCGTCGTGCTGCCCCAGGGTGGGGAGGTCGAGGTCCCTGAGGATCGACTGAAAGCGCAGGTCGATGGGCCGGGGTTGGTGGCGGTTTTGCTTCTTGTCATAGTAGAGCCCCGACACCTCGAGGCGGGGGTTGGGTAAGCCAATACCAAGCATGGGCTTGAGGTACTTGTCGATCATGGCCACGTCGAACTCCAGGTAGTAGCCCACTAGGGGCCTTGGGCCGACAAAATGGACGAAGCGCTCGATGGCCTCGTCCACGGCGAGCCCTCGGTGCACATCCATATGGCGCAGGTGGTGGACGACGATACTCTTTTGGTCGATGGCCCCGCTGGGTTTGATCAATAGGGATAGCCGCTGGCTGGTGAGAATCTGGGTTTGGCGGATGATCACCGCGCCAATGGACAGAAGTTCAGCGCGCCTGGGGTTTAAATGGGTGGTCTCGCAGTCAAAGCACACCCATTCCTCCTTGGGGGGGGCATCGAATAAGAAGGCGTAGGATTCGTCGCGCAGCCTCTTTCGCTGCCGCTGGCGCCGCCATCGCTGGAGCCATTGCACCTCGAATACTCCGTGTGGCTGAGTCAGGTGAGCAAGTTGAGGCGAAAATGGTGGGCCACCAGCTTTTTGAAGTCGTTGACGATCTTCAAAGAATCCCGCAGGGCATCCCGCTCAATTTTGCTCAAATCCTTTGGGGTGATGTAGTTGTCGTAGCTGCCTCGTTCGTCCAGCTGGCGCAGCTCCGATTGGAGCCGGAGCCAGCACATAAAGGCAAAGGCCTCGGTGAGATCGATGGAAAAGCGCTTGGCAAACAGACCGCGCCGATGTAAACCCTTGATCCGCTCCAAGGTATTGGTGGTTTTATCCCGGTATTCCAGGGCCAAGCTTCGCACTCCGTGGACGATGGGAAAGATACCCCCCTTTTTGATGTCCAGCTGGTGGCGGCGGGCGGCCCTGCGCTCGACCACAAAGTTCTCGAACAGCCCCAGGGGGGTGTCAAACGCCAAGGTGGGGCGGGCAAAGCGGGCATAAAACGCCGGATGGTCCTCGAGGAGGTTAAACAACCAACCCTTGGCGGCACTCAAAAGCCCCACATCCCCCGCCACGGCCCGGGCGTCGAAGAAGATGGCCAGATTCATGAGATCATCCTCGCCCCCCTCCTCCACCCAAGCCTCGATGGTCCGCTTGTAACCCTGGAAGGAACGACACCAGTTGGGATTATTGACCATCACCTCCCCCGGGCACAGGGGATAGCCAAACGCCACCATGGTATCGATGAGCCGCTGGGTGATGGCCTCCAGGTCAGGGCAAACAAAGCCATCCCGCAGAATCAAGGCGTTGTCTTGGTCGGTCTTGAGGATCTGCTCACCGCGCCCCTCGCTGCCCATGACCACAAAACAAGAATTGGCCACCAGGTCCGGTGGGGCGATGAACCCGTAGAGTTTGTGGAACAATTTTTGGTTTAAATCGGTGACCAACTCCGCCAAATAGCGCATCTTGACCCCCTTGTCGTAGAGGGCCCGAACCATGGCGAGGAAATTGTCGTTGGCCTTGGCAAGCTCCGTCAAATTGGTGGCCCGCTCCACTTGCACGGCGATGAGACGGCTGTGATTGGAGAAGAAACTAAACAGGTCGATCTGGTCCAACACCCCGTCTAGGGTGTCGCCGTCGAACACCGCTAACCGCTTGACGTTGTGGCGGTTCATGGTCACTTGGGCGTTGAACAGAAAATCCCGCTTGTCCACTCCAATCACCCCAAAGCTGGCGATTTCGCCGATGGGGTCATCGGTGGAGCGCCGAGCCAGGATCACCCGCCGCCGCAGATCGGTATCGCTGACCATCCCCCATTCGGTCTCCCCCTGGGGTGTCTTGCGCTGGACCAACAGCGAATTGACCTTGGCCTGATCCATGGCGGCCACGGCGTCGACGATGGAAGTGTCGAAGTCCACCAGTAGCGGCGGCCGGTAGTAGGCGTCTCGCACCTTGGCCGCGGTAAAAGACGACAGGTCCTTGCGGGCCCGGCGCTCGATCATTTGGTTGAGGCGGGCGGTGAGATTTTGGTAGAAAAAGCTGCGAAAGGCGGCATTCTGGCTGCAGAGTTGACAAAACACCTCCGCCGGCAACAGATGACACAACAGCTCCTCGCTGGCGATAAAATGATGATCCCGTTGGCCCTCCAACAAAGCCAAGGCATCAAAGGCATCTTGGTGGCCATAGACGGCCACCGTTTCCCCTTCCAGTTGCTCCCGCACCGTCCCCTTGATGACGATAAATAAATGCCTAGCTGGCCGGTCGGGGGCAATCAGCACTTCGTCAGCCCGAAAATAACCGATGTCCATGGCCTTAGACGCCTCGGCCAACAACCCCGAAGGTAGACCATCGAAGGGGTGGACGGCGGCGATAAAGCTGCGCTGTTCCGAACTGGGCACAGTCAGTGACCTCTCGCAAACCCAAGGCCCCGTCTTTGAGAGACGGGGCCTTGGCGTGCTTTTATGGCAATGTCAGTGTCGACGCCAGTCTCAATGGCTGACCGCGCCCTCGGCGCCGATCCCCGTCTGGCAGCGCACATCCTGGGCCGCGAAGGCCTCCCGGTCCTGCTTGGCTCGGGCGCTATTGTCGACGATGGAGAACAGCCAAATCCCCGCAAAGGCCACCGCCACCGAGATCAAGGCGGGGTACTTAGAGGGAAAGATGGGCTCGGCATTGCCCAGGATATCCACCCACACCGTGGGCCCCAAAACCACCAGGGCAATGGCTGTGGCAAGGCCCAACAGACCGCCAAAGAAGGCGCCGTTGGTGGTGAGCTTCGACCAGTACATGGAGAGGAACAACACCGGAAAGTTGGCGCTAGCGGCGATGGCAAAGGCCAAGCCCACCATAAAGGCGATGTTTTGCCTTTCAAAGGCGATGCCGAGCAAAATGGCGACGACACCCATGGCCACGGTGGCGATTCTCGAGATGCGCACCTCGGTCATCTCGTCGGCCCGACCCTTCATGATGACACTGGCGTAGAGGTCGTGGGAGATGGCCGACGCCCCGGCCAAGGTCAACCCCGCCACCACAGCCAAGATGGTGGCAAAGGCCACAGCGGAGATGAAGCCCAAGAACACATCGCCTCCCACGGCGTGGGCCAAGTGAATCGCGGCCATGTTGCCACCACCCACCAAGCCCGCTGCCAAATCGCCGCCTTCGAAATACTGGGGATTTTGGGTGAGGAGAATGATGGCGCCAAAGCCGATGATAAAGGTCAAAATGTAGAAGTAACCAATGAATCCCGTGGCATAGAACACCGACTTGCGGGCCTCTTTGGCGTCCCCCACGGTGAAAAAGCGCATGAGGATATGGGGTAGCCCCGCCGTGCCGAACATCAAAGCCACCCCTAGGGAAATGGCGGAGAAGGGATCGGTGACCAAGCCCCCAGGGGCCATGATGGCTTGCCCTTTATCGTGGATTTCCACCGCCGCGGTGAAAAACGCCGCCAGGTTGAAGTCGAAGGCGTACAGCGCCGCCGCGGCCATGAAGGTCGCTCCCGACAACAACAGCACCGCCTTGATGATCTGTACCCAGGTGGTGGCCAACATGCCACCAAAGGTCACGTAGAGGATCATCAACACCCCCACTACCACCACGGCGATGACGTAGTCGAGGCCAAACAGCACTTGGATCAGCTTGCCGGCCCCCACCATCTGGGCGATGAGGTACAAGGCCACCGTGGCCAAGGCCCCCAGGGCTGACAGGGTGCGTATGGGGGTTTGGGACAGGCGATAGGAGGCCACATCGGCGAAGGTGTATTTGCCCAAGTTCCGCAGCCGTTCGGCCACCAAAAACAAAATGATCGGCCAGCCCACCAAAAAGCCAATGGAGTAGATCAGCCCATCGTAACCACTGCGATACACCAGGGCTGAAATCCCCAAAAATGACGCCGCCGACATAAAGTCACCGGCGATGGCCAAGCCATTTTGAAAACCGGTGATGCCGCCGCCGGCGGTGTAGAAATCTTTGGCGGTTCGGGTGCGCTTGGCGGCCCAGTAGGTGATCCCCAAAGTGGCGATGACAAAGGCCAAAAACATGGCAATAGCGGTGTAGTTGATGCCCTGCTTTTCCACTTCCCCAGTGATGGCGTCGGCGAAGGCGCTTTGGCCACAAGCGAACAACAACCACAGGAGACTCACCCACAGCAGTCGATGAAGGGTATTCACGGTGATTTTTTGTCCTGTTTTCCAGTGATAACCAATGCTCAACGCTTGGTGTCTTGTTTGATAGCTTTGGTCATGCGCTCAAACTCACCATTAGCTCGAGCGACATAGAGACCTGTCAGGGCGAAGGCGATCAGGATGATGGCTACTCCCACGGGAATGCCCACACTGATGACAGACCCCTCATAGAGGGGAGTGGCCAGCAAATTGGGTACAAAGGCGATGGTGAGGATAAAACCAAAGTAAATGACCAACATGACCGCTGACAGCTGCCAAGCAAAGCGGGTACGCTTGGAAACAAGCTCTTGATAATGCGGGTGATTTTTGATTTCTTCGACCAGATCAGAGTGCATAGAGCGCTCCCTTGGATTCGTGTTGTGTGGTTTGCACAGCGATCAATCCCCAGCCAGTGAGGTATGGACTGGGCAATGAAAATAGCAATATAAAAAAGGCTACGGGTCTGTGGCCTTTAGTGAAATGGCAAGCCATTTTTGTCCTCTTTTGACGTTGCCCCGGGGCGTGCCAGCCAGTCTATTCTCGGAAAAAGGCCCTGAGTTGGGCAATGATATAGATCAAAAAAGTGTCAATAAAACGTGCCAATAACATGACAGCGACATGGTCACTCCCTTTGCCGTGTTGTCGTCGCGCTGCTTTCCCTGGCATTGACCCCGGGGGTGTCTCGCCCGCAACCGAGATATGCATGTGTCCAGCAAGTCCAGCCGTCGTGGCCAATACCCGACGGAAGGCTCTAAGGTCCATACAATTGTGTTAAAGTTCAACCCATCCAAGTGCTCGCAGACACAGCCCACACCACCTCCAGCCCATGGCGTCATCACCTTTGTCAAATAGAGGCTTGGCTTCGACCGATGCCATGACGGGCTACGCACGCCGACTCGTGGGGTTCTTGGTGCTTTACGGTGTCGCTGTGTGGTTGGGGCTACTCCTGGAAGCCCGCTACGACGGCCTCACGCCCCTGTGGCCCGCCTCTGGGCTGGCCTTGGCCATGGTGTGGCGTTGGGGCTGGTGCTACTGGCCCGTCGTCGCCGTGGGGGAATTCGCCACGGCAGTGCTACTGCTGCAGCAGCCCGTGCTCCAGGGCATCCTGGGGGCTTCGATCCAACTGGGGGAAATGGCCCTGGCGGTCTACCTCCTCCGGCCCTTTGGACCCTATGGCTGGCAGGAAACCTACCGCGGTGTACTGAGTTTTGTGGCGTTGGGCGCGCTGTTATCCCCCATAGGCGGCGCCCTCCTGGGCACCTTGGGGTTGTGTGGCTTCGGCCTGTTGTCCTGGGACAGCTACCCCGTGGCGGCCGCCTTGTGGTGGCTGGGAGATGCCATGGGCATTTTGATCGTGGCGCCGGTGCTCCTGACCTACGACCAGTGGTCGTTTCAAGACCGTCGAGCACGCCAGCGCTACGACCTCATCGTCGCGGTGCTCATCGGCTGCGGGGTACTGCTCGCCTGGGGACCCGTCGACGGTCGACCCCTGTTTTTCCTCCTCATGCCCCTGGTGGCTTTTGCCGCCATCGCCGGCAATATGGCGGGAGCCAGTGTGGCCACGGCGTTGTTGGCGCTGGTGGTGCTGGGTTTGGCCCAGGGAGAGATGGTGACGGACTTCGCCCTGGCGGTGCATATCGCCTTTGTGGGCACAGCTGCCCTCACCGGCCAGTGCCTCGCCGTGGCGTTGGCCAACGCCCGGCGTCTGCGCATCCAGTTGGAGCACCGCACCCGCCACGACACCCTCACCGAATTGCCCAACCGCCAGACCTTTGAAGCGTTACTGCGGGAGGGCAACGGCCATTTATCCCCCGCTCGGGGACTGCTCGTCATCGACCTCGACCAGTTCAAACTCGTCAACGACAGCACCAGCCATCAGACGGGCAACCGGCTGTTGCGGGAACTGGCCGGCGTCTTGGAAGGTGCCCTGGCCGGGAAGCCGGCGGTGCTAGCCCGCTTTGGCGGCGACGAGTTCGCCGTGGTGGTGGACGGTGAGGACGAGGAGGCGCTGTTGACTTTGGCCGAGGGATTGCGCTGCGCCATCCAAGGTCACCTCTTTCAAGTGGATGGCCGGCGTTTGACGCTGACCGCCAGCATTGGGGCCACTTTGATCGATCCCGGGGAAGATCCGGTGGTCCACGCCCTGAAGCGGGCCGACGTGGCTCGCTTTGCCGCCAAGGAACAGGGGCGCAACCGGGTGTGCTTTTACCGGGGCCACGAAGAGGACCTGCGGCTTTTCCAGGGGGATATGCACCAGGCTTCCCGGCTGCGGGCAGTGCTGGAAGCCCATGGCTTTCGCCTCTATGGCCAGCGCATAGCGCCGGCGCTAGCGGCCCCTTTGGCCACCGCCGGCCCAGAGGATCCCCCCAGTTTCGAGGTGCTACTGCGCTTGGCGGACGACGGCCAGTGGGTCTCCCCCGGGCGGATTTTACCCTCCGTCGAGCGCTTTGGCCTGATGCTCGCCCTGGATCAGTGGGTCATCGAGCGGGTCTTTGCCCTCCACGGTCGACATCCCTCACCGCGGCGTTTCTTCATCAAACTCTGCGGGGCCCCCCTCCACGCCCCCCACTTCGCCGCCGTCGTCACCCACCGCGCCGCCCCCCCCGGC
>JBHJHK010000202.1:0-8366 GCA_050330975.1 Candidatus Competibacterales bacterium | reverse complement strand
CCTGCTGCCCGCGCACCCCCCCCAGGCCCCCCTCGCCGCGCTCCCCCTGCCGCCCCCGCCCCCGGGTCCCACCCGGGGGGGGTTCTCTATCCTCTTTATTCTCGTAACCGCCCTGGTGCGCCCCGCCTCGGCCCCGGTGGGCCAAGCCCTTCACCAGGGGGCGGGGTGGGGGCTGTGGCTCCAGGTGGGGCGGGATTTGCTGGCGCCCCTGGCGCTGATCGTCGGGGTGTTGGGGTCCATCATCGCCGGGGTCGCCACCCCCACCGAGGCGGCGGCCATCGGTGCCGCCGGAGCCATGCTCTTGGCGGCGTTGGCCCGGCGCCTCAGATGGTCCACCCTCAAGGCCTGTGTCAACGGCACCACCGTCACCACGGCGATGATCCTGTTTGTGGCCATCGGCGCCACCTGCTTTGCCGCGATCTTCAAGCGTCTGGGGGGAGATTTGATGATCGAAGAGGCGGTGGCGGCCATCGCCGGCGGCCCCTACGCCACCTTACTGGTGGTCATGGGGTTGATCTTTGTGTTGGGTTTTTTCTTGGAATGGATCGAGATCAGCTACGTGGTGCTGCCGTTGTTTGCCCCCATCATCGCCGGGCTGGACTTTGGCCTGGGGTTGAGCCCCGACCAGACGTTGGTGTGGTTTGCCATTTTGGTGGCCATCAACCTCCAGACCTCGTTCCTCACCCCGCCCTTTGGTTATGCCTTGTTTTATCTCAAGGGCATCGCGCCCGTGGGGCTCACCATGGTGGATATTTACCGCAGCGTCATTCCCTTTGTGCTGTTGCAGCTCACAGGACTTGCTTTGGCCATCGCCCTACCGGGGCTGGTGACCTGGCTGCCCCAGCAGCTGCTGTGGCGCTAGGGGGGGAGGAAAACGACTTTGACGGACACTACAGCCATCGAGGTGGGGAGTTCCCGGTTGCCGGGCTTCTACCGTTTGGACCGGGAGCAACGCCTGGCGGCGTTGGCCAAGGCTCGAAGCTTGGCCCCGGGGGACCTCCAGGCCCTAGGGGGCGGGGTGGACTTTGCCCTGTTGGACCGGCTGGTGGAAAACGCCGTGGGGGGCTTTACCATTCCCTTGGGGGTGGCCACCAATATGATCGTCGACGGCCAAGAGCAGCTGGTGCCCATGGCCACCGAGGAGTCGTCGGTGGTGGCCGCCGTGGGCCACGCCGCCAAGGATTGCCGCACCACGGGGGGCTTTGTCACCACGACCCCAGGGCCGTTGATGATCGCCCCGGTCCAGCTGTTGGACCTGGGCGATCCCTGGCGGGTCAAGGCGGTGGTGTTGGAGCACCGAGATGAGATCCGCGCCCTGTGCGACGCCTGTGACCCGACGTTGGTGGGGTTGGGGGGTGGCTTTCGGGAGCTGGAAGTGCGGATTCTCGATACGGGCTCTAAGCCCATGGTGGGGGTCCACCTGATCGTCGACACCCGGGATGCCATGGGGGCCAACGCCGTCAACACCATGGCCGAGACCCTGGCCCCGACCCTCGCCCGCTGGACGGGGGCGCGGAGTCATCTGCGGATCCTCTCCAACCTGGCCGACCGCCGCTTGGCCCGGGCCCGGGCCACTTGGCCTGGGGCGGTCATCGGCGAGGCGGCGGTGCGGGGGGTGGTGGAGGCCGCCGAGTTGGCGCGGATCGACCCCTACCGGGCCGCCACCCACAACAAAGGCATTATGAATGGGGTATCGGCCTTGGCCTTGGCCACGGGAAATGACACCCGGGCCATCGAAGCCGGGGCCCACGCCTACGCCGCCCGGGACGGCCAGTACCGGGCTCTGAGTCGGTTTGAGATCACCTCGGCGGGGGATTTGGCGGGCGTGTTGGAACTGCCCTGCGCCCTGGGGTTGGTGGGGGGTGCCACCAAGATCCACCCCACGGCCCAGGCGTGCTTAAGGCTCTTGGGGGTGGAGAGCGCCGATGGGTTGGCGCGGATCGCCGTGGCCTTGGGCTTGGCCCAGAACTTCGCCGCCCTGCGGGCCTTGGCCACCACGGGTATCCAGGCGGGCCATATGAAGCTCCACGCCAAAAATATGGCCATCGCCGTGGGGGCGGTGGGGGATGAAGTGGAGATCATGGCGGCTCGGTTGAACCAGGGGGGGCCGGTGCGCCCCGACCGGGCGGAGGCGCTGTTGGCGGAGTTGCGGGGTGAGGGGCGACAATCCTCCCCCAGGCCGCCTTCTCCGTGAAGGCGTCCGGGGCAGATCCATAGATCTCCCCCCCGGGGACGCCTAGGCTATGGGCATCTCAAGCCCTGGAGAGGGGGATTGCCCATGAGCGATGTCCTAAATGCAGTACTGGCGACGAGCGACGCCCTGGATAGACCCATCAACTATGCCGAGGGTCTACCGGGGATCGCCTACGGCCCCGAGGCCTATGAAATCGAACGTCAACAGCTGTTTCCCCGCCGCTGGGTAGTCTGTGGCTTTGACCACGAGGTCAAAAACCCCGGCGATGTGATGCCCCTGAATATCGCCGGTTGGCCGGTGGTGCTAGTGCGGGGCCAGGACGGCGTGCTGCGGGGGTTCCACAACGTCTGCCGCCACCGGGGGATGCAGGTGGTTTTGGAACCGGGCCGGGGTCTCAAGACTCTGGTGTGCCCTTGGCACTGCTGGGCCTATGGTTTGGATGGGGGCTTGGTGCGCTCAGTGGACTTGGGGGGCGAAAAAGTCCACCGCGCCGAGGGCTTCGATCCCCATGGCTTGGGCTTGGTACCGGTGGCCACCGCCACCTGGTTCGATTTGGTATTCGTCAACCTCGACGGCAACGCCCCACCCCTAGAACAACACCTAGCACCCTTGACGGAGCTGTTGGGGGGTGTGGCCCTGGACCAGTTCCAGCCGGCGGGTACCGTAGCCGAGCCCCACATCTACCAGGGCAACTGGAAGCTCAGCGTCGAGGGGGCCATCGAGGACTACCATTTACCCTTTGTCCACCGGCAAATCGTCAAGCCCGGCGATGCTCGAGCCGAGTCCTACGCGGCCGAACTGGGGGGGGACTGCTACGCTGGGTTTCGCATGGTCCACGCCCCGGGGGGCAACCGGGCCTTGGCCCCCGACCCCCGGGGCCTACCTGGGGACCCCAGCCTGCTCCAGGACGGGCGCACCACCAGCTTCTTGCTCAACCTCTTCCCCAGCGGCTTTATCACCGTGGCCGCCAACCACGTCACCGCCGGCTGGCTGCTCCCCGACGGCTTTGACCGAACCGTCATCCGCCTGAGCTATTACTTTTACGGCGCAGGAGCCACCGACCCAGACCTGGCCCACAAGCGCCAGGGGGTCATGGACAGCTGGAATACGGTGATGCCCCAGGACGCGTTTTTGGTCAAAGGCGTCCACCATACCGCAGAGGCCCGCCAGCGCTTTGGCATCGAGACCCGGTTTTCCCCGGCCTGGGAAGCCGCCGTGCTCCACTTCCAGCGCCAGGTGCGGGACGCCTACCGAGAGGCCTAGTTACAAGGGGTCCCGGCGCAAGGGCATGGACAGGCAGTGGGCGCCACCGCCGCCGAGGGTAAACAGCTCTAGGTCGGGGTCGAGGACTTCGATGCCAGCGGCCCGCAGCTTGGCGTTGAGGTCTTTGCTGCCCAAGGGCGAGATCACCCGATCATCCCCCAGGGCCAACAAGTTGCAGCCCAAGGCCATGGCCTCCCGGTAGGAGATGTCGAGCAACTCGATGCGATGCCGACGCAGCCAGGCCACCAAGTCGTCCTCCAGCACGTCTAAACAGGCCACGGCCAAGCGGTCGGTGACCATGCAAAACAAAAGATCCAGATGGAGAAAGTGGGGGTCGAAGGGCTGGAGCCGCACCTCCCAGCCCTCGGCCTGGAACCAAACGGCCAACTGCTCGGCACCGGCCCGGTCGGTGCGGTCGCCGGAATAGCCCACCAGCAGCAGCCCCGGGCGAATCACGTGGATGTCCCCGCCTTCCAGGGTGCCGGCCGTGGACCAGTTCCAAATGGGAATGCCCTGGCCTTGGTAAAACTTGATCACCGCGGCGTACTCTCCCCGCCGCACCGGGCGGTACATCTGGCAAATCACCACCCCCCAGGGAGTCATCTGGCTGCTGTCCCGGGTGTAGGCCTGGTAGGGGAGCTGAGACTCGGGAACCAGGTAATGGCGGGTGACCCCGGCCCGGTCAAAGGCGTCTTCGAATTCGCCGTAGGCGTTCATCAGCCGTTGGTGGTCGAGGTTTGTGTTGGCCACCAAGGTGCGCTGGCCCACGGCATTGATGGGCTGCCACCGGTAGTGATCGGGGCGGCACAACAGCACATCCCGCAACGGGCCGGTTTCCGACGCCACACGCCAATCAGTCATCGCCAATCCTCGAGGCACAGGGTTAAACCGCTAGATGCCGACGATGGGGTCGCCCCCATTGGGGCACACCACCTGCCCCGTCATGTAGTCGGCCGCCGTTGAGCAGAGAAATACGATCCAACCGGCCATTTCCCCAGGGTTCGCCGGCCGCTTGAGCAAATTTTGCTGGGCTTCTTGGTCTATGGCCGCCTGGCCGTAGGACAAGGTGAGGTCGGTGACCACCAAGCCCGGGGCCAGGGCGTTGACCCGGATGTTGTCGGGGGCCAACTCCCGGGCCCAGGCCTTGGCGAAACCGATCAACGCCGCCTTGGCGGCGCTGTAGTGGCAGGAGCGCTCAAACCCCACCTGGCCGCGGTTGGAGGCCACGTTGAGGACTCGCCCGCCACCCCCGCGGCGCATGGCGGGCAATACCGCCTGGAGGCACACCAAAGCGCCGCGGACGTGGGTGTCGAACACCCGCTGGAAGGCGGCGTCGTCGATGGCGTCCACGGCGGCGTTAAAACCCGGCACGCCGGCGTTATTCACCAATACGTCGATGCGGGATTCGGCAGCCAAGGCGTCAAATACCCCGGGGCGATCCGTGACATCGACGGGGCAGGGCCTGGCGGCGGGGCCAATGGCCGCGGCGGCCAAGGCCAGGGCCTCGCCGTCGCGGTCGAGGAGCACCACCCGGGCCCCCAACGCGGCAAATGCCTCGGCGGCCCCAAGGCCAATGCCTTTGGCAGCGCCGGTCACCACGACGGTTTGGTGGCTGAAATCGAGGGCTTGGAGAATGGTCATGACTTGAGTGTTGTTCCCCGACCACCCTCTGTCAACGGGGGTGAGCCACGGGTTGCAGCGCAGGGTGGAGCCCAGGCTCAGCCGCCCGATGGAGACAATCAACCCGGCAAGGGCCAACGGACTGCGAGGCTGGAGTCGCCCCTCCCCCACGCCGTAGCGTGGGAGAGGGGCCGGGGTGAGGGCAAACCCCACAGTGCCCCCCCACGCCCCACAACAGAGCAAGCATCCTTCCCCCAATGCACTACAATGAGACGTGGAGGCCGTTGCTGCCCCGGGGGCTGGCAAGGCCTATCGCCAATGGCCTCGTTTTAGCCCCTTGGTGTCAGTTTTGCATCGCGGCAACCAAAGGCCACGGCTATTCCCCTGTCGACTTATACCACCTGGGAGAGACAACCTTGAGCGCGGCACACTTTAAACGCGATTGTCTGGCGATTGCCCAAGACCAACTCCGCCAGGGGCGAGTGAATCGGCGTCAGTTCCTGCAGATCGCCGCCGCCTTGGGCTTTGCTCCCCTGGCAGGCAGCGCCCCGAGCACCGCCAAGGGACAAGCCACGGAGTTGGTCATCGCCAACTTCGGCGGCGATGCCGTGGACTTCATGGGGGAGGCCTGGGGCGAGCCCTACACCCGCGACACTGGGATCGAGGTCATCTTCGACGGCGCCACCCCTCTCCCCGGCAAGATCATCGCCCAGGTGGACGCCAATAACGTCGTGTGGGACTGCTGCGACGGCGATGGCTTTGCCATCATCGATTTGGGTCGCAAGGGCTACCTGGAGGCGTGCGACTACTCCATCGTAGACGCCGCCATGATCCGCGAGGGCTACGCCTACCAACACGGCTTCCCCAACTACTTCTACAGCTTTGTCCTGGCCTATGACGCCTCGAAGTTCGGCGCCGATCCCCCCACTAGCTGGACCGATTTTCTCAACTTCGACAAGTATCCGGGCAAACGCACCCTGTGGAAGTACATGATCGGCATGCCCGAGGCCGTGTTGCTGGGGGCGGGTACCCCAAAAGATGCCCTTTACCCCATGGATATGGCCAAGGCCATCGAGGTTCTGCGCCCCGTCAAGGACAATTTTATCTTCTGGGGCTCGGGGGCCGAGAGCCAGCAGATGTTCCTCAACGAAGAGGTGACTATGGGCTGTATCTGGCACACCCGGGCCAGTGTGCTGGAGCGGGACACCGGGGGCAAAATCACCTGGACCTGGAACGACGGCATCTACTGCCCCGCGGGGTGGATGGTCCCAAAGGGCAATCCGGCAGGACCGGCCATCCAGCCCTTTATGGCCTCCACCCTCATCCCCGAACGCCAGGTGAAACTCCTAGAGCTGCTGGGCAACGGTCCCTCCAACCCCGCCGCCTCGGCCATGCTCCCCGATGAGCTCAAGCGCATCGACCCCGGCCACCCCGATAACCTGGTGAAGCAGATCTTCCGCAGCGAGGAGTGGTACGCCGACCACTACGACGCCGCCACCAACGCCTGGCTCGACGGCATCGCCGGCTAGACGCCGTCGCCGGCTCGATGGACAGGGCCCCCACGGCAGGGGTCAGGGCCTCCGTTGCCATGTCCCCCACCCCCCTGGATCGCCTGGGTCTCAACTCCTACTGGGCCTTTGTGGCACCCTTGGGAGTCCTCATCCTCGGCGCTTATCTGTTGCCGGTGGGCCAGTTGTTGGTCCAAAGCGTCATCCAACCGGAACCCGGGCTCCAGAACTACGCCGTGGTCGTCGACTCCGAGGCCCTGCGCCGGGTCTACGCCACCACGGCACGGATTTGCCTCATCACCACCGCCATCGCTTTGGTGTTGGGCTACATCTTGGCCTTTGCCCTGTGCCACGCCAAGGGCTTCGCCGCCAAGCTATTGCTGGCCTGCGTGCTGATCCCCTTTTGGCTGTCGGTGCTGATCAGGGCCTTTGCCTGGTTGCTGTTGTTGCGCAACAACGGGCCCGTCAATGAGACCCTGGAGGCCTTGGGGCTCATCGCCCAACCCCTGGAACTGGTGCGCAACGAGTTGGGGGTGATCATCGGCATGGTCCACTATTTGATCCCCTTTGCGGTGTTTCCCCTCTACGCCGCCATGCGGGGCATCGACCCGCGTTTGCTCCAGGCTTCCCACAGTTTGGGGGCCGGGGCGGTGCGCACCTTTGTCAGCGTTTATCTTCCCCTCTCCCTGCCCGGGGTGTTGGGGGCGGCGATTTTGGTGTTGGTGTTTTCCCTGGGGTTCTTCGTCACCCCGGCCATCCTGGGGGGCGGCACCGTGGTCATGCTGGCAGAGCGGGTTTCGGTCTATGTCCTGCAAACCCCCAACTGGGGATTGGCGGCGGCGCTGGCGGTGTTGTTGTTGGCGGTGACCTTGGTGATGCTCTGGTTGTTATCCCGGGTCATCGGCATCGATCGGGCCCTGGGGGCGCGATGACCCGTCGCCACCCGGGATTCTATGCCACCATGGCCACGGCCTGGCTCATCGGCTTGTTTTTGCTGCTGCCCACCTTTATCACCGTCCCCGTCTCCCTCACCCCCACCCGCTGGCTGTCCATGCCCGAGGACGAACTGTCCCTGCGCCACTACCAAGACCTGTGGGGGGACAGTCGCTGGTTGGCCAGCCTGTTGGATAGCTTGATGGTCGGCGCCAGCGCCACGGTGTTGGCGGTGGTCATCGGCACCCTGTGCGCCATCGGTTTGTGGCGGCTGACCAACCCCTGGGCCCGCTCCTTGGGCACCTTGGTGTTGTTGCCGTTGATCTTGCCTCCGGTTTTGTCGGCCCTCGCCCTCTATCAGGCCTGGGTGGCGTTGGGCCTCTACGACAGCTTCCCCGGGGTGATTTTGGCCCATACCATCCTGGGTACGCCCTTTGTACTGATCACCGTCTCCACCCAGTTGGCCGGCCTCGATCCCCGCCTGGAACGGGCCTCCCGCAGCCTGGGGGCGGGCATATGGACCACCACCTGGGCCATTGTGTTGCCCAATATCAAGGCGGGGGTGCTGTCCGGGGCGATCTTCGCCTTTATCATCTCCTGGGATGAGGTGGTGGTGACGCTGTTCATCAGCTCTCGCAACGTCTACACCTTGCCCCGCAAGATGTGGGATGGCATTCGGGAAAATGTCGACCCCACCGTCGCCGCCGTGGCGAGTCTGCTCATCGCCTTTACCCTGGTGCTGCTAGCTGCCGCCGCCGTCTGGGAACTCCTGGCCCGCCGCCCCACCCGTCGAGATTTGGCTCCATGATCGCTCCTACCCCGGGCGCCCCGGCGGGGGGGGGGGGGGG
>JBHJHK010000201.1:0-8923 GCA_050330975.1 Candidatus Competibacterales bacterium | reverse complement strand
CCCCTGCCCCGGCCGCCCCCCTGCTGGCCATCCGCGACCTAGACATCAGCCTGCCCCCCGGGGCCGATCGGCCCCTGGCCGTGGCGGGGCTCCAGCTGGAGCTCCACCCCGCCGAAATCTTGTGTGTGGTGGGGGAATCGGGTTCGGGGAAGTCGTTGACGGCCAAGGCCGTCATGGGGCTGCTGCCGCCGCCGGTGCGGGCCACCCGGGGCGAGATCCGCCTCGAGGGGGAGGATCTCCTCCAGGCCACCCCGGGGCGCATGCGCCAGGTCCGGGGCGAGGCCGTGGGGATGATTTTTCAAGAGCCCATGACGGCCCTCAACCCCCTCCACCGCATCGGCGACCAGATCGACGAGGTGTTGCGGACCCACACCAAGCAATCCCGCCGCCAGCGCAAGGCCCGGATTGTGGAGTTGTTGACCGAGGTCCAGCTCCCCGACCCCCGGGCCATCCTCCAGGCCTATCCCCATCAATTGTCCGGGGGCCAGCGCCAGCGGGCCATGATCGCCATGGCCTTGATCTTGGAGCCCCGGGTACTCATCGCCGACGAGCCCACCACGGCGTTGGACGTCACCACCCAGGCCCAGATTCTCAAGCTCATCAAAGACCTCCAAGACGAGTTCCACAGCGGGGTGTTGTTTATCACCCACGACTTTGGGGTGGTGGCGGAGATCGCCGATCGGGTGGCGGTGATGCAGCACGGCGAGTTGGTGGAGGTGGGCACGGCGGCCGAGGTCTTACACCAGCCCCGCCATCCCTACACCCGCGATCTCATTGCGGCGGTACCGAGTCTCACCCCTCGGCGGCCCGCCCTCCCCGGCGATGCCCCCGTAGTCTTAGAGGTCAGCGACCTGCGCAAGACCTACCACAGCGGCGGGGGCCTGTGGAGTCGCGGGCGCACGGTGGCGGCCGTCCAAGGGGTGTCCTTGGGCCTGCGGCGGGGGGAAACCGTCGGTGTGGTGGGGGAGTCGGGCTCGGGGAAGTCCACCCTGGCCCGCTGTATCGTCCGCCTCATCGAGCCCGACGCCGGGGCGGTGGTGGTGGACGGGGTGGATCTGTTGCCCCTGGCCAAGACGGCCCTCAAGCCCTACCGGCGGCGGATCCAAATGGTGTTTCAAGACCCCTATGGCTCCCTCAACCCCCGCTACAAGGTGGGGCGGTTGATCGCCGAGGGGCCTTTGGTCAACGGCGTCCCCCGCCGGGAGGCCCAGCGGCGGACCGAAGAGTTGCTGGCGCTGGTGGGTCTGCCCGCCCAGGCGGCCCACCGCTACCCCCACGAGTTCTCCGGGGGGCAGCGCCAGCGCATCGGCATCGCCCGGGCCCTGGCCCTGGAGCCGGAGATTCTCATCGCCGACGAGCCGGTGTCGGCCCTAGACGTCTCGGTCCAGGCCCAGGTGTTGGAACTCCTCGCCGACCTCCAACGGCGCTTTCAGCTGGCCATGGTGTTTATCACCCACGACCTGCGGGTGGCGGCCCAGGTGTGTGACCGGGTGGCGGTAATGCAGCGGGGGGAGGTGGTGGAGTTTGCCGCCACCAAGCAGCTGTTCGAAGACCCCCGCCACCCCTACACCCAGGCGTTGCTGGCCTCGGTGCCGGGCAAGGGGTGGCGGGGGTTGGCCGGGCTGGAACCGGGTAGATCGACGCTTACAATGATCGACTAACCCTCAACCCCCAGCCCTACCTGATCATTTGGTATAGTGAAATTTGGTGTAGTGGAACGAGTTTTGACACTCTAGCAACTCACCCGAAAACCATGTGCATCTCAATTTGAAACAGCGCGATCATCGTACGCGCTGTCCAGCGACTAATGGTTTTCAGATGAGCCCTAAGGGCAAGTTATCCCCCATAATTAGGGTAAGCCCTGCTCCTCCAACAACTCGCGGGTCATGTGGCCCCGGTCCTAAGGGAGCGTTGATTGGATTTGGGAGGAGAACCACTAATGGCAATGAAAGAGAACTATCTACCGGTGCAGGCGAGCTATTTGCGCTGCTGTGCCTCAACCGGCTTTTTTGACACCTTCTACGAGATCTTCTTGCAGAAATCCCCCGAGGTGGCCAAGAAATTTGTCAATACGGACCTCAAGCGACTGAAGGGGATGCTGAGGGAATCGCTTTTTCAGATGATCTGCCAATCCTCCATCGAGGGACGGGAGGCTGAAATAGAGCGCATTGCCGAAATCCACTCCAGACGAGGGCACGATGTCGTGCCGGAGCTCTATCCCCTCTGGTTGGATAGCCTCTGTGAGGCGGTAAAGCGCCACGATCCCGGCTATACTGCGGAGCTAGAGTCCATTTGGCGCCGCCGAATGGAGCAGGGGATCGCCATTATGGTGGCGCGCTATTGAGGGGAAAGCTCGAACTGGCGGTCAACAAGCCGTGAGTCCCACCGACTGGACCTTTTAAGCCTCGATGGACGGCTCTCCCATGGGGCGCCGCGGCGGCAAGTCCATAATCGAAGCTGTCGCAACCCTCCCACTCATCGGCCCAGGCGCTAGTGCTCCCCAGCGCCCGGTGGATCTGGTACGGTGAAAGGCGATACCCCCTCAAACGACGCCCTGAGCCACTCCTCTTTCTTCAACCCCAGGTTGAGGGGAATCTGACCCAGATTCACGGCGACCAAAATCGGCGTTGTAGAGCTTTTCCGGCGAGGAGAGGAGGGGGCCACGATAGTGGGCCATGGCGGCGTCGATGAGCTGGCGAATGGCGGCGGTCTTGTAGTTGAGATAGAGCATCAACGTGTAGCGATCCTGATTGGAATCGTTAAACACATTGTGGTAGTGGAAGGAATTGAAAATGTAGGCCTCACCCGGTCGATAATCCGCCCAATGAACTTGGAGTTGAGTCAAGTCCGAGGCCTTGTAGGCAATGGCGTCGATGACCCCGTAGCGAAAACCCGGCGGCACGACAATGGGAATTTGACAGGTCAAGATGTGGGGGGGCTGGCCGTGCTCCAACACATGGCTGTGCCAAAACAGTGACCCCCCCTGGCTGATCTTCATGATCCGCCCGCGGATTTTATCGCTGGTAAAGCGCTCCAGGAGGGCTTTCATATAAGGCGCCCGCTCTAGGGCTTTGGTAAAGCGCTGCTGGCTACCTGGACGGGCCAGTTCCGACATATCGGTGTACAAGCCGCCGTCGCTGCTGGTAAGGCAAATGCCCGACCAGTTTTCTCGGTAAAACCGCTCGGCGGGCTTGTGGACGGTGCGGTAGCCCCGCAGGGGGTACACGGCGGTGATGGCCTCAAAGTCGGCGATGAGGGCCTTGGCGTCGATCTCTAGGCCCAAAGACAGGTGGGGAATGCGGAGGACGTCTTCAAGCACGGCCATCTCCTTGGCTGGGAGGGGAAACGGGGGCAATGTACCACAGGGCTCGCCTTCCCGAAACCCCCTTCCCCTCCCGTTCCCTCGACGCCCCCTACGGCACTAGCTCTTCAACCGGGTCCACACCCGATCCCGGAGCTGGCGCGCCGCCGGGGAGCACTCCTTAGTGGGGCGCAGGCGCTCGGCGTAGTCCTCGGGCATATTCACCGCCGGGTCGTTGCGCAACCGCTCGTCCAAATACGCTTCAGAACCGCGAATGGCGTTCATATAGCCGGCAAAGTTGCTGGCCACGGCGATATTCTCCGGAGCCATCATCCAGTTGATAAAGCGCTTGGCATTCTCCAGGTTGGGGGCACGGGCGGGCACCACAAAGTGGTCCGACCAGAAGCTCACCCCCTCTTTGGGATAAAGGTAAACCGCCGAGGGCAGCTTTTCCTTGGTGCGGTGGGCCGCGCCGTTCCACTGGTGATGCATGATCACCTCTTGGGCGATCATCCGGTCGATGGTGCCGTCGGACTGGTACATGGCCAGGGCCGGCTTCTGCTTTTCCAGGAGCTCGAGGATCTGGCGGGCCTCTTCGGGGTCTTCGGTGCACTTGTCAAAACCCAAGTAATAAGCCGCGGCGTTGAACATTTCCACTTGGTCGTTGAGGGCGGCAATTTGCCCCACCAGCCCTTCCCGGGGGGCGAAGAACTCTTTCCAACTGGCCTCCAACTCCCCCTCCACCCGCGCTGAGTCGTAGGTGAGCCCCGTGGTGCCCCACAGGTAAGGCGCCGAATAGTCCCGCTCGGGGTCGGTGCTGAGGGAGTCGTGGGGGGACTTGACGTTTTTAAAGTTTTCCATCTCGTGGGCGTCGATCTCTTGGATCAAGCCGTCGTCGGCCATGACCTTGATCATGTAGGCCGAGGGCACCACCACGTCGTAACCCGCCGCCCCCGCTTGGAGTTTGGCCAACAGGGTTTCGTTGGAATCGTAGACATCCAGGGTGACCTTGATGCCGGTCTCTGCCTCGAACTTTTCCAGCAGCGCCGGGGGAAAGTAATTGGACCAGTTGTAGAGGAAGAGCTCACCTTGGGCATGAGCCCCCAGGGGTATGAGAACAACAGCACAAAACGGCAGTAGGGCGCGCAGCACGGGGAATCCTCCAGGGGTGGGGGTCAAGACCGTACGGGTCGACCGACCAGGTAGGCCAAAGAGACAAAAACTATGGAAATCAACAGCATCAACGCCGAGATGGCGTTGACTTCGGGGGTGATGCCAATGCGGATCATGCCAAAAATATAGACCGGTAGGGTGGTGGCGCCAGCCCCGGCGACAAAGTAAGTGATGACAAAATCGTCCAGGGAAATGATAAAGGCCAACATGGCCCCCGACAGGACCCCAGGCCACAGCAAGGGCAAGGTGATGTGGAAAAACACCCGCCAGGGGGATGCGTAGAGGTCGGCCGCCGCCTCCCCCAAACCCTTGTCAAGGCCAGCCAGCCGGGCGCGGATGGGCAAATAGGCAAAGGGAATGCAAAACACCGTATGGGCGATAATCACCGTTAAAAGCCCCAGGGTGAGGCCGACGGCGACAAAGAACAAAAGCGTCGCCACGGCGGTGACGATTTCCGGTACCACCAGGGGTAAACTCATCAAGGCGTTGATGGTCGTTTGACCGCGAAAGCGAGCTCGATCCGTGACTAAAGCCGCCATGAGGGCCGCCACGGTGGCCATGGCGGCGGCACTGGTGGCCACGATGAGGGAGTTGCTCGCCGCCCTCAGGATGTCGTCGTTGGCCAGCACCACGCCATACCACTGGATGGAAAAACCGCTCCAGATGGTGGCGGTGCGGTTTTCGTTGAAGGACAACGCCACCAACACCACGATGGGCAAATAGAGATAGGCAAAGGCCAAGGCGGCGGTGAATCCCACCCCGGGGAAGCGCCCCAAGGGCCCCGACAACGGCCTCACAGGCTCTCCGCCGGGGCGCGGCGCTGGCTGAGCAAATAGACCACCATGGCCAGTAGCACCATCGCCAACAGCACAAACCCCAAGGCGGCGCCAAAGGGCCAGTTGCGGGCGGCGCCAAATTGGTTTTGGATCAAATTGCCAATCATCAAACTCTTGCCACCCCCCAATAATTCAGGGGTCACATAGGCCCCCAAACAGGGGATAAACACCAAAATACAGCCGGCGATGATCCCGGGACGGGCCAAGGGCAACACGATCCGCACCAGGGTGCGCCAGCGGTTGGCCCCCAGGTCAAAGGCCGCCTCCACCAACCGCCAGTCGAGTTTTTCCAGACTTGCATAGAGGGGCAAGATCATAAAGGGCAAATAGGAATAGGTGAGGCCAATGGCCACCGCCGTTGGGGTGTAGAGGATGTTCAAGGACCCCACTTCAAATCCCAACCCCGCGAGCCAACCCTCCACCAGGCCGTTGTTGCGCAACAGCAAAATCCAGGCGTAGTTGCGCACCAACAAGTTGGTCCAAAAGGGAATGGTCACCAACAACACCAAAAGATTGCGCCAGCGGGGGGATTGGAGGGCCATGTAGAGGGCCGTGGGTAGGCCGATGGCCAAGGCCAACGCCGTGGTGACCAGGGCCAAGCCAAAGGAGCGGGCGAAGATCTGCAGGTAGTCGACGTTCCACAACAGGCTGCCGTCGAGGTCGCGCTCGAACAAAAACTGCACGTAGGCCTCGGGGGTCAGGGAATGCCAGACCACCCCGCCGTTGAGGCCCCGCTCCAAAAACGACACGTAGACCATGAGCCCTAGGGGCAGCACCATAAACACCCCGATGACCAGCAACGCCGGGGTCAGCAGGGCCAAGCGTCGCCATGCCACGGTCAATCGGCCAGAATCTGTACGGCGGCGGGGTCGACGGCCACCGAGACCCCTTGGCCCTCAAAGATCTCAGCGGCTCCAGGGGCGTTTTGCCGCCGTACCTGGAAGCTGCCGCCCCCAGCCAACGCCAAGTCATAACGGGTGTCGGTGCCAAAGTACACCCCCTCGACCACGGTGGCGGCCAAACTCCCTTGCCCCTGGGGGAGTAGACGGGCCCGCTCGGGCCTGATGGCCAAGGTGTAGGTTTCGCCGGGGGTGAGCTGGCGGGCCCCCGCTCCACTGGCCTCGGCCCGCAGCCGCCCGCCCCGCACCAGGCGAAAACAGGCGTCGCCGTCCTCGAAGTCCTCCAGCACGGCCGAGAGGAAATTGCTCTCGCCGATGAAATCCGCCACAAACCGGGTGCGGGGATGTTCGTAGATTTGGGCCGGGGTCCCCACTTGGACTACCTTACCTTCGTCCATCACCGCCACGGCGTCGGACATGGTCAACGCCTCCTCTTGGTCGTGGGTGACGAAGATAAAGGTCACCCCCGTCTCCCGCTGGAGGCGCTTGAGTTCCCCTTGCATCTCCTTGCGCAACTTGAGGTCCAAGGCCGACAACGGTTCGTCGAGCAACAACACCTCGGGGCGATTGACCAACGCCCGGGCCAGGGCGACCCGCTGTTGCTGACCCCCGGAGAGTTGGGCGGGGCGGCGGTTGGCCATAGTCGTCAGCTTGACCCGCTCGAGCATTTCCGCCACCTGGGTGGACCGCTCCCGGGGGTGAACGCCCCGCATCTCCAAGCCGAAGGCCACATTGGCAGCCACCGTGAGGTGGGGGAACAGGGCGTAACTCTGAAATACAGTGTTAACCGCCCGCCGGTAGGGGGGCGCGTTGGTCACGGTTTGGCCGCTGAGCAGGATCTCGCCTCGATCGGGCCGCTCCAACCCGGCGATGAGCCGCAACAACGTGGTCTTGCCACAGCCAGAAGGCCCCAGGAGGGTAAAAAACCGCCCGGCCTCGACGCCGAGGGAGACGTCGTCCAGGGCCAATACCCCGCGACTACCGCCAAAGCGCTTGGTCAGCCGCTGCACCTCAACGGCCATCCCCTGGGTCGTGGCCCGTTTCATGGCTCGACTATCACCCCGTTGTCCCCAGACTTGCAAAATCTATAGCACGAATCCCCGCGTCTTGCTGGGGGTGCCGACGAATGAGCCCTCAGGGCAGGGTTTCGAAAACCCCGGGCTGGGAGTTGCTAAACGGCAGCGGGCTCGCCACCGCGATATCCACCAGTCGCTGGTCCACCACCAGGAGATGGACGGCGAGGCCGTCGGCAAACCGGGGGTTGATGTGGGTGCCGACAAATCCATCGCTGCCTCCCGGGACGGTGAAGGTCAGGGCGCGTCTCGAACCCAAAGGCCTCAGGGTCACCAGGCGGGCTTCATCGCTGGTGTTGCGCACCCGGAAAACGTTGAGGGACACCCCGTAGTCGTTGATCAGTTCCCCCACGGCGGTGAGGCGCAACGCGCCACCCCGGTCATCGTCATCGTCGTCGTCGTCGTCGTCGTCATCGTCCCGGCGGCCGTTCCCAACCCCGTGGGGCAGTGTGGCATACCCCGTGGCCGCCACGGCCTCCTCGACACTGTGGGGACTGACGGCGAAGCCGGCCAGGGCGGCGATGATGTCGTGGGTCTCGGTGGTGGGATGAACGTTGTCCCAGAACAGATATTCCTCGGGGTTGGGGACGATGGCGAAGGGCTCGGGAATGTTTTCCACAAAGCCCTCTTGGAGGGCCTTAGTGGTAGTGTCGACGAAACCAAAGGCCAAGGGGTCAAACAGCAGTTGCTGGAATAATCGGGCGACGTCCACCAAGGTGATGTCGATGCCCAAACCCGCCTCAAGGGCGGCCACCTCCAGCCCTAGAGACTGGTTGACGGCGGCGGCAAAGGCGTCAAAGGGCGCCTCAAAGGGTCCCCCCACCTGCTCGGGAACCCGCCCCAAGGGGGGCAGATTAAAGAGGATAAAGCGCCCAACGCCGACGGCGGCCAGGGCGTCGATCTGCGCCCTCAAATGGGCAACCGTGAGGTCGGGTTCCAGGCGAAAGGCCAACAGCCCATCGTTGTTCCCAGACCACAGCACCACCACGGTATCGGCCCCGGGGGCGGCACTGCCCAGGTAAGCGCCCACCTGGAGCCCGAGGTTGGGCGTCCCCACCGGCGAAAGGTCGCCGGGGTCTGACAGGGAACCGCCGAAGGCGTAGTTGCTGCCCCCGGCCACCGACGGTAGGGGCGGGGCCAGACCCAGGCGGGCGGCAAATCCCTCCACCCACACCGGACCATTGCTAAACCGCCCCGGAAAGTAAGGGGGCGCCTGGGGGGCAACGCCATCGCTGACGATAAATAAATTGCCGGTGTCCGACAGGCTGTCGCCAAAGATCAACAACTCCAGGGCCTGGGCGGAACCGCCGAGACCCAGGGCCAAGGCGAACCAGCCGCCGGCCAACACCCGCCATGGGTCGGGGAGAAACGCGAAGAAACTTGAGGTTTGACGTGACATGATAACGGCTTTCCTCTGAGCAGTTGGGCGCATCTTTGGGAGATTTATCGTTGCGATCAGAGGTGGGAACTGCCGTTATTAGCTGCCCTTGGCACCATCGATGGGCCGCGGTTCCCAGCCCCTTCAGGGCAGTATAGCGGGACCGTCGACTATTTTGAGACAGAAAACCCCGTGGCATTTTACTCTTCGGGGGGTGGGGGCGGGCGGGGGGGGGCGCCGCCCCCCGCCCCCGCGCGCCGCGC
>JBHJHK010000200.1:0-11460 GCA_050330975.1 Candidatus Competibacterales bacterium | reverse complement strand
CGGCCGCCCCACGGTCACCGTGGTGGCCGACGTGGTGGGGGGGGCCTTGTGGCCGTCTCTCATCGCCGTGTTGGCCCGGGGGGGGCGCTACACCTGCGCCGGGGCCATCGCCGGGCCCCGGGTGGACTTCGACCTGCGGCGCTTTTATCTGCGAGATCTCACCTTCACCGGGGCCACGGTGGTTCCTCCGGGGGTGTTTGGAGATTTGGTGGGCTATATCGAGCGGCGAGAGATCCAGCCGTTGTTGGCCAAGACCTATCCCCTGCGGGCTCTGGTGGACGCCCAACGGGACTTTATGGCCCAACGGCATGTGGGCAACCTGGTGGTGATCCCCGGGGCCATGCCGTGAAGATCACTCGGATCAGTGCCTGGGCTTTGGACTTACCCCTGGCCGAGCCCTACTGGTTGTCGGGGGGGCGGCTGCGCTTCGACGCCCTGGACAGCACTTGGGTGCGCATCGACACCGACGGGGGCTTGTCGGGGTGGGGGGAGGCCTGTCCCTGGGGCCACACCTACTTGCCGGCCCATGGCCCCGGGGTGCGGGCGGGGTTACAGGTGTTGGCCCCGGCTCTAGTGGGGCGCGATCCCCGCAGTATTGATGCCCTCAATCGATCGATGGATGTGGCGCTTCCCGGTCACGGCTATGTCAAAGCCCCGTTGGATATGGCCTGTTGGGATATTCTGGGTCAGGCCACGGGTCTGCCGTTGTGGCAGTTGTGGGGTGGGGATGAGGCCGCGGCGGTGGCCCTGAACTCCTCCATCGCCACCGGAGATCCCGAGGCCATGGTGGCGCGCATTGGCGCAGCCCGGGCCGCCGGCTACCGCCACCATTCCGCCAAGATCGGCGGCAGCGACCCTCGGCTCGACTTGGCTCGGATCGAGGCCATCGCCGCCGATTTGCCGGCGGACGAGACAGTCACCTTTGATATCAACCGCGCCTGGACTCCGGGGGTGGCCATCCAAGTCCTCAACGCCACGGCCAGCCGGGCCTGGGTGGAGCAGCCTTGTGAGACCTTGGCCCAGTGTGCCCAGGTGGCGGCGCGAGTCCCCCAGCCACTGCTCCTCGACGAGTGCCTCCACACCGTGGACGATCATCTGCGGGCCTGGTACTCGGGGGCGTGTGAGGGGGCGAAGATCAAGCCCAATCGGGTGGGGGGACTCACGGCGGCGCGGCGCCTGCGGGATCTCGGCGTCGCCTTGGGTTGGCAGTTGCACATCGAAGATGTGGGTGGCACGGTGTTGGCCGACACCGCGGCGATTCACCTGGCGGCGTCGACGCCCCCGGAGCATCGCCTGGCCAGTTGGCTGTGTCATCCCCACCTGGCGGTGGATCTCCTTCCCGGTCAAGGGGCTCGCCCCGTCGCCGGTTACACCAGGCCCCCGTCCCTGCCGGGCCTGGGGGTTACCCCATCCCCCGAGGTCCTCGGCGAACCCCACTGGGTTTATCCCCCCTTGTGAAGGAGAACGTGCCATGGGTCACAACGCCCCTGAGCCCCTGTCGTCGCCCCCCTCCCAGGCGGAATGGCTCGCCCGGGCCCGCCGGGTATTGCCCGCCGGGGGGTTTGGCAACTTCGATCCCAGCATGGTCATTCGCGCCGGGCGGGGGGCTCGGGTGTGGGATGAGGACGGTCGGGAATACGTGGACTACCTCATCGGTTCGGGGCCCATGGTGGTGGGCCACGGCCACCCCGAGGTCATCGAGGCGGTGACCGAGCAACTCACCCGGGGGATGACGTTTTTCGCCAGCAACGCCGCTGGCATCGAGCTGGCGGAAGAGTTGTGCCGGGCAATGGCCTGTGGCGAGCAGGTGCGCTACGTCAGCAGCGGCGGCGAAGCGGACATGTACGCCCTGCGCCTGGCCCGGGCCCACACCGGGCGCAGCAAAATTCTCAAATTCGAGGGGGGCTACCACGGCATGTCCGCCGAGGCCCTGATGAGTCTGGCCCCCAGCCGCCGGGAAGCCTTTCCCAAACCCGTGCCCGACTCGGCGGGCATTCCTCGAGATGTGGAACAGCAGGTGTTGGTGGCCCCCTTCAACGACCTGGCTTTCGCCCGCCAGCTCTTGGAAAGCCACGGCCACGAGTTGGCGGCGGTGATCGTCGAGCCCCTCCAGCGGTTGGTGCCGCCCCAGGAGGGTTTTTTAGAGGGTTTGCGGGCGGAGACGGCCGCCCGGGGCATTGTTCTGATCTTCGACGAGGTGGTGACGGGTTTTCGCCTGGCCTACGGTGGCGCCCAGGCCCACTATGGGGTGGTGCCCGATGTGTGCACCCTGGGGAAGATCATCGGCGGTGGCTTTCCCCTGGCGGCCATCGTCGGCCGGGCCGAGATCATGGCCCACTTCGACAAGGCCGTGGCGGGTAGCGGTTTTACCCTGCAAATCGGCACCTTGAGCGGCAATCCCGTCGCCGCCGTCGCCGGCCTCAAGACCCTGGAAATTCTCCGCCGTCCGGGGAGCTATGAAAAATGGCGGGTCCATGGCCAAGTGGTCATGGATGCCCTCCACAGCCACCTGGGGGCACGGGGCATTCCCCACCAAGTGGTGGGGGACCCGGTGTTGTTCGACGTGGTGTTTACCTCCGAGGCGGTGGTCGACTACCGGGGCACCACCAGCGGCGATGCCAACCGGGCCCAGGGCTTTAACCGGGTGTTGCGCCAGCGGGGTATCCTCAAGCCCCCTAGCAAGTTCTACATTTCCCTGGCGTTGACCGAGGCCGATTTGGCCCATACTGCGGCTGCCATTGAGGAGGCGGCTCGGCAATTGGTTTAAATGCCCAGGAGGAGTGTCACTCAATAAATTGTACTGACGAGGGCGATTGGTGATCAAGTGGGGCATGAATTGCGCTCTGTCATGATATTTTGAATGCCTTCCCCGATGGGCGCTGAGTATATTTTTATAAAGCGTGCCCCAAGTCAATATTTGGCGTCGTGGTAAATGATCTGCACATCTTCGCAACTGTTGAGCAGGTCCAGTAGTTTTTCAAAGTTGTCAACGTCCTCGCCGGCTATCTCGGTCTCACCCTTGGGGACAAATTGAATCTCATCCATCTCGAACTCGATGCTGTCAAATGCCTCGGTGAGGGCATTGCGCGCCTTTGCATACTCGGTTGTGGGGGTGAACACGGTGAGCATCCCGTCGTCGTCCTCCAACTCGCTAACATCCACATCCGCAGCCAGCAGTGCCTCGAGCACCACTTCCTCTTCCCCTTTAAAAACAAAGACCGCTACATGGTCAAACATATGGGCTACGGTACCCGGGCTGCCGAATTTGCCTTTGCTTTTGGTGAAGGCGGGGCGAACTTCACTGATGGTGCGGTTGGGATTGTCGGTGAGGCAATCCACTAACACCATACAACCCCCTGGCCCAAACCCTTCATAACGAGCTGACTGAAAGTCTTCCCCAGTGCCCGAATGGGCCTTGTCTAGGGCCTTGTCTATGACATGTCCTGGCACCTGATCTTTTTTGGCGCGTTCGATCAGCGCGCGCAATGTCAAGTTGCCGCTAGGGTCGGTGCCACCTGACTTGGCGCAGACGTAGATTTCGCGGCTAAATTTGGAATAGAGCTTGGTTTTGGCATCGGCAGTTTTTGCCATTGAGGCTTTGCGGTTTTGGTAGGCACGGCCCATGGAATATTCCTTTGAGATGATGAGATCGGTTGTATGTTTTGCCAAGCTAACCGGTTGATTTATACAGACCAAAATCGTAGTGCCTCGGCATCAAATGTGCCTCAGTCATGCATTGGCTGTGAAATTTCATCCAGTCGGCCGAGAAGATTTTTCAAATTGTCATCCAGCCTATTGCAGGCGATGACAATGCGTTTCCACCCCGAGGGGATAATTTCCTGAACATGGGCTAAGTTGTTGCGCAAGGTTTCCAATTCTCTAATCACCTTGCGGGCTTCGTTTCGAGACTCCCATCCGAGCGCCCCGCAGACGGCTTCGTCATAGGAAAGGATCCAACCCTTATCACCGTACTGTAGGCAGTCGATTAGGTCGGGGGTTTGTCCGCGTCTCATGCGCTCTTTCTGGAGTTCTTGTGCTTTAGCTAGCCGCTGCTCAGACAGGCGGCTTTGCCAGCAGTCGTTGGGATAGCGACAGCGGATCACCTCGGTGATCAACATCTCACTCAAGGTGATTAGGCCGAATAGGAACATCCGCATGGGCGGCTTTTCCAGGTCGTCTAGGGTGACGATTGCGATTACCGCGTCGAGGGTGGTGATGAAGCATTGCCGATTGATCGACAGTGATTGAACTACCTCGATCAGGCTCCCCGTGTCGGAAACCAAATCGTCTTCGGGGGTGAATTCACGCAGAACATCTCCACAGACCCCGTCCCCGAGTTCCTCCCGCCGCACATAGCCGCAGACCAGTCCATCCACCCGAACCCCGACTAGGTCGAACTCCCTGGCGGCCATAAAGGTCTGCACTTTGCGGGCATCGGTATCGGCATCGAAGGAGGCCAGGGGCTCGGCGACATCCATGGCAGTGAAGGATTCGAAGAACATCCTGCGCATGCGGGAATTTTGTATGTGTTTCCAGTGCATTGCGAATTGTGGTTCTGGGTCAGGGGGAGGGGTACCTGGGCATCGTTATCCTCCAGGGAAGCCCGGTGCCTAGGGCGTCGGGAGCACCATGATAACATTGTCGATAAAGTCACCATCGACGTGTCCCTCCCGCCGTTTGTGCCCCGTTTCAGCGAAGCCGCCCTTCCCAGGGGCGACAAGGCCAAAGGTTCATCCCCTGTTATTTTGTTGCGATTCTAGCTTTCCCTGGGGTGTGGCCGGTGCTTTGCAAACACACCTCAAAGGCCGGGATTGTGCTGTGTTTAACGCTGGTCTTACTCATTCCCCTCCAGTGGATTGCCGACATCATCGAAGACCGCAATGGCTACCGCGCCGAGGCCGAGGCCAGCATTGCCAACAGTTGGACGGGCCCCCAACAGGTCGTGGGCCCCATTTTGGTGTTGCCCTACCAGCAGTCCACTCCCGTCGAGGCTAAGACTGTCGGGCAACGCTGGGAGACCATGACTCGCCATCGGGTATGGATTCTCCCGGATGTAGTCACTTTCGAGGTGGCGATGCACACCGAGCTCCGCTACCGGGGCATCTTTAAGGTACCGGTCTACCGGGCGACCATGCAGGTCGCGGGGCAATTTATCCAGAAGGCCATCCAAGCCATCCAGGCCACGGTGGGAGAAGGCGCCGTTTGGGGAGACCCTTACCTGGTCTTACTGGTGGGTGACACCCGGGGTTTTAGCACCCGCCCGGTCCTCCAGTGGGGGGAACAACCCATTCCCTTTGCCGCCAGCACCGCCCCCCCGGGGGAAAAACCCCTGTTGATCCAGGCGACGGGTATCCACGCTCCGTTGACCCCCGTCGCAGCTGCCGACTATCCCTTTCGCTTTGAACTCAGCCTCCGGGGCATGGAACAGTTGGCCTTTGCCCCCATCGGCGAAGACACCGTGGTGAATATGCGCTCCGACTGGCCCGATCCCCAGTTCAGCGGGCGCTTCTTGCCCGAGCGCCGGGAGATTTCCCCCGAGGGCTTCACCGCCCAGTGGCGCACCTCGTCCTTCGCCGGCAGTATCCAGCAGATTCTGAGTCGCTGCCAGGAGATCCAGTGCCCCCAGCTCCTCGACGACCGTTTTGGCATCACCTTGATACAACCCGTGGACAACTACCAACAAGCCATGCGCTCGGTCAAGTACGGCGTGCTGTTGATCGCCCTGGCCTTTGCCGCCGCATTGTTGTTTGAAGTCCTGAGCCGGCGGCGATTGCACCCGGTGCAGTACGGCCTGGTGGGACTGGCTTTGGCCATGTTTTATCTGCTGTTAGTGGCCCTGTCCGAGCATCTGCCCTTCAACTTGGCCTATGGCCTCGCAGCCCTGGCGGTGACCGTTTTAGTGACGGGGTACGCCTTGGCTGCGACCCGCCAGCGCTTGGCGGGGCTGGGCTTTGGCGCCGGCATCGCCAGCCTCTACGCCGTGCTCTACATCATTCTCTCCTCCGAGGGCAGCGCCCTGCTCATGGGGAGTTTGCTGCTCTTCGCCGTCCTGGCGGCCATTATGTGGTTGACAAGATCCATCGACTGGTATGCCGTGGAGCTGGTGGGAGCCCCTCCAGCCAACTCCGCGGCCAGTGGTGGCAATCAGCCCTGAGGCGCCGGGAGTCTCGAGACTCGGGCGACCTCCGGCCTCGCCCTGAGTTTGCCCGGTGCGGGTCGCGTGGGGGGACATACAGATTCGCCCCATCGGCCAAGCCCGAGCGACGTTTGCCATGACGCTGATGGCCGCCTGCTTGGGCCGATCCTTGGGCCATCAGAGCATCATGATGGAGGGGTGGGTCAAATGCGACGCTGCCTTTCTCTAGGACCCCAAGAGGTCTTGATCAACCTCGTGGGCCAGTTCCACAAGAGGATTGCCCTGGGAACTCGCCGACATGGCCCCGGTGAGCGCTGTCGACGGTCGACTTGCCCTGGGGACCGCTGGGGAATGGCGTCGCATTTCCCCACCAAGCGTGCTAGTTTGGTTTCGATCGAGATCCGTAGCGGCGCTGCCCGGTAGGTGCCAGCGTACCGCCGTTGGGGTCGCGATTGGGCTTAGCGCCCCTATCCGCCACCCCGTGGCGGAAGGGGCAGTGCCGGGGGTCCCCGAACGGCGCTTTGGCGCACCGCCGTCGGCCTTGCAGGCGGCAGGATACCTGGCAGCGGCGTCCCGGGGGGACTCGGGACAACGCCGTCATCAATGCCGTCTCCGCCAGCGCGGTGGGTTCGGGCGCCTCCGGTCAATTTTCTCTCCCACACCACACCAAATCGCCAGCACCATGTTCTTCGCCGTCGATGTCTGGGAATACGAAGGGGGCTTGCTCTACGAAAAGGGCCGTTTTGTGCGCCTCCTAGAACCTGGGCGCTACCGGCTGTTGCCCTGGCAGGGCCGTAGGATCCGCAAGGTGGATTTGCGCCAGACCAGCCAGACCATCCAAGCCCAGGAAATCCTCACCCAAGATAAGATCAACATCCGGGTGTCTTTGGTGGCCCAATACCAAGTGAGCGATCCGGTGGCGGCGTTGCACCAGGTGGCCAGTTACCCCGAACAACTCTACCAAGACCTGCAGTTGACCCTGCGGGAGAGTATCGCCGAGCGGCCCTTGGAGGCCCTGCTCAAGGAGCGAGAGGTCCTCTCCGAGGGTTTGCGCCTTGCCGTGGCGCCCCGGGCCGAGGCCTATGGGGTGGCCCTTAGACGGGTGGGAGTCAAGGACATCGTGTTGCCCGGCGCGGTGCGGGAGGTGTTCTTGCAAGAAGTAGAAGCCGACCTCAAGGGCCGCGCCAACTTGGCCGCCGCCCGCCACGAGGTGGCCGCCGCCCGGGCGCGGGCCAACACCGCCAAGCTCATGGATGAAAACCCCGTCATTCTCCAGCTCCAAGAGCTGGAGACGTTGGCGGCCCTGGCGGACAAGCCCGGTAACTTGGTGATCATTCCAGGGCTCCAGGCGCTGTTCAACCGGGAGGGCAAGGGGCCGTCGGTGCCCACCGTGGATGGCACAAAAACCTCCTGAGGGGGCTGGGGGTTGGGGGTCTAGCCCCTGGGCGGGGTCTCTGGCGGCCGTCGGCCAGTGGCTCGCCGGGCCCACCGCCGACGGCGACCTCGCCGCCCTGGCCAAAACCCTCGGCCTCCGGCCCGCGGTCCTCGCCGGGTTGCGCCTAGGGACGGGGCCCTACCACTACCGTTGCCACACCATCGCCAAACGCGACGGCCGACGGCGCGTGCTCCACGTGCCGTCCCCGGCCCTCAAGGATCTCCAAAGGCGGCTGGTGACCCATTACCTGCGGACCTTGGCAAGCCACCCGGCGGCCACGGCCTTTGCCCCCCAGTGTTCCATCGTCCACCACGCCCGGCGCCACCGTGGTCAGGTTTGGCTGATCACCGCCGATCTGGTGGATTTTTTCACCCATACCCAGGCGGGACGGGTGCGGGGATTTTGGGCGAGCCAGGGGTTCCATGGTCGAGCCCTCGATGTCTTGATGCGCTTGACGGTCCAGGGAGGTGGGTTACCCCAGGGGGCGCCCACCAGCCCCTATTTGAGCAACTTGGTCAACGTGGACCTCGACAACGCCCTAGAGGCCCTGGCGCAAACCGCCGGGGGGCGCTACAGCCGCTACGGCGACGACCTGGCGTTTTCCTTTCCCAAGGACTGGTCGCCGGCCCGCGACTTGCCGGCCTTTGAGACCGCCTTGGGCCAGGGCGTCCAGGCCGTGGGCTACACCCTGCAGCGCCACAAGGGGCTCAGGGTGCAACGCCTCAGCCGCGGGGCGCTGATCACCGGGGTGGTCATGGACCAGCGGGGGCGTCTGCGCCCGCCTCCCTCCATGGGCCGTCGCATCCGCTGGCTGCGCTTTTGCCAGTGGTGGCGGCCCAACCCGACCCGGGCCGCCAGGCTCCGGGGCTATCGAGGATTCGTCAAGCAGTGGTCTCGGGGTATCATCAAAAATCGCTGAGTGTCCGCCTTTGCCCCCTCGCCACGATCACAACTCCATGACCGACACCACCCCCCTCGTCCTCGTCGACGGCTCGGCCTACCTGTACCGGGCTTTCAACGCCCTGCCGCCTCTCACCAACCGTCTTGGCGAGCCCACCGGGGCGATCTACGGGGTCACCAATATGCTCCACAAGCTATTGGCCGACATCGACCCCAGCCACATGGTCGTGGTGTTCGATGCCCCGGGGAAGAATTTCCGCCACGAGCTCTACGCTGACTACAAGGCCAACCGGCCCCCGCCGCCTCCGGAGCTACAAAATCAAGTGGGGCCGCTGCTAGAGCTGGTGCGGGCCTTGGGCTTGGTCGTCGTTCAACACCCCGCCGTGGAGGCGGACGATGTCATCGCCACCTTGACCCGTCTCGCCGTGGCCGACGGGCGGCGGGTACTGGTTTCCACCAGCGACAAGGATCTGGCCCAGCTGGTCACGCCCCAGGTGACGCTGCTGGACACCATGAGCGACGTGACCTACGACGCTGCGGGCGTCGAGGCCAAGTTTGGGGTGCCGCCGGGGCTGATCGTCGACTACCTCACCTTGGTGGGGGACAAGTCGGACAATATCCCCGGAGTATCTGGGGTGGGAGCCAAGACCGCCGCCAAGTGGTTAGCGGAGCACGGCGGCCTCGACGCCCTCATCAAAGCCGCCGCCGGCATCAAGGGCAAGGTGGGGGAGCGGTTGCGGGAACATTTGCCCCACTTGCCCCTCTACCGCCAATTGGTCACGGTCAAAGACGATGTGGCCCTGGGGCTCACCTGGGATGACTTGGCCCGGCGCCCCTTTGATGTGGAGGCGTTGCGCACCCTCTACACTCGACTGGAGTTTCGCCGCTGGCTGGCCCGGCTGGACAAGGGCGCGGTGACCCAAGCCCCCAGCCCCGCCCCGACGGCGCCGTCTGCCGACGTAGAGGTTCGCGGTGCCCGCTACCAGGTAATCACCGACTGGCCCACCTTTGAGCGCTGGCTGGGACGGCTGCGTCAAGCTCCCATTGTGGCTTTTGACACCGAGACCGACAGCCTCAATTACCTGGAGGCCCGCTTGGTGGGGGTGTGCTTTGCCGTGGAACCCTTCGAGGGGGCCTATGTGCCCTTGGGCCACGACTATCCGGGGGCCCCGACCCAGCTGGAGCGGGATTGGGTGTTGGCCTGTCTCAAGCCCTGGTTGGAAGATTCCGAATACCCCAAGGTGGGGCAGCACCTCAAGTACGACGCCCACGTGTTGGCCAACTGTGGCATCGCCCTCAAGGGCATTGCCGACGATACCATGTTGGAGTCCTACGTGGTCAATTCCACCGCCACCCGCCACGATATGGACTCCTTGGCCCGCTACTACTTGGATCACCAGACCATCACCTTTGAGGAGATCGCCGGCAAGGGGGCCAAGCAGCTCACCTTTAATCAGGTGGGGGTCCAGGAGGCCGGGGCCTATGCCGCCGAAGATGCCGACGTCACCCTGCGCCTCCACCGCCATTTGCGGGCTCAATTGGCCGAGCTCCCGGCCCTAGAGGCCCTTTACCGCACGGTGGAGATGCCCTTGGTGCCGGTGCTCCAAGCCATGGAGCGGGTGGGGGTTCAAATCGACAGCGAGCAACTCCGCGCCCAGAGTCAGGTCATGGCCGAGCGGTTGGCGGAGTTGGAGCAGCGAGCCCATCAAGAGGCCGGCCGGGCGTTTAATATCGGCTCCCCCAAGCAGCTGCAAGAGATTTTGTTTGGCGAATTGGGTCTCCCCGTTCGGCGCAAGACCCCCAAGGGGCAACCTTCCACCTCGGAAGATGTTCTCCAGGAGCTGGCCGACGAGCATCCTCTACCGGCGTTGATCGTCGCCCACCGGGAACTGGCCAAGCTCAAGTCCACCTACACCGATCGTTTGCCGGAGATGGTCAATGCCCGCACTGGGCGGGTCCACACTTCTTATCACCAGGCGGTGACCAGCACCGGGCGTCTGTCGTCGTCGGACCCCAACTTGCAGAACATCCCCATCCGCAGCGATGAAGGAAGGCGGATCCGCCGGGCCTTTGTCGCTACCCCGGGGTATGTGTTATTGGCCGCGGATTACTCCCAGATCGAGCTGCGGATCATGGCCCATTTGTCCCAGGACGAAGGGCTATTGGGGGCCTTTGCCAAAGGCGAGGATATCCATCGGGCCACGGCCTTGGAGGTGTTTGCCCCCGAGGGGGGGGAGGTGACCGGCGAGCAGCGCCGCTTTGCCAAGACCATCAATTTTGGTCTGATCTACGGCATGTCGCCCTTTGGTCTGGCCCGGCGGTTGGGGATCGAACGCCACCAGGCTCAGACTTACGTGGAGCGTTACTTTGCCCGCTATCCCGGGGTCAAGGATTTTATGGAGGATATTCGCCAGCAGGCCAAGGAAAAGGGCTATGTGGAGACGCTGTTCCAGCGGCGGATTTACCTCGCCGAGATCAACGCCAGCAACGCCGCCCGGCGCCAGGGGGCCGAGCGGCTGGCCATCAACGCCCCCATGCAAGGCACTGCCGCCGATATCATTAAACGGGCCATGATCGCCGTGGCCCATTGGCTTGAGACGGCCAAACTCGACGCCCGGATGGTGATGCAGGTCCACGACGAGTTGGTGTTTGAGGTGGCCGAGAAAGACGTGGAAGCCCTCAAAGGGCCGTTGCAGGAGCATATGGTGGCGGCGGCGGGGGGGCGTTTGGCGGCGCCGTTGGAGGTGGAGATGGGGGTGGGGGACAATTGGGAGGCGGCCCATTGAGGGTGGTCCTTGCCGATTTTCCGTGAACCTCGTACCCAGTGCCCCCTTGGAGCCACCTCCCCTGAGGCCTGCGATCAAGGGACCGGGCCAAGTCACCCCTCTCCCGCACCGGGGGTGCGGGGGGCTTAAGACCGCCCTCACCCCCGGCCCCTCTCCGGTATCAGGGGTGCGGGGGGCTTAAGACCGCCCTCACCCCCGGCCCC
>JBHJHK010000199.1:0-4817 GCA_050330975.1 Candidatus Competibacterales bacterium | reverse complement strand
CGCGGGCTCGGTGGCGGTGGAGTTGTCCTCCACCCCAGCCTGGGGCCGCACCGCCTCTCGGGTGACCACCACCCGCCCCAGCTCCGAGGCCTTGACAATGACCCCCTCCACCAGGCGTTCCACCCACTGGCGGTGGTCGTGTTCGTGCTCCATGGGCAGGCGGTCACCACCGCTTTGGTAGTGGACCAGCAAATCCTTTTTGCCGGTGGTGGGGTCAGTGCGGAGCTGCAGAATCAGTTCGGCCATGGCGGAGGACCTGGGTGAGGGTTTGGCGGTCGAGGGTCTTGTGTTCTACCAGCAGTTCGCCCAAGGCCTGGACCTCGGCGCGGTGGTGGTGGATCAGGGTCTGGGCGCGCCGGCGCTGCTGGTCTAACAGGGCCGTTACCGCCTCGTCCCGCCTGCCCAAGAGGACCTCGGACAGGGGTGCGTCCCCGGGGGATTGATCCCCCCGGGTCAGCCAAGCGGCGTCCTCCCCCATGCCGTAGCGGGTCACCATGGTGTGGGCGATGGCGGTGGCCTGGGCCATGTCCTGGGCGCCGCCGGCGGAGAGGTCGTCCAACAACGCCCGCTCCGCCTCCCGGCCGGCCAGCAGCACACAGAGGGTGTCCAACAACTGCTGGCGGGTCACCACAAACCGCCGCTGGGGTTCGGCGTAGCACACCGCCCCCAGGCTGCCGGCCACATCGCCGCGGATGGACAGCCGGGTGACGGCGGGGGCAAAGGCGCAGTGGAAGGCCGCCACGGCGTGCCCGGCCTCGTGGATGGCCACCACCCGCTCTTCGCCGGGGGTCAAGCTGGGCAACTGGACGTTATCCAGCCAAGCGGCCTCCACATCCAAGGGGGTACTGGGGCCGGTCTGGCCGAAGCGCAGTCGGCGCCGGGCCAAGGCTCGGCACAAGCCCTTGAGGAGGTCGCCGGTCCAAGGACCCCCCATCCCCGGGGCCGGATACTCGCTCAGACGGACCCCAAAGGCCAGGGCTTCGGGGCTCAGATGTAGCTCCAGTTGGCGGTCGTAGATGGCCAAGATGGCCTCGCGGTCGGCGGCGTCGGGGGCGGGGATGTGGAGGACGAACTCCAGCCGTCCGGGGCGCAACAGCGCCGGGTCCAGGGCCTCGGGGTAGTTGGTGGTCCCCACCACAAACACCAATTCGTTGCTGCGAAAGCCGTCCAGTTCCGTGAGCAACTGGTTGACCATGGAGTGCTCGACCCCAGAACCGGTGTAGGTCCCCCGGGCGCTGGCAAAGGAGTCCAGCTCGTCGAACACGATCAACGACGGGGCGCTGTGGCGGGCGCGGATGAACAGCTGGCGCAGTTGGGCCTCGCTTTCCCCCACCCAGCGGCTCTTGAGCTCCGGGCCGCTGATGACTTGGACCGCGGCCCCCAGACTCGCCGCCATGGCCTTGGCAAACAACGTCTTGCCGGTCCCTGGCGGTCCCCAGAACACCAGGCCCTTGGGGATTAGCCCCTCCAGGCGGCGGATGGCGGTGGGATCGTCGAGGCGGTCCACCTGGGCCACGAGATCGAGGATATCCCGCTGGAGACGGGCCTTGACGGTGTCGTAGCCGCCGATGTCCCGATGGAGGTCCAAATCGGGCAGGCTCAAGGGGCCTTCCACCGTCGCCGCCCGGATCTGGGCCCACAGGGGCTCGGGGTTGGCGGGGTAGTCTTCCCCCTCCAGGGATTCCAACAGTCGCCGCAGGCGGATGGCGTTGATCCCCGAGACGTATTTGTACAGTTTATAGATATCCAAACTGCCCTCGGGGTCCAGCTTGCGGGCCTCTCCCCGGGTGACCAGGCGGCTCAGGCGTTCCCGGGCCACCCCCAACAGGCTCAGCCGGCGGGCAAAGCGCTTGGCCATCACCGGCGGCAACTCAAAGGAGGGGTCCACAAAGCCCAACCACAGGACCTCGGGGTTTTCGTAGAGCAGGGCGACCACCTCCCGAGCCTCGCTGGTGAGCTGTCCCGTCCCCGTGGTGAGCAAATCCAGGTGGGGCAACACCACCACCCGCCGTTGGTCCACGGCCCCCCGCACGGCGTCCCGCAGCTGCTGGATCATGGTGCCGACGATGCCCACCGGCGACGGCCCCCCCTCGGGGGCGGTGCGGCCATCGAGGTACAGACAACTCACCTCAAAGCTCGACAGCCGCTGGCGCAGGGAGGCGTAGAAAAACCCGCTCAGTTCTTTGTCGCACTCCACCAAGACCGTCAAGCCCCGCAGCAGGGCTCCCCGGGCCTCCTCTAGGGCCTGGGGGTAGGCCAGGTCCACGGCGCCAAAGGGGGAGACCTCCAGGGGCAATTCCCCCTCGGGAATGCGCCGGCTCATGGCCCGAGCCCTCTTGCCGCGGCCATTACAACCGCACCCGCAAGGTCAAGGCGCCGTTGGCCTCGTCGTCCTCCACGGTCTCCACGGTCCCCAGCTGGCTGGCCTTGAGCTTGAGGGCGGCGGCGGTCACCCGGTGGGCCAAACGGTCCAGCTCCCCCCGCACCTCGGCGAGTTCCGCCGCCAGGGCCCGGGTGACTTGGCCCTGTAGCTCCCGTTGTTGGCCGTCGATTTCTCGGGCCATGGCCAGACGCAGCTGTTCCCCCAGGCGCTGCCGGGCCGCTTCTTTGAACTCTTCGTCGACGGTGGTATCCAGGGTGCGCTCTACGGCCACCTCCCGTTCCCGTTGTAGTCCCAGGTGGACGCTGCCATCCCTGGGATCGATGGACAGTTCCACCCCGCTGGCCAGGCGCTGGCGCCAGCGATCGCCGGCGCCCTGGAAGCCCTGGGCCTCCAGTTCGGCCTGCAACAACGCCGCCAATTGGACTTCGGGGAGCACTGGCAATAGTTCCAGTTGAGTGGTGATGCCGTCGGCCACCACCAGGTGGCGGCGCAGGCTTTCGGCGAGGTGGAGGCGGTAGGCGCGACTCATGGGTTGGACTCCGAGGCATTGGCAGAAGGGGGAGAGGCCCCCGGTCCATCGACGGCGATGAGGGTTTGGTACCAGTTGGAGACGGCGCGAAAGCCCGCCATTCCCAAGGCGTCCCAGCGGCGCAGCAGGCCTTGGGCCCGGGGGTAACCGGGGTCGAAGTAGCCGACGCTGGCCTGCCCCTCCGCCCACCGCCCCACCCGCACCGCCGCCCCCCACAGGGCGGCGCTGGCCAAGGCCGTGGTTTGGCGCTGGGCCAGGGGCACGCTGGCCTGGTACAGGGCCGGATAGGGGTCGGGGGGGCCGAGGCGGCGCTGGAGGGCGGCGGCTTCGACGATAAACGAGGCCCCCTCCAGGCCTCCGGTGGTTTCCAGGTCGGTCAACAACTGGTGCAACACCGGAGCCTGGCGGCGGCCCATCTCCGCTAGGGTGGAGTAATCGGCCCGGTATTTGGGGGCTTCCGCCGCGAGCCAACGCCGGGCCAGATCCCCCTGGAGGCCCGCCAACACGGCGACGGCGGCGGCATCCTCCCCGGGCCAGGGGTCGGGGCTTGCCCCATCCCCGGGCGGGGGGGGCAAATAGTCGGCAAAGCCCAGGCGGCACAAAGGCGCCGCCATCATTCCCGGGGGGGGCGGGGCCTCCAGTGTTTGGAGGCGGCCACAGGCCAGGTAGTACAACAACTGATCGGCGGCGGTGTGGGGTCTTTGGGTCAAAGGCCGTCTGGGGCGGCGCACGTCTTCGGCCACCAGCCAACACAACAGGGTCCAGCTGGCGTCGCTAAAGGGCAACGCCGGGGGGGGATGACACCCCAAGGGGCCCCATGGGCTGCCCTCGGGGCCAGGGGCAAAGGCGCCCTGCCGCCAACCACCCCCCTTGGCCAGGGCCTGGGTGGCCCCCAGGGCCAACTGTTCCCGGAGGGCTTGCTGGGCGGTCGGGGCCAACCCGGGGGGAGCGGTACACGGGGTGATCAAGGGCTCGAGTGCTGGGGTGACAAACAATGCCTTGAGAACGGCGAACAAGGTTGGCGCAAAGGCACTTTGCCCAGGGGCCATTACGGCAAGCCGCGGCCCCAGGGAAAGCCGTTGATGGTCAAGGTGCCGTTGACCAGGCGGATTTCCACCCCGTTGGCCTGCCAAAACCGCGGATCGGCGGGGGAGTAGCGGGGGGACAAAAAGTGCAGCACCTGGTTGCGGGAGCCGATCCAGCGCCGGCGTTCCTCGGGCAGGCTGCGGTCATAGGGGCCGTCCACCAGCAAGTCGGTGGCCGCCAACAGCCGCATGGCGGCCGGATCCCGCCAGGTGCGGATTTGCCCCAAGGTGTAGCCGGAATAGACCATCACCGTCAACCCCAGGGACTGGACCGCCTCGGCCAAGGTGGCCAAAGGATCGGCCTGGGCCAAGGGTTCCCCCCCCAGCAGGCTAATGCCCTCCAACCCCGGCGTGGCGGCGATGTGTTCCAGCACTTCCTCCACGGCCAGCACCTGACCGCCGCTAAAGCTCAACAACTGGGGGTTACAACAGCTGCGACAGCGCAGGGGACAACCCTGGACCCAGAGGGCGAAGCGCCGCCCCGGCCCCTCCACCTCGGTGGCGGCCACCCAAAGGCCCAGGCGCAAAGGGGGGCTATCCCATTTGGCCGCCATGGGGGAGGTGTCGTCCCGGTTCACTGGCTGGGTTTAGTACCCCATGACCTCGGCCTTGGGCATCCGGGGGTTGCCGTTGGTTGGTCCCCGACCTTCCCGGGCGCCGCGGGAGCGCCCCGGGGAGTCGCCCTCCGGTCGACCTTCGCTCCGGCGGGGCCCCCCGGGGCGAGCTGCGCCGGGGCGGGCACCGTTGCCGCGGGCCTCCTGGTCGCTTCGAGAGCCGCCGCTCCGGGCACCGCCGCTCCGGGCACCGCCGCTCCGGGCAC
>JBHJHK010000198.1:0-2325 GCA_050330975.1 Candidatus Competibacterales bacterium | reverse complement strand
CCACCCGCCCCCGCCACCTGAAACAAGGGCAACGCCACCGGTCCCGCGGCGGAACTGCCGTGGACCACCGGCCACACCGCCACCAGGGGGTTGTCCCCCCCCAAGTGGCGCAGGGCGCCAGCCACCACCGCCACTGCCGGGGGCTCCGGCCAGGGATTGCCCCCCCCCACCAGGACGGCGCGGCGCTCGGCAGCGGTCATGGCGCTGAAGGCCGAGGAGGGCGCAAACCCCAGGGCGAACCCCCCCACGGCCTCCAGTTGCCCCGCCACCAGGGACCGCGGCATCCCCGCCCCCAGCCCGGCGAAGCGCGCCACCCGGGGCGCCGCCAGGGCCGACACCACCTCGGGGTGGGTCCAGCCGCGGCCGCCGCTGGGGGCCAGAAACTCCCCGTCCCAGAAGGGGCGAAGGTGGAAGGCGTCCCGGGCCGCCCGGCGCGCCGCCAGGGGAGCCCGGCCGTTGGCCAGCACATCGCGCCCCCCAGAACTCGCCAACAAGTCTTTAAAGCGCCAGTAGTGGTCGTCAAAGGCTTCGGTGAACTCAGAGGCCAATTGACTCCCCTCGCCTCGGGCCAGGACCACCAGCGCCAGGGCCATGGCGCCCTGGAGGGGGGGGTACTGCTCGTAAACCGCGGCGTCTAGCCCGGCAAAGGCCCCCTCGGCAAAGGCCCGACCCCCGGGGGTGACGGCGTCGCGGCCAATGGCCTCCAGGATTTCTCCCACCAACCGCTCGCGGGCCATCAGCGCCCAGGCAAACCCCTCGGCGGCGACATCGAGGTCGGCCACCAGGGCTCGCCGCCCCTCGGGGTCGGGACACACCACCAAGGCGAACTCCCCCAGGGCTTGGGCCTTCCCTTGGAGGGAGGGGTCACCCCCCTCCCGAGCCGCCAGGGCCAACCGACCCGCCCGGCGTCCCAGGGCTTCCCCCACCACCGCCCCGGCGTCAAAGCCCACGGTGGCTTGGCAGAGGTCGCTGATGGCGCTGTCGTCCATGCCCCCCCGCAGAGCGGCCCGCTCCCCCTCGAGCCAGCGGGTCAGGCAACCCTCTACCAAATAAAGTTGCTCCACGGAGTTCAAAGAGCCCAGGGCGCTCTGGCCCTTGAGGGCCTCGGCGGCGTTGGCGCCGCCGCTGTGGTACCACGGCCCCAGGGTGTAGCCGTCGGCGTTGGACTCCAGCCACTGGTCGAGGGCGGCCCGGCGCTCGGGATCCAACGCCTCGGATCGCCGCCGGCGGCGGGAAAGAGCCAAGCCCGTCGGGGGATCGGCGCCCTCCACCAAGGCTTCAAAGCGGCGCACGTCTTCATCCCGCACCAAGGGGGTGAGGCCTTGGACGTCGACCGTGGGCGTCAGGGCGGTGACTTGGCGCCGAGCCGGCACTTGGCGCCAGTGGATCCAGTGGGTCACGATCACTTGAGCCTGCGTCCTCTGCCAGTGTGGCCCGTGTGGCCAGCGTTAAAAAGGACCCATTGACGACTGCGGCGGGTTTTGGCGATTTTGGGGCATATTGGGGGCTATGGCCCCGAACTCCCCGGCGTTTCGCCCCTCATATCCAGCATTTCACCGGGGGACAATTCTGGGAACCCCCCGATCGAGACCGCCGATCGGGGCCCATTATCCCAGAGACTAATCATCCCAGGGGCTAATCACCCCAGGGGCTAGATCCCATCGGCTAGGGGCATTTTAAACCGAGACCCTCAAGGGGGCATCCTGCGCTAACGAGGAGGCAAAGTCCATGATGACCGTGTCTGTTGAAGAAGCCATCCAGCAATTCGCCGAGTTGCTCGACGAAGCCGCCGAGGGAGAGGAAATCGTCATCGTCCGCGCCGACGGCGAGACCTTTCGCCTGGTGGCCATCGACACCCACGACGACGTCCAGTACGACGACGACGAGGACGACGACTACGACCCCAAGGAAGACGACGACAAGATCGACGACGACTACAACTGATATCCCCCCGGCCTCGGCGACTCCCGAAATGGCTAGAACAGGTCCACGGGATCCACGTCCAAGGACCAACGCACCCGCCGGGCCCCGGGCAGGGTGGTAAGTCCCCCGGCCCAGCGGCTCAAAAACCGCTGGAGGACGAGGCGAGATGGGGCCTGGACCAGCAACTGGGCCCGATGGCGCCCGGCCCGACGCTCCATGGGGGCGGGAACGGGTCCTAGGAGTTCCAACCCCTGGGTCTCGTCGCCCAGCTCCCCAGCCAAGCCCAAGGCGGCGGTCAAAAAGGCCTCGGGGGCGGCGGGGTGGGGGGCGTCGGCCCGCAGTAGTGCCTGGTGGGCGAAGGGCGGCAAGGCCACGGCCTGGCGCTCGGCCAAGGCGGCTCTG
>JBHJHK010000197.1:0-4825 GCA_050330975.1 Candidatus Competibacterales bacterium | reverse complement strand
CCCCGGTAGGGGTACTCCCCCGCTCCGCGGGGTGGATTCCTTGAATCCTTTTAGCTATGGGAGTACCCCTACCGGGGACCCCCCGCTTTGAGTTGAGCGATCCAGTCGCGGGAGTAGTTCGAAGGTGAGGTGTTGTGGGCCTTTTTCACCCTAGTTTTCCCCACTCAACCCATCGATGTCCCAAGCGCCACCGGAGTCCTTGCGTCCATGGCCGACCGCCCCACCACGCGCCAAGCCCTCTACGATCGAATCCGCGCGAGTTCCAAGGAAGAGGTCATCCTCGAGGAGATGATCCGCCTGGGGTTTTGGACCCCAGAGGACCAGGTGGCCCAAGACCGGGCCGAGGGGCAGGAGGGCGCCGTCGACCCGGGACGCCGCCGGGCCCTGGAGGGAGAGCTCCGAGCCCTCATCGGCGAGCAGTCGCGCTTGCAGAACTTCGAGGCCATGCGCCGGGAGCTGCGCCAAAGGCGTCTGGAGGCGTCCCGGCGCCAGCAGCAACAGACCCGGGAGCGCCGGGAGCGGGAGCGAGTCGAGCGAGCCGAGGCCTGGCGCGAGCGCAAAACCCGGGAGCTGTTGTTCTTGGGGGAGGGGGTGTCTACCAACCTCAACGCCTTGGCCAGTCACCACCCGCGCTTGGAAGCCCAGGGTTTGCCCCTCTTCGACACGCCTCTGGAGCTGGCCGAGGCCATGGGGTTGGACTTGGGAGAACTGCGCTTTTTGGCCCACCACCGCCCCGTGGCCAAAGTCCACCACTACGTCCAGTTTAAAATCCCCAAGCGCAGCGGTGGCGAGCGGCTGATTTCCGCCCCCATGCCCCGCCTCAAGGCTTGCCAGCGTTGGATTGCCACCCGTCTTTTGGAATACCTGCCGGTCCACGACGCCGCCCACGGTTTCCGTCCTGGCCGCTCCATCGTCACCAACGCCCAACCCCACGTGGGGGCCGCCGTGGTGGTCAATGCCGACTTTCGGGATTTTTTCCCCACGGTGAACTACCGCCGGGTGTGGGGGGTATTCCGCCAGTTGGGCTATGCCCCGTCGGTTGCCACGGCGTTGGCGTTGTTGTGCACCGAAGCCGAGGTGGAGGCCGTGGAACTCGATGGCCAGCGCTATTTCGTCGCCACTGGGGAACGGCGCCTTCCCCAAGGCAGCCCCGCCAGTCCCCCCCTGAGCAACCTGGTCTGCCACCGTCTGGACCGGCGTTTGGCGGGGGTTGCCACCCAGCTCGGCTACCGCTACACCCGCTACGCCGACGACTTGACGTTTTCCAGGGTTGCCGACGCCCAAGGTCTGGGCCAGCTGTTGGCCCGGGTGCGCTGGGTGAGCGCCGCCGAGGGGTTTCAACTCCACCCCGACAAGGTGCGGGTGATGCGTTCCCACCAGCGCCAAGAAGTCACGGGTTTGACGGTCAATGGCCGTTTGGGGGTGGCGCGCACCCTTCTCAAGCGCTTTCGCGCCACCCTCCACCAGGTGGAGCGAGACGGCCCCGCCGGCAAACGCTGGGGCGCCAGTGGGGATGTGTTGTCGGCCCTGGCGGGGTTTGCCAACTTCGTCGCCATGGTGGACCCAGCAAAGGGCTTGGCGCTGCGCCAACGGGTGAAGGCACTCCAGGGGCGGCATTCCAAGGGCGCTGGGGATGGGGCGGTGGCCAGGTGATATCCTTCGAATCCTCTACTGCAACGCGCGCTTGAGGGTATCGTTCAAAGTCTTGACGGTGTAGGGCTTGGTGAGTGTGGCGCAAAACCCGTAGCGGCCGCAGTGGGCCATGACGTCGCTGTCGGCATAGCCGCTGGAGGCGATGCAGCGGGCGTTGGGGTCCATGGCGACCAGGGCTGTTGCCACTGCCTCGCCTCCCATACCCCCTGGGATGGTCAAGTCCAAGATCGCCACCTCAAAGGGCTCGCCTCCCTCCAGGGCTTGACGACAGGGGGCTATGGCTTCCTCGCCATCCATGGCGAACTGCTCCAACATCCGCGCCGCGGTTTTGGCGACCATGGGGTTGTCGTCCATGATCAAGACGCGTACTTGGCTCGCGACGGACGCCGGCGCTGGCGCCGGGGTGGAGGCCGGGGGCGATTCTCCGGCGCTGGCCGGGAGGTAGAGGGTGAAGGTCGTGCCCCGCCCGGGGGCCGACGCCACGTCGATGTGGCCCCCGTGGCGTGCGACGATGGAGTGGACCGCCGCCAGCCCCAAACCGCTCCCCGTGGGCTTGGTGGTGAAATAGGGCCAGTGGGCAAGGGTTTGGGCCGACCTCTGGATGGATTGCTGCAAACCCACCACATCCTCGGGCACCACGGGCTTCCACAATAGCGAGGCCTCGCTCGGTGAGGCCTCAATCGGCTGCGGTGGGTATGGAGGCCTGCTGGGTGGTGCGACACCAACCCCGAAGGACGTTCTTTTGGATCTTGCCCGTGGCGGTTTTGGGCAATTCGTCGATGAATACTACCCGCTTGGGGATCTTGTACTTGGCCAAGTGGTGGCGACAAAAGTCTTGGACCTCATCCTCGGTCAGGCTCACCTCGGCCTTCGCCACCACATAGACCCAGGGCACCTCCCCCCAGTTGGGGTCCAAAGCCGCCACGGCGGCGGCCTCGAGAATCCCCGGATGGCGGTAGAGCACCTCCTCCACCTCGAGGCTGGAGATGTTTTCCCCTCCAGAGATGATGATGTCCTTGGCCCGGTCCTTGACTTCCACATAGCCATCGGGGTGCATCACCCCCAAATCCCCGCTGTGGAACCAGCCCCCGGCAAAGGCCCTTTCGGTGGCGATGGGGTTTTTGAGGTAACCCTTCATGACGGTGTTGCCCCGCAGCATCAACTCCCCCACGGTGACGCCATCGGCGGGGACGGGGTCGAGGGTTTCGGGGTCGAGGATCGCCAGTTGGTCGATGGTGGGGTAGGGCATCCCCTGGCGAGCCATCTTGGCCGCCCGCTGTTCCAGGGGCAAGGCCGCCCAGGCGGCTTGGGGGGCGCAGAACACCGAGGGGCCATAGGTCTCGGTGAGGCCGTAGAGGTGTATCACCTTGATCCCCAGGGCCTCCATCTTCTCGATCACCGCACTGGGGGGGGCCGAGCCCCCGGTGGCCACCACCACCGGCTGGTCGTAGCGCCGCTGGACCTCGGGCGGGGCGTTCACCAGCATGTTGAGTACCACGGGGGCGGCGCAGAAGTGGCTCACCCGGTGGCGGGCGATGAGGTCGAAGACCCGCCCGGGCTCGCAGCGCCGCAGACAGATGTGGCTGGCCATGGCGGCGGTGGCTCCCCAGGTGTAGGTCCAGCCGCTGCAGTGGAACATGGGCAAGGTCCAAAGGTACACCGAATGGCTGTCTACCCCAAAGGTCAAGGCGTTGCCCAAGGCCGCCAGGTGAGCCCCCCGGTGGTGGTAGACCACCCCCTTGGGGTCCCCGGTGGTGCCCGAGGTGTAGCTCAAACAGATGGCCTGCCACTCGTCGGTCAGTGCCACCCCGGGGAAGTCCTCCCGCCCCTCCCGCAGCAGCGCCTCGTAGCCGCAGTCGGCCTCGGGGTGGCCGCCGTCGTCCCCCTGGTCTTTGATCTCCACCAACCCTGGGGGTTGGTCCAGGCGCCGTCGGGCTTCTTCCACCACCGGGCGCAGTTCCCGGTCCACCACCACCAAGCGCGAGTTGCTGTGGCGGAGGATAAAGGCCACCGTCCCCGGGTCGAGGCGGGTGTTGATGGGGTTGAGGACTGCCCCCGCCAGGGGCACGCCAAAGTGGGCCTCCAGGAGGGCGGGGACGTTGGGGGCCATGATGGATACGGTGTCCCCCCGCCGGATGCCCCGATTCACCAAGGCGTGGGCCAGGCGCCGCACCCGGCGGTCCACCTCGCCGTAGCTCAGCACCCGCTCGCCGTGGACCACGGCGGCCTTGGTGGGGTAGATCTGGGCGGCCCGGGGCAAAAAGACCAGGGGCGTCAGGGGGGTGTAGTTGGCGGGGCCGGGGTCTAGATCCCGATCGTACATCGAGCCTTCGTCCCGGGGGAGCCCGCGGGCGGAGTCGGTGGGGGTCATGGCGTCTCCTTTGATGGTGGGGGCGGTGGCAACCCCGCCGTGGGGTAGCCGCCGCCCAACACCTTGTGTAGTTTGGGATTGGTGATGGTCAACCAAGGATTGTAGGCCTGGGTCAGGGCCCGGTGGAGTCGGGGGTCGTCGGGGTCTATGGCCCCCTGGCGCAGGGCGCTGGCCAGGCGTTGGCGCAGGGCGGGCAGCCCTGGGTCGGCCTCGGCGTCCACGAGATTGGCCAAAGCCCGGTGTTCTCCCTCGCTGGCAGCGTCCCCACTCTGGAGAATTCGCGTGGCGATGGCCAGGGCGTTGACGGTCATCAACGCCTCGTAGCGGCGGGATTCCGGCAGGTCCGCGATGAGGCTTTTCAGCGTCTCTCGGGCGGTGGTCAACAGGGCGAGGGGATCGAGGGGGTCGCTCACTAGGGGGCCTCTGGGACAGGTGGCGGTGACTGTGGGGTCGAGATCACGGGCCGAGCTCGGCCATGGCCCGCAGCAGCTCCGCCTCCAGCTCGACGGCCATGGTGCCGGTCAGCAACAGTTCCAGGCTGGGTTCGCCGGCTCGAAAGCGCTCCCCCTGTTGCAGGGCGATGATGGCCCAGCGGATCAAGGCCATCACTTCCCAGTAGGGGACCTGGGTGGCGTCCACCGCCAACCCTGACGCTTGGCTGTAGCCTCGGTAGAAGGCCCCTCGGCTCCCCACCCCCCAGGCGGCCACAACCCGCCCACCCAACCCCCACCACGGGGCACCAAACCACCCCACATCCGCCAGGGGTTGGGTGCAGGCCGCGAACTCCCACTCCAAAAACCC
>JBHJHK010000196.1:0-6510 GCA_050330975.1 Candidatus Competibacterales bacterium | reverse complement strand
CCCCCCATCGCCTGGGGCTTAGGGATCGATCTTGCCAGTGCCTTGGTGGTGGGGGGGGCCCTGGCCATGTCCTCCACGGCCATCGTGGTGAAACAGCTCACCGACCAGTTGGAACTCAAGGACCAACACGGCCGCTTTTCCCTGGGGATCTTGCTGTTCCAGGACCTGGCAGCGGTGCCGTTTTTGGTGGTGATCCCCATTTTGGCCGTCGGCGGCGAGGGCGGGGTGGTGGGGCCCTTGGCCTTTGCCCTGGTCAAGGGCATCGTCGCCCTGGCGGTCATGCTCCTCATCGGCCACTGGGCGTTGCGGCCGCTGTTCCACGAAGTGGCGGCCTCCCGCTCGGCGGAGCTCTTCACCCTGACGGTGTTGCTGGTGTCGCTGCTGGCCGCCTGGTCCACGGCCCTCATGGGATTATCCCTGGCCCTGGGGGCGTTTTTCGCCGGGATGATGCTCTCCGAGACCGAATACCGCCACCAGATCGACAGCGATATCCGGCCGTTTCGCGATGTGTTTTTGGGGCTTTTCTTCGTCTCCGTGGGCCTGTCCCTCAACGTCGACACCGTCCTGGCCGCCTGGCCCTGGGTGCTGGGGTTGACCTTGGGGCTGTGCGTGGGCAAGGGGCTGTACATCGCCCTGTTGACCTATTATTTTACGGGAGGCGAGCGCCAGGTGGCCTGGCGCACGGGGTTTTGCCTGGCCCACGGCGGGGAGTTTGGCATCGCCTTGTTGGCCCTGGCCTGGCAACAGGGGCTCATCACCGGCGACGAACTCCAGCCGGTGCTGGCGGCGGTGATCATCTCCATGGCCCTGGCACCTCTGTTGATTCGCTTTAGCGGAACGTTGAGCCGACGCCTGGTCAAGCCTCCGGCGACCCCGGCGCCCACGCCCCGGGCGGCGGAGATCGAAGCCGTGGCCGCCGAACTGGAACACCACGTACTGCTGTGCGGCCACGGCCGGGTGGGCCAGCAAATCGCCTCGGCCCTGGCCGAGGAGGGGATCGAGTACCTGGCCTTGGACTTGGACCCCAAACAGATTCGCGCCGCCTGGGACCAGGGGCGGGCGGTGTACTTCGGCGACGCCGGCCAAGGCGCCATCCTCCAGGCGGCGGGCCTCGCCCGGGCCCGGGCGGTGGTGGTGAGTTTCCACGACGTCCAGCGCGCCCTGGCCCTCATCCACCACGTGCGCCACCTGCGGGCCGATATTCCCATCTTGGTGCGGGCCCAGGACGAGACGGCCGTCGGGCCGCTGTTGGAGGCCGGGGCCACCGACGTGGTGCCCGAGACCGTCGAGGCCGGGGTTATGCTAGCAGCCCAGGTGTTGATGCTCTTGGATCGCACCCCCGAGGCGGTGTTGCAGCACCTCCACCGCCACCGGGGGGGGCGTTACCGGGTGTTTGAATCCCTAGGGGAAGATGCCCTTTAGATGATGCCCTTTGGAGGTCCCGGGGGCTACAATAGCGCGTTTAGCACCGATGGTAGGCGAAGGCGCCGAGGACACCACCATGCAAGAACTCAACCCCTATTACCAACAAATCCAAGACCTCCAAGGGCGCACCGAGGCCCTGAGGGGGTATCTTTGACGTCGAGGAAAAGCGCGACCGCCTGGTGGAAGTGACGCGCGAGCTCGAGCAACCCCAGGTGTGGGACGACCCCGAGCGGGCCCAGGCACTGGGCAAAGAGCGCGTGCAACTAGAGGGGGTGGTCCACAACCTCGACGCCCTCCACAACGGCCTCGTCGAGGCCAGGGAACTGTTGTCCATGGCCGCCGAAGAGGAGGACTCCGACACGGTCCAAGCGGTGGCCGAAGATTTAACGGCCTTTGAGGGCCAGGTGGCGGAGCTGGAGTTTCGCCGCATGTTCGCCGGGGAGATGGACCCCAACAACGCCTTTTTGGATATCCAGGCCGGGTCTGGGGGCACCGAGGCCCAGGATTGGGCGGAGATGTTGTTGCGGATGTACCTGCGCTGGGGGGAGCGGCGGGGTTTTACCACCGAGCTCATCGAGGCCTCCCCGGGGGAAGTGGCGGGGATCAAAAGCGCCACGGTGCGCTTTGCCGGGGAATTCGCCTACGGTTGGCTGCGCACGGAAACCGGGGTCCACCGCCTGGTGCGCAAGTCCCCCTTCGATTCCGGCAACCGCCGCCACACTTCGTTTTCGGCGGTGTTCGTCTCGCCGGAGGTGGACGACGACATCGATGTGGAGGTCAACCCGGCGGATCTGCGCATCGACACCTACCGGGCGTCGGGGGCCGGCGGCCAGCACGTCAACCGCACCGACTCGGCCATCCGCATCACCCACTTGCCCACCAATATCGTGGTCCAGTGTCAAAACGACCGCTCCCAGCACAAAAATCGCGCCACGGCCATGAAGCAGCTCAAGGCCAAGCTCTACGAGCTGGAGGTGCAAAAGCGCAACGCCGCCGCCCAGGCGTTGGAAGATACTAAAGCCGACATCGGCTGGGGCAGCCAGATCCGTTCCTACGTCCTCGACCAGTCGCGGATCAAGGATCTTCGCACCGGCGTCGAGATCAGCAATACCCAGGCGGTGCTGGACGGCGACCTGGACAAGTTCATCGAAGCCAGTCTCAAGAGCGGCCTGTGAGGCCGCTTCCCTCTGTCACCCCGTTGAGACCCCATTGACCTCTTTGACTCAAGGCGATGCCATGGCAAAGGACCACGACGACGCGCCGCTGGATGACAATAAGCTCATGGTGCAGCGGCGGGCCAAGCTCGCCGAGCTCAGACAATCCGGCAACCCCTTTCCCAACGACTTTCGCCGCGACGCCCTAGCCGCCCACCTCCACGCCGCCTATGGGGCCCTGGACAACGAGGCCCTGGAAGCAGAAGACCGCGCCGTGGCGGTGGCGGGGCGGATGATGCTCAAGCGGGTGATGGGCAAGGCCAGCTTCATCACCCTCAAAGACGGCAGCGGGACCCTCCAGCTCTATTTGCAGCGGGACAGCGTGGGCAGTGACGTCTATCAAGCCTTTAAAGAGTGGGATCTGGGGGATATCGTCGGCGCCAAAGGCGTGTTGTTTCGCACCCAGAAGGGGGAATTGTCGGTGCGGGTGGCGGAGATTCGCCTCCTCACCAAGGCCCTTAGGCCCTTGCCGGACAAGTTCCACGGCCTCACCGATCAAGAACTCCGCTACCGCCAGCGCTACGCCGATTTAATCGTCAACGACGAGGTGCGGCGCACCTTTGAAACCCGCAGTCGGGTGGTGGACTACATCCGGCGGTTTTTCATCGACCGGCAATTCCTAGAGGTGGAAACCCCCATGATGCACCCCATCCCCGGGGGGGCCACCGCCAGACCCTTCATCACCCATCACAATGCCCTGGATATGGCGTTGTACCTGCGCATCGCCCCGGAGCTGTACCTCAAGCGGCTGGTGGTGGGGGGGTTGGAGCGGGTGTTTGAGATCAACCGCAACTTTCGCAACGAGGGCTTGAGCACCCGCCACAACCCCGAATTCACTATGCTGGAGTTCTACCAGGCCTACGTCGACTACCGGGATTTCATCGTCCTCACGGAGGAGTTGTTGGCGGGGTTGGTCCAAACGGTGTTGGGTACCACGGCGGTGAGCTACCAGGGGCAGACCCTGGACTTCACTCCCCCCTTTGCCAAACTGAGCCTCCTGGAGGCGGTGGTTCGCCACCACCCCCAGCTGGACATGGCGACCCTCCAGGATCCCGAGGGGGCCAGGGCGGCGGCGACGGCCTTGGGCCTCAGCGTCGACCCCCGTTGGTCGGCGGCCAAAACCCAAACCGAGATCTTTGAACAGACGGTGGAAGATACCCTGGTTGCCCCCACCTTTATCACCGCCTACCCCGCCGAGGTGTCGCCCTTGGCCCGACGCAACGACCAAACCCCCCAACTGGCCGACCGCTTTGAGCTGTTTATCGCCGGGCGGGAAATCGCCAATGGCTTTTCCGAACTCAACGACCCCGAGGATCAAGCCGAGCGGTTTCGGGCCCAGGCAGCGGCCTTCGATGCCGGCGACGCCGAGGCCATGCACTTCGACGCCGACTACATCCGCGCCCTGGAATACGGCCTGCCCCCCGCAGCGGGGGAGGGGATCGGCATCGACCGCTTGGTGATGTGGCTGACCGCCTCCCCCTCCATCCGCGACGTGTTGCTCTTTCCCCACCTGCGTCCAGAGTAGAAGGAGATCAGCACTCCATGGAGCAGCGAATCGCCCCCACCCTCATCACCCCCACCTACGCCCCCGATTTCGAGCGCGCCGAGTTGCTTTGCCGCAGCGTCGATCGGTTTGTCGCCGATTGCCGGGAGCATTTGCTGGTCATCGATCGCCGGGACCAGGCGCTGTTTCGCCCCTTGGCGGGGGACAATCGCCGCTTGGTGATCAAAGAAGAACTCCTGCCTCCCTGGCTCCATCCGCCGTTGGTGGGGCGGCGCTGGTGGTGGAGCTGGCGCACCTTGCCGGTGCGGGGTTGGATCGTCCAACAGATCGCCAAGTTGTCCATGGGATCGGTGTGTGAGGGCGAGCTGTTGGTGTTCGCCGATTCCGATGTGGCCTTTGTGCGCCCCTTTTGCTTGGGGAGTTTGGCGACTCCGGAGGGTGCGCGCCTCTACGCCGGCCCCCGCAAGCCAGAGGACTATCGAGACCGGCGCCACAACAACTGGTACCGCCACGCCGCTTCGGTGTTCGATTTGGCGGGGGACGCCCACTGCCACCGGGACTACATCACCCAGTTGGTGGTGTGGCGCCGGTCGGTCCTCGGGCAACTCACCGCCGCCCTCACCGCCAAGGCCGGCTACGACTGGCGCTTGGCCCTGGCCCGGACGTTGGATTTTTCCGAGTACATCCTCTACGGGGTGTTTGTCGAGCACGTCCTGGGGCTGGCGGCGGCGGGGCACTTTGCCACCGAAGAGGAGTTGGCCTATTGTTCTTGGCACCACACCATCGCCAGCCCCGGGGAACTGGCGGCGTTTTTGCGCGCCGTGCCCCCTCACTACCCCGCCGTGCTCATCCAGTCCAACTTGGGTTTTGACCCGGCGCAGTATGGCGAGCAACTGGTCGCGGGGGAGTGACGGGCCCCAGGGGAGATGGGCCAACGGTCTCGTGGGGGGGGTGGGGCTACTGGTCGGCGGCTGCGCGGCGCCCTTGGCCCCGGAAACGGTGGTGACGGCAGAGGGCTACCGCCGGGCGCCGGTGCTACAGGGTCCGCCTCCGGCGGCGACCGCGCCGGCGTCCATTGCCCCCGTCATTGCCCAACTGGGCCTCACCCCCCGGGTGGCCGCGGCCGTGGCCGTGGTGGATGACGCGGGGTTGGCCGACGTCGAGGTGGCGGCGGCGTTGGATATTCTCCGCCGTTTAGAGGCGGTGCTGCCCCCCACGGCTCCCCCCCTGACCGCCCTGACGGTCCGCCAAGACCTGGCCCAAACCCTGGCCGTCGACGGCCCCGTGGCTCGCCAGCTGCCAAAGGTGCAACCCGGAGCGCTGTTGATACTGAGTCGCTGGTCCCGGGTCGACGCCGTTGCCCAACGGGCCGCCCAGGCCCTGGTGGCGAGCCACGGCGGCGAGGTGTGTCTCTACTGGATCGAACTGGCCGAGGCCGCCCCCGCCGAGCGGCTGGTGGGCGGGGGGTGTGGCGGGGCCGTCACGGCCACCGAGCTGCTATTGGAAGACCAACTGCCCCGCCTGGCCCGGCGGGTGTTCTACGGCGAGCCCGCCGACGGCGACGGCGATGGCATCTTCGACTACGCCGACCGCTGTCCCCAGACACCCCCTGGGGTGCGGATCGACTGGGATGGCTGCCCCTGGCAGAATCGGCGCTATTGGTCGGGGGAGGAATCGTAAGGGGAAGCTCGCTGAAATTTCCTCGTTAAAAAGTTAAAAGCGGGATTAATCGCCTTGGCGATTTTCAACGGTGGCCACCCGGCGCTCTAGATCGTCGAGACGATCGTTGACGCGTGCCAGGTGCGCTTCTTGTAACCGCAATTTATAAGTCACTTCTCCACTGATCGCCGCAATGTCACGCTCCATGGCGGCAAAACCCTGGGTGACTTTGTGGTCCAGGGCGTCAACTTTATGGTCTAGGGCGTCAACTTTATGGTCCAGGGCGGCGAGGGTGGACTGGATATTCCTCAAGATTTTAGCGTTGAGATCTGCGGGTTCGTCGGCCATGGCTGGGTTCCTTGTAGGGTAGGTGTCACTGGGCTTGTGGGACGGGCTCTCGTCTTGAGTTGCCCCGCTTGAGATCAGTCCCCTATGCTAGCGCAAGTACTGGCCACGGGGCTCGGCAGGGCGTGGGCGTAGGGGGGCATTGCGGCCCCGGGGCGTTGGGGAGGTGGTGCAGTATGGGAATGGAACCGGGCGGTGACCCCACCTTGAGCGGTCGACCCATCGACGTCGGCCCCGACCGTGGCCAGGGCCCAGACGGCGTTGGGCCGAGGGGGCGTCGCCGCTCTTTGTGGCGCGGTATCGCCCCGTCGAGAGCCCCGGCGATCCCCCCGTCGCACGCCCCCTCCCACGCCCCGGCCAGCC
>JBHJHK010000195.1:0-2358 GCA_050330975.1 Candidatus Competibacterales bacterium | reverse complement strand
GTCGCATCAGGGGGCAGCGACGGGGGGGGCGACGGCGGGGGTGGTGGCGGACGGCGCCGGCGTGGGGGGCTTGGCGGCGCCGGGGAGCCCAGGGGGCCCCGGCGAAGGCGCGGCGCCCTCCCCGGTGACCTTGGTCGCCGCCCCCCAGCGGGTGACCGCGCCGCCGCCTTTGTTGCTGCCCATCGACGAGCTGGACCCTGGGGCGGAGGTTGTGGTTTCCCAGGTGCCCTCGCAGCGGCGGCTCAACAACCTCGATATCCGCCGTGATCCCCGGGGCAACTTCGTGTTGCGCTTGGCCCTGAGCGAGGCGGACATTCCCGTGGACATCGAGGCCGAGGACGATCAAATCGCCCTGCGCTTTGTCGATGCCACCTTGCCGGCGCGCCTAGAGCGCACGTTGGACGTCACCGCCTTTGACACTCCGGTGACCCAGGTAGCGGCTTTCAACGCCCTGGGGGGTGCCCGGTTAGTCATCTCCACGGGGGAGTACACCGACTACCAGGTGTTGCGGGACGAGGGCCGTTATAATCTCATCGTCGAAGCTCCCCGGCGCCGCGATCCCGTGAGCAATGTGCCGCCCCCGGCCCGCTTTGAGGGGGCGCCGTTGACCTTGGATTTTGCCGATATCGAGATCCGGGCTCTGTTGCAGATCATCGCCGAGTTCACCGGGCTCAACATCGTGGTGAGTGATACGGTGACCGGCAATATCACCATCAACCTCCGGGATGTGCCCTGGGATCAGGCCCTAGAGGTGGTGCTGCGCCTCAAGGGGCTCACCCAACAGCGGGAAGGCAATATCATTTTTATCGCTCCCACGGAGGAATTTGCCGCTCGAGAGCAGCTGGCGCCGCTGTTTTTCGAAGTGTTTATCCTCAACTACGCCCGGGCCGAAGAATTGGCCGAGGTGATCCGCGCCACTGCCGAGGGAGGCACCACGGTATTGTCCCCCCGGGGTCACATCGCCGTGGACAACCGCACCAATTCCCTGCTGATCCAAGACATCCAAGACCGCATCGATGCGGTGCGCAATCTGGTGGCCATTTTGGACGTCCCCATGCGCCAGGTGCTGCTCACGGCGCGGATTGTCATTGCCAACGACGATTTTATCCGGGAACTGGGGGTGGGTTTTGGGGTGGTGGGGCCAACGCCGATGGCTCTGATCTCACGGTGATTTCCGGGAGTACCGACGCCACCAATGAAGTGGTTTCGGGGGGCGTAGAGAATTTGCTCGATCCGGAAAACGGCACCTTTTCCCCCTTGCCCATCCCCGATTTGGAGCAGCGCTTGGGGGTCAACTTGGGGGTGGGGGCCAGCAGCGGTTTGCCGGTGGCGGGAAGGTTGGCGCTGGCGGTGTTGCGCTCTAACTACCTGTTGGATTTGGAGCTCTCGGCGTTGGAGCAGGAAAATCGGGGGGAGATCATTTCCGCGCCGCGCTTGGTGGCCACAGACCGCAACGAGGCCACCATCAAGCAGGGATTTTTGATCCCCTATGCCGCCCGAGGGGACGATGGAGCCATCGCCGTGGAATTGGTGGAGGCGGTGTTGGAGTTGGCCGTGGTACCCCAGATTACCCCCGATGGGCGGGTGATGATGGCGTTGACGGTCAAAAACGACCGCCCCGGCAATGCCGTGCCCGATGGGGCTGGGGGCACGGCGTTGCAGATCATTAAACAAGAGATCACCACCCAGGTGTTGGTGGCCGACGGGGATACGGTGGTGCTGGGTGGGGTAGTGGAGAGCACTTCCTCCGATGCCGTGGACAAGGTGCCGTTCTTGGGCGACTTGCCCATTCTGGGCAATTTGTTCCGCCGTACCTCAAAGCAAGATAACGATACGGAATTACTGATTTTTATCACCCCGACGGTGATGAGTAGCGAGAGGTTTGTGCCTCCAATCCCAGGATGAGTTGAGTGCTGGGCATGGTGAATCAGAGTGGCATATGGAAAACCAGTGCTACAGTTGTAGATTAACCAGATCCGATGCCTCAAGTTCTCAGCACACTGTATTGTGAAAAGCTGAAGGCTCAGTGTTAATTGACTCTGGTTGGTAAAACGCCATTCGTTGGGAATTGTCAATTTGTACACTGAAGCTATCTACCAGCTTTTTCATTTCATCATGGGCCATGAGCATTGGTGTATCTTTTTGCTCAGTGATGGGGGCTAACAAGCCCCCAGTTATCCTAGAGTTTGAGGACTTCTTTTTGGCCCTTCATGGTGTTCCAGCCCTGGGCGGTGCCCTGGGTCATGGTGCCGCCCTCGTCGAACAGGTCGTAGCGCATCTCGAACTGGTTGAAGTTGACCGAAAACGTCTCCGAGGGGCGATCGCCACCGCTGCTCTGGGTGTAGGCGGAGATGATGG
>JBHJHK010000194.1:0-4687 GCA_050330975.1 Candidatus Competibacterales bacterium | reverse complement strand
CCCAGGGCCGAGCCCCTATTCCTCTAACTGGCCACCAGGCTTGGCGGGTTGGACAGCTTGGAGGAAACCGCCGTGGCGGGGGGGGCCGGCAGCGCTGTGGGGGAGTGTTTAGCCGGGGCGGGGGCGAGGGTGCCTCTCCAGCATCTGGGACTGCCCGACCGCTTCATCGACCAGGGGGAGCGGGGAGAATTGCTCCGGGAGGCGGGACTCGACGTGGCGGGGGTCCTCAAGGCCCTGGCAGCGGGGACGGTGAACTCTTCCGCCCCACCCGCCTCTGACTAGATCGCAGAAATTTTGCCCACAGCACTTCAGTGACGACCCTCCATTGGGCATCATACGCCCCTAAACGACCTTGACTGGCGCTTGCTCGATGGATAACAACCGTTGCCGGCGGGAGGGACACTTGGGGTCCAATCTCCCGGGCGCGTTCGCCTGGGTTGCGCACTTAAGATTCAGCTTCGACGAATGAGAGGATCTAGACCCCCATGAAGCCCCTCGATAGCGCCCTCAGGGCGCCCATCCCCGACGTTCAGGGCAGCCGCGATGCCCGTCGCATTCCCATCGATCGGGTGGGCATTTCCGATTTGCGCCATCCGCTACGGGTGGGGAGCGGCGAACACATTCAACACACCGTCGCCACCGTCGCCATGGCCGTGGGTCTACCCCACGACGTCAAAGGCACCCACATGTCGCGCTTTGTGGATGTGCTCAACCGCTTTGAGGCGCCGGTGAACGCCACCACCTTCGGCGGGCTCCTAGAGCTCATGGTGGCCCGCCTCGAGGCAGACCTCGGCTATTTGGAACTGCGCTTTCCCTACTTTATCGCCAAGACCGCCCCGGTGTCGCGGCTACAGAGACTGATGGACTACCAAGTCGCCCTGCGGGGGGAGCTGGCGGGGGAGGGTCCACCCCTGACCACCGTGGAGGTGGTGGTCCCCGTCAAGAGCCTTTGCCCCTGCTCCAAGGAGATTTCCACCTACGGCGCCCACAACCAGCGCTCCCATATCACCGCCGAGGTCACCGGCTACGGGGCCATTCCCCTAGAAGAGCTCATCGCCATCTTGGAGGCCCAGGGCTCCAGCGAGCTGTTTGGCCTCCTCAAGCGCAGCGACGAAAAGTGGGTCACGGAGCGGGCCTACGACAATCCCAAATTCGTCGAAGACATCGTCCGGGATGTGGGGTCTCACTTCAACGACGATGGACGCATCCGTCGCTACAAGGTCACGGTGGAGAACTTCGAATCCATCCACAACCACACGGCCTTCGCCGTCATCGAGCGGGACAAAGACCGCTGAGGAAGGAGACGCCAGGTCCCTGGGGAAGCGAGGTTTAGTCGAACGCCACGGCTGTGACCACGCCGTTGGACAGGCGCACCTGGGCGGTTTGACCGGAGGTGAAGCTCAAGGTGAGTTCCACGCCATCGCCGCCCAGCCGGCGCTCCTCCCGGTCCGGGGGACCCCAGGCGTCCACCACGGCGCGGTAGTCCATGCCGGGTTCCACCCGGCGACGGTCCCGTTGGGGAGGGCCCAACACCGGCCGCAGGGCCGTGACCCGGCCGGCGACAAAGAACACGAAGTCGCCGTTGTACACCCAGCGCTGACGCGGGGGATCGCCGTAGACGTGGTCGGGGGCACCCCGCAGGGCCCGCACCTGGGCGGTGGTCATGCCCAACGTCACGGCGGGGGGCGGTAGGGGAGCCCTGGGGGCAGCCCGGGGCCGTTGGCCCGGTGGGGGTCGCTCGCTGAAGTGCCACACGCCCCGGGCGTCCTTCCAGCGGTAGACTTCGCCGGCGGTGGCGACCCCCGCCCCCAACAGCAGCATTGCTCCCCAAAGCCCCATCCCCCAGGCCGCGGCCGACCAGCGCCAGGGCCTGGGGAAGACTCCTGGCGTGGGTCCCTGCTTGCCCTGGCTACCCTGTCCCAATCTGGAGCTCCTCGCGGAAATTGGCCTGGGAAATTCTGTCACGCCCCTACGCCCTTCGACAACACGCCGCCCCATGAGCTACCTCCAGCGCCTGTACGCCGTCAACAACGCCGACCCCGCGGACTATCGGCCCTTTGTGGTCGCCGGCCGCACCGTGGGTTGGATCACCGATGCCTTCGCCGCTTTGCTGGCCCCCTGGCCCGAGGTCTTCGCCGTGGACCCCCGAGGGGTCGCCCTGGCGCCCCCCTTGACCCACGCCACACCGGCCGAGCGCAGCGCCGAGGTCGCCCGGGTCACGGCGACCCTGCGAGACGAAGGCCACATCGCCGGTTGGCGGGACGAGCACTATCCCGTGGCAGAGGGCTTTGGGGCACCGCCCCTCATGACCTTGGAGCGGGCGGCGGTGGTGCACTTTGGAGTCACGGGCTATGGGGTCCACGTCAATGGCTTTGTCCGCCGCCGGGATGGGTTGTACCTGTGGGTGGCCCAGCGGGCCAAGGACCGCTTTGTCGCCCCGGGCAAGCTGGATCAGCTGGCCGCCGGCGGCCAACCGGTGGATTTGAGTCTGTGGGACAACGTCCGCAAGGAATGCCGCGAGGAGGCCAACCTTCCCCCTCCGCTGTTGGCGGGATTGTCGGCGGTGGGGACCATCAACTACTTCTACGCTACACTTGAGGGTTTGCGCCCCGACGTGATTTTTACCTTCGATGTGGAACTCCCCGAGGAGTTTACCCCAGCGAACACCGACGGCGAGGTGTTAGCCTTTGAACTTTGGCCCGTGGATCGGGTGGCGACGGTGGTGGCGGAGAGCGACGCCTTCAAGTTCAACAGCGCCCTGGTGGTAATTGACTTTCTCATCCGCCACGGGGCGCTTTCCCCCGAACATCCCGACTACGTGGCCATCACCAGCGGCCTGCGGGTGCGGTTGCCCTTTAAAGCCCCCTTTGATGGGAGTGTGCGTGGGAGTTGACTACCATGCTGGACTACCTCGAACCCCCCCAACTGGCCTGGCAAGGTACCGCGCCGCGCTCTTTGATCTTCGACGACGTCTACGCCCAGCCCGGGGATAGCCGCGCCGAGACGGACTACGTCTTCCTCCGGGGCAACGACCTACCCGAGCGCTGGCGGGGGCGGAGTCGATTTGTGGTGGGGGAAACGGGCTTTGGTACAGGTCTCAATTTCCTCGCCACCTGGCAGCGTTTTCGCGACACCGCCGCCCCCGATGCCGTGCTCCACTACTTGGCTGTGGAGCGCTACCCGCTGGCGGGATCAGATCTGGCCCGGGCCCACCGGGCTTGGCCCGACCTCGAGCCCTTGGCCCTCGAGCTCCAGGCCGCCTATCCCCCCTTGGAGCCGGGGTTCCACCCCTTGCGCCTCGACGGCGGCCGGGTGCGGCTCCTGTTGATATTCGACGACGCTTCCGATGGCCTCGGCCAACTCCAGGCCGCGGTGGATGCCTGGTATCTAGACGGCTTTGCCCCCGGCAAAAACCCCGCCATGTGGAACGAAGGGCTCCTCAAGCGGGTGGGGGCACTCACCGTCGATGGGGGCAGTGTGGCCACCTTTACCGCCGCCGGTCAGGTGCGACGCGACCTGGAGGCGGCGGGCTTTGCCGTGGAGCGCCGGTCGGGGTTTGGCGCCAAACGGGAGATGCTAGTGGGCCGGCGGGTGGGGGGGCTCCCCAGAAGTCCTGGCCGGATTGGCGGCAAGCGAGCGACGGTGGTGGGGGGCGGCCTGGCGGGAGTCGGGGCTGCCCGGGCGTTGGCGGAGCGGGGCTTTGCCGTGACCCTGGTGGAAAACCAGGGGGCGTTAGCCGGGGGAGCATCGGGCAATGCCGCGGGGTTGGTGATGCCCTTGACGGCCGCCGAACGCAGTCCCAACCAGCGCTGGTACGGGGCGGGCTATGGCCACACCCTGGCTCGTTTGGCAGAACTCCAGGTGCCCTGGCGGGCCTGCGGAGTCCTCCAGGGGGCCTGGAATGCCCGGGAAGTGGACCGTCAGGAGGGACTATTGACCCGCCTGCGCCCCCCGGCGACCTCGGTGCGGGGGGTCAGCGCCGCCGAAGCCACAGACCTCAGCGGCCTGGCGGTGTCCTGGTCGGGGGTGTTCTACCCCGGCGGGGGCGTCGTTGCCCCGGCGGTATTGTGTCAACACTGGTTAGAGGGGCTCGGGGAGGTCGAGCAGGTCCACCACCGACAGGTGTCGACCTTGACGCCCACCCCCCTGGGCTGGCGAGTGGCGGACGCCGATGGGGTCATCGCCACCGCCGAGGTGTTGGTGTTGGCCGTCGGTGCCACGGCGCCGGTATTGGCCCCCCTGGCCGATCTCCCCTTGCGACCCGTGCGGGGCCAGCTCAGCGCCCTGGCGGCCACGCCCCAAAGCCGGGCCTTGGCCACGGCGGTGTGCACCGCGGGGTACGTGCTGCCGGCGGCCGAAGACCTCCACTGGCTGGGGGCCACCTACGACCACCACAGCGATAGCCCCCTCCCCGACGCGGTGGGGCACCGCCACAACCTGGCCCAGCTCCAACAGGGTTTCCCCGCCCTGGCCGCCGCCTTGGGTCCCGACCCCTTGGGCCGCATTGTGGGGGGACGGGCGGCGGTGCGGGCCACTACTCCCGACCGTCTGCCCGTGGTGGGACCCGTCCTAGATAGTGCCGCTTTTGGGACGCCGTTGCCCCAAATCCCCCCGGGCACCCCCAGGGATGGCTACCCCCCGTTACCCCTCCTCCCAGGCCTCTATGCCAGCCTTGGCCACGGCTCCC
>JBHJHK010000193.1:0-9352 GCA_050330975.1 Candidatus Competibacterales bacterium | reverse complement strand
GGCGGCGAAAGCCAAAATAAGCGATCACCAGTCCCGTCAGCCCGTAGATACCCCAGGCGTGGAGACCCCAGTGAAACAGAGTGACAAAAAGTGAATTCTCAGTGGCGATGGGGGAGGGTCGGTAGTCGCTGATCAGCAGATAGTGGGTCAGGGGTTCGGCGCTGCCCCAGTAGAGCAGCCCAACCCCCATTCCAGCGGCAAACAGCATACTGAGCCAGGACACAGTGGAGAACTCTGGGCGATCGTCGTCCCGCCCCAAGCGGATGTCGCCATAGCGCGAGCAGGCCAGCGCGATACTGGTGATCAAGAGAAAGCTCACCGTCAACATGACAAACCAGCCCCGGCTCTCAAACTGCGTTCCGACCAGTTGGTTGGCGAGTGCGGTCAGCCCAGCGGTATCGACAATGCCCCACAGGGCGATTACGCCAGTGAGGGTGAGGGCGACCAACTGCAGTGGATTGGTAAACATAGTCGTGACTTAGGATAGGCCCCAGTGGCAGCTCAACGGGTGTGATTCGGGTTCCCCCGACCTAGGGGATGGAAAACGATGGGGTGGGAAACCGGCGCAACCCCCTGAGTCAATCCTGTGGCCGTGGGGTGTCGATGTCGACGTTGACCACCATCGCCTGGGTTGCATTGTATCCCACCAGCTGCCGCGAGCGTCGCCGTGGGCGCCTGGCAGACCAAACGGAAATGTAAAGAAAAAAGCCCTCGTTCACGAGGGCTTTGGGGAAGGCGAACTCACGGGGTTAGTCGAAGATCGCCAAATGGCGGATCATCCCCCTCAGGGTGATGGGCACGACTGGCTACTGTCGACGTTGACAATAACGCCCCCCATGAGCTGATTGTCCTTGGTCATGCCGGGTTGGGGGAATGGCCAGCAATGTTTCATTTCAGCGACAAATTTGATGAAGAGGCTATCGTTGGTCCGAAATACGGTCGTTTCCGGAGCACTTGTCAAGTCTTCCATGGAAGAGGCTTCTTGCATGATCGGTGTGTTATCTCGCCTTGGATCCAAGAAAAAGCAGGTATCAACGGAGATGCCTTCGAGTTGGTACAAAATGCTGCTGCCATAGGCAAGGTCAGAGATATAAATCTCGAACTCATCGGGAGCATTTTCCAGCTTTAATCTGTAGGTGTATTCGTTGTTGCTGAAAAATAGATGCTGTTCGTTATTGCTGGAGACGGCAAATCTACCCAATACCTCTCCATCGGAGCGCGTCACTGTGGCGTGGGTGTTGTCCGAGGTGTTGTTGATTCTAAAGCTGGAAAGGGCGGTGTCGTCGCGAATGATAATGGCGTCCCAAGAATCGCGAAATTCTGAATTCTCTGACATGTAAAACCTGTCGTTGCCGTTGACATCAGTGACAACGACGGCACCAACTGTTCCCGTTAGGCTGCCATCGAGATCGACCAGGGCCTTACTTTCGGTTCTAGCACGTCCCAGGTCGACCCACGAAGAGATTGGCATAGCGTCATCAAAGGTGACTTTGTTAGCATAGTGGGTAGTCGCTTTGTGGACGGCATTGGATTCTTTGATAGCGGCATCCTTTGGTCCTGTAAAGCCAGCGAAGTGAACGTTATTTACTCCAGCGGGGCCGTCATAAAGCTGATGCCCACCGATTGCTCTATCGTTGGGATCGCGGTTATTGCCGCTTCGACCAACGATCAATCCGTCACTGATCCTTTGATTGAGCCGTAGACGCGTAGCCGTGAGATTATCTGCCAATTTGACTTCACTAAAATCTCCACCCACGCCGCGAACATAGATACCCACACCGGATTGATACGCTGTAAAGTCCTCAACATACCAGTATTCGTCTACCTGTTGGGGCTTGGTATCGGTGCCGACAAAACCGTAGTTGCGTACAAAACCGGCGTGGTTGAGACCAAAGGCCTTGTCTGGGATGCTGTGGGCGACATTGCCAACAAAGTCCGATGGACCTTCCCGACTTGCAAACTGCTCAAAGACGTCTCGATATTGTCTAGAATTTGACAGGCCGTTCATGCCCCTTAGATCAAACCAAAACCCCTTGCTCTCAGAACCGGCGGCTCGATTACCATGGAAAGTGTTTTCGGCGTTTTCAATCCAAAAGTTGGAAGGACTGCTAAAGTCTATGCCCTCCGTCGCTTCAGCTTGAGTCTTGGGTTTGCGGGTATTGATGGCGAGATTGTCGATGAATTGGTTACCAATCTCGGTGCCATCCTCAAGAAAATAACCTTGGCCAATGTTCTCATAGACAATGTTATTTTCGATACGCGCATATTGGGTGCCGTGAATGGTCATGCCTTTGTTGAAAGTATGATGGGAAGATGAGTGTTCAACGTATTGACCCGACGCATCGCCGATCATATGCCAATGTATGGGATAGCTGCCGAGTTCCCCCGCTTGACCCATATATCGCAATTCCAAGCCGGATATATACATCCCGGCACCATGCATCACCATGGTATGGCCGCCAAATTGGTCCTCTTGATCGGCTAGGGACTTGCTGTAGTCGTATTCGACATCGCCTTGAATTATCACATCCCGGCTCAATAGACCCACTTCGGCGCGCATATCTAGCACCCAACTGCGTCCACCGTTGTTTCTGGAGTGTTCTTCAATTTCGCCGTAGTGTTTGAAGTTGACAGGGCGATCCAAAACAACGGTTTTGCCATCGTTTTCAGTATCCACAATGGTGAAAGCTTCGGCTTGATTTAAATCCCTCACCGAAGAGGCAATGACGATCCGATCACCGCTGATCCAGCCTGTGGATTTGTTCAATACGATGATGTCTTCGCCAACATTGACGGTTTGATCCAGCAGCGCCCAGCTTTGTTTTCCCGCGTCGTCGGTGTGGATGCTAATGGCGGCATCTTCACCCATTGCCATTATAAAGGATGTGTGTCTTCCACCCATCATCTCTTCGATGTGCTCGGGGGTATGTCCATGGTTGTGCATAGGATCCATGTTCATATCCATACCGCCAGATATGCCACCACCGGTGGAGAGATAATTCTCATCCGCATCAATGACCGATTGTAGTGAGAACTGATCGGTTTCCTCACCAGTCAGTGTGAGGGTGAATTTGCTCGCAAAGGGTTGATCTCTTTCTCCCACTTGGAGGCGGCCGTGATCGACAAGCAGTATCCAATCGGCCTGCAGGGCCAGATCGACGCCAGCGTCTTCCACCCAAAACTCGCCGTATACCAGGATACCTTTGACCTGGGTTTGGCCATGACCCATGGCGGCGTCCAGCACCAAGCGATCGCCATGTTCGACAACGATGATATCCTCAGGCCCCGGGGGATAACCATTGGCCATGGTCAACGTCGACCACTGAATGCCATCTAACCCAGGGCTCGGTGGCTCGGTGCCACCTTGTGCTGGGGTAAAGCTGAAGGTCACAGTCTCGGCGGCGACGACGCTACCACTGCCATTGCGGCCACTATAGGCCTCTGCGGTTAGGGTATAGCCCCCCACCTCTGGGTTGCCGCCGGCATAGTCGCCCCGGTTATCGCCAAAGAGGACATAGGGGGTCCGATTCTCCGTTTGCCTTTTGCTCACGGGCCCGTCGAGCTCAAAGACCACGCTCTCTGCGTTGCTGGGCAGGTCGAGGGCTTCGACGGTGAAGCGAGTGAGCCCGAGGGCAGCGGGATCAAAGTCGTCCCCATCGGCGATGGTACCCAGACTCCGGTCGTTGACCGCATCAATCAAGGCCAGAGTCAACCGTTCGGGGAGGGTATCCACCTGGATCGTCTGGGTTGTACTGTCGGTGTCCCCCGCGTCGTCGGTCACCGTCAGGGTGGCCGTGTAGCTACCGGCGGCGTTGTAGGTGTGGCTCACAGAGGAACCGCTAGCGCTGGCGCCGTCGCCAAAGGTCCACTGGTGGCTGACGATATCGCCGTCGCTGTCCAGCGAAGCCCCGCCGTCAAAGGAGACCAACAGGGGCGCCGTGCCCCTCGGGGGCGTGGCGCTGAAGTTCGCCTCCGGTGGCTGGTTGGGCTCGGGTTGGGATTCGGAGCCCATGGCCACGGTGAAACTGATGGTCAACGGCGTACCGGCTCCACCCGTCGCCCGGTCTTCGGCGTGGGCCGTGGCGGTGAGGGTGTAAGGGCCGGGGTTGAGTGTACCGTTGTTGTAGTCGCTGCCGTTGTTGCCAAACAGCGCATAGGCGGGAAGATTCTCGGTGGTGCGTTTGTTGTTGGGACCGTTGAGGTCAAAGCGCACGCTCTCGATGGGGGCACTGGCATCGACGTCGGCGCGGATGTTGAGTGTGCCGTTGCCCAGATCGCCCAAGTAAATGGTGCCTTGCTCCAGGAGAGGACCCACGTCTTGGTCGGTGGTAGGATCCACCAGGGTAAAGCCCTCAATGACCAAGTCGCCGGGGTCGACGACCCTAAAGGCGATGGTCAAGGCTGTGCCGGCGCTGCCGGTGGCATCGTCCCGGGGGTAGGGGGTGGCGGTGACGGTGTAGTCCCCAGGGGCGAGTTGGCCATTGTTATAGTCGCCATTTCTGTCGCCAAACAGGGCGTAGACGGACACGTTTTCCGTGGACTGTCTCGGGGTCGGGCCAACTAGGTGGAAGTGCACACTCTCCACTAGGGATTCGTCGCCGACGTCGGCGCGGATATTTAGCCGATTACCGCTCAGCTCGCCGAGACTGATGGCGCTGGCCTCGGCGAGGGGCTTGATATCCTGATTGGTGACAGGATCGACGAGGGTAAAACCCTCGACGCTCAAACCGGGCGCCGTTTGAGCGGCGACGTGGCTGGGGTGGGCAATGAGTAACAGGCTCGACAACAAACACGACAACAAAAACGGTGAGCCACACAGCAATGATAAGGTGACTTCGGTTGGTAGGGCGTGCCCGGGGGCTATGGGACTTCTGGTCATGGTGGGTCTCTATAGTTGCCGATACCGATGGATGGCGTTATAGGGACACCGAACAAGGGCGAGCAGATGAATGGGAGAGCAATCCGGCGACGGGCGCTCCAATTCGTCTCTACGCTGGCCATATCTAGCCTGGCAGTCCCGCTGTCGTGGGGTAATGTCTACCCTTTAGACCGGTGACTTTGCGCCCCCGAGCTTTCGCTTGGGGTTGCCCTTTTCAGTGCTGTTAAACGATTGAATATTGCAGTGGCGAACTGGTTTGCAGCACTTAAACACAACGTCAGATGAAGTGTCAAATAATGTACAAGAGTGTCAATTATTGGCACCTCGAAGGAGCTGTCAAGACAGGTCACAAAGTGACAATTTTTGTCATCAGCTGGATCCTGGCTCTCCCGAGCCTTTGGCAGGGTTTGTCGTCGGGGGGGGCCAAGACCCATCAAAGAGGAGTCGGTTGGCAAACTTGGTCGGAGATGCGATCAGCTGTCGACGCCCTGAAGGTGGCGGTACAGGGCTTCGATGAGGCCTTGGGGGTCGAGGATGAGCCGAGTCAGCTCTGGGGCCTCAAGGCCGACCACGTCCGATGCGTAGTCGGCGTCTTTACTGAGGTTTTCGAAGCGACTGCAGCGAACAAACGACTCGACGCCTTGGAAGTAGTAGAGTTCCTTGCCCTGGGCTTGTTCGTCGCCGTTGATGTTCTTGCCGATGTAAACCAGGGTTTCCACCTGGGGCAGTCGGTAGCTGCCACCGATGTAGGAAAATTTGAAGTAAACTTCGCCTGCCTTGAGTTCATTACCCACCGCTGGCCTCCATACGAGCTTTAGTTCACACCGAGGGTGGAGGGCTCCGCGTTGGCAGCGGCTTGGGCCGATCGCTCCGTCCCCCGGGACTTGGAACATCCATGAGGTGTGAGTCAACGGCTCTTCGCCAGGGAAAGCGCAGCCGCTGAGCTGGTGACCTCTAGCGTCGTCCCTTTTGCTGTCCTTATCCGTCGCTTTGAGCTATTTTATCGCCAATTACGCCTCAAATCTCACAACCGCTGCTAGAGTCATCGTCGAGGGCAATTCAAGCGTTCCCGCGGGCGATCTATCATCATATGGACTCGGACCCACGGACCGGACCATCCCATTGCCGAAGACCGATGGCCAGACGCCCCATGGCACCGATACAAACCCCCACTGCCATCGAGAGCAACCATTGTGTCAACCCCCTCCGGATCCCCAAAGAATCTGGCGCAGTTAGTGGACGAACTGCGCCAGTTGTGTCGAGACGGCCGTACGGGCCGTTATATCCTCTTTACGCCCAACAACGTCTTTGCCCATATGGATATCGACGCCGGGCGCATCACCTGGGTGGCCTTTGCCAACGCCAGTGGCTCAAATGCCCTCGACCGCTGGCGGGACGAGGGTCGTGGTGAGGGGAGTTTTGTGACCTCTTCGCCGACCGGCAAGCTCGACGACACCCTACCCGCCAACGAGGGCATTTTTCACCACCTCCTCGGCGGGGAAAACGCGGCCACCGCCTCTGGCAAGTCCCTCACCGAGGCCCAAGGGGCTCAGATCAGGGCGCTGTTGACCAAGCGGGTGGGGCCCATGGCCAAAATGCTCTTCGATGATGCCCTCCAAGACGCCCCGACGGCCGATGATGCCATTGAGGCCATGGCCAGCAATATCCCCGCCCCCAAGGAGGCCGCCGCCTTTGTCGCCGAGGCCCGGCGGGTGCTGGAGACCGTCGACTGACCAAAGGGCCATCCGGGATGCCCGGGCACCGACGGCACCTGGCACACATCGCTATCGCTACCCTCGGCCGTGGATGCCGGCCCCTGGGAATGCCCTCAACGCGTCGGCTGCCATTGGCTGACGATGGAGGGATCCTTGATTTTGTGGTCCTCCGCCAGCAAAAAGGCCTTGCTCAAGATCAATCCCAACGTGCGATCCCCCTCGAAGGGCAAAAATACCCCGGCGGCCTTGCTGTCGGCTCCCTGGACAATACACAGATACCGCTCCCCGGGCTCCATGAGAATGTTGCTGCTCCCCAGGTGGATCTTGTAGCGCTGTAAAGTCCCCTCGACGTGTAAAAATCGTCCCTCCAGTCGGCAGCGGGGGGCGATTTTCAGTTGGGGAAGTAGCGCCCCTAGGACCTCGCGCCGGGTCTTGGCCATTGCGGACAACTCGCCAAAGGCGTAGTCGTGCCAATAGTCTTCAAATTGGGGCTGGTCGTCTTGGGGTTGCCACTGGGGATCGTTGCCGATGCTGGCGACGCCGACGAACAGATCCACATCCCGCATTACCTCGGAAAACACCAAGGGTGGTATGGCGGCCAAGGGGAGAGGGGTGGCGTCGTCGGGGGTGTAAAACTGCACCCGGTCGCTGGTGAGGTAGAGAAAAATCCCCGCCTCCGACTGGCCGCTGTGGGGGGGGACGTCCACCCAGAATTCGGCCACCAAGTCAAAGGCCGGTAGCGTCAACTGGGGCTGAAAGTAATCGCCGTCAAAGCCCCCCATGAGCCGATAGCGCCAGCCCCGCCCCTTGGACAGGGCGTCGAACTGGAGCTGGCGCAGAATGTGGGCGGCGAAACGGTGGGAATGGGTGGCCGTACGCTCCTCGGAGTCGGTGAGGAGGTACACCTCCCGGTGGGCCTGCTTGAAGGGTTGGCGGATCTCGAAATCCCCCAGCACTTGCCGCCAGCGCTGGCCCGCCTCCACCGAGGCGTAGAGGGGGTGCCACAGGCCCATGGGGGTATCGTCGTCGGGGATGGCCACCGCGTTGCCCGTGGCATCCCGCCAGGCACCGTCGTACCACAGGATGTCTCGGTGGTTGTCGCCTGAGCCAAGGCGCCAAATCAGCCGTTTGACCAAGACCCCCAACAGACCGTGGTTCAGCAAGTGCCGGCGCCAATGGCCGGCACTGAGGTGTCGGTTTTGCAGGTAAAAACCCTCTAGGCGAGCCTTTTGATCGCTCAGGGTCCCCTGGAGGGCCTTCTCCGCCCCTTTGAGGGCCTTGAGGTCGGCGGGGTAGTCCCGCTTGACCGCCGCCGGGGCGGATTTGAGGGCCTTGCCGTCGTGGGTCCAAAAGGACAACTTGCCCCGGCCATCGGCTTCGATGGCAAGCCTGGCCTGGTGCTCCCCCAGCCCAACCTGCCGTTGGCCGTCCACCAGGTCGTGGTGGGGGGTGGCCAAGTCTTCCACCACCTGGCGGTCCACTCCCCGCTGTTGGGCGGCCTGATCGATGCATTTGTCGATCTGCTTGAGGACCTGGGGGGTTTTGAGCTGGCGGCGCAAGACCATCAACTGGGCCACACCTTCGTTCCCCAGCTCCGCCAACACCCCCAAGCAAGTATTGCCCAGGCGGATCCCCGGGGCGCCATACCCCTTGATTTTGCCGTGGGCAGCGCGGGTGAGGGCCGCCAACCGAACCGGGCCGTCGGCGAGGGGGAGTTGGGGCACAAGCCACAGCAAAGCCCGCAACAGATTCTGATTGTAGGGGCACAACAGGCGATAGCCCTGGAGGTAACCCCACTCGGCAAAAACCGGCTGGGGCTTGAGAGTGGCCGCCAGGTCCACCCAACAACCCACTGTATGGCCGACGACGGTGCGCCCCAACCCATCGACGGCAGCGTTGGCCCGGCGCAGGAAGGTTTGACTGGCCTTGGCGGCGTTGCCCGAATGGCGACACAGTTCCCACAGGGTCTGCCAGTGCTTCTGATCTTGGGCATCTAAAGCCCGCCAGTGGGCCATCACCGCTACACCCCAGTCGTCATCGGCCAGGGTGGGGATATAGGTGGGTTCGGGCCAGCGCTCGAGGAGGGCCTGAAGGGTTCGTTGGTTGGCGGCGGTGAGGCCGCCTCCCCGCTTGGACCAAGCGTCCAGGGCCAGCATCAGACCATCGTCCACGCCCCGGTCCAGGGCCGAGGCTGCGGCTTCCAGTAGCGCGTTGGCCACGGCCGGGCTGTCGAGCTCGGCCAGGCGGTTGTCATGGCGCCCTAGGAGGGCGGTGACGTCGGCCAAGTCCTCCCCCGCGGCGAAGACGGGGCGGTGTTTTGCCAACAGTTGTTCGACTAGCTGACAGCACAGCCGATGGTATTGATACTGTTCGCCCCCCGTGGGGGGGTTGTAGAGGGCCCTGATGAGCAACGCCTTGAGCAACTGGAGGCGGGGTCGTCCTGGGACGTCCAACAAGGTGTGCTGCTGGGCTTCGAGTTTGACCTCCGGCTGTCGCCCCCTGGGTGCTGGCCCCCGCCGGGTCCTGGGGCTGTGATTCGCCAACAGGGCATCCACCGTGCGGTGGGCCTCCAAGAGGGGATCTTGGTCTGCCAGGGGAAAGCCATCGACGCCATGGGTCACCGCCGACAGCTCCCCGCCCGGGGAGGGTTTGGCCATCAACAGTCCATCGAGGTCCTCAAAGGCGATTTGCCCCGCTTGTGGGGGGGGGGGGGGGGGGGGGGGGGGGGGGGGGGGGGGGGGGGGGGGGGGGGGGGGGG
>JBHJHK010000192.1:0-11883 GCA_050330975.1 Candidatus Competibacterales bacterium | reverse complement strand
CCTGCGGCTCCCGGCGAGTAGGGCGACCGCAGCCGCCGCACATATGATTGTATGGATACCCGCTGTGGGTATCATCATTTCCATCCTGGGCACAACGGTCCGGGGCGAGGCAAGGGGGAAAGCGACAGGGGTCACCCACCTCCCTCAGGGCCGTAGTATAACCGCCAATCCCCGGAGGCAAAGGGGTGAAACGCGCCTGTAGCCCCTGTAGAGGCCTTTTTTGTATGATTTGTGATACGCGTTGGATCATTGACACCCCGGGGCAAGTTCTGGGATACCCAAGCCCATCTGCCAGCCGTGGGCGCTCGGTGCCCAGGGGAGATACAACCGCCCAAGTCCCTGATATCGCCGCGTCTCTTCCCCTGGGATGGGGATGGTCGCCGGGGTGTGGGGACGGCCCACGGTGCGGCGCCGTGGCCCATCTGCCACTGATTTCACGGCTTGAAACCGCACGCTGACGAGATGGTCATGGCACAACTCGAAATTTTACATTTTCCCGACCCCCGCCTGCGGCGCCCCGCCGAGCCCGTTGCGGCCATCGACGCCGCCCTCCAGGCCCTGATCGACGACATGTTCGAAACCATGTACGCTGCCCCCGGCATCGGCCTCGCCGCCCCCCAGGTGGACGTGGCCAAGCACTTGGTCGTGGTGGACATCTCGGAACACCACGACCAGCCCTTGGTGTTGATCAACCCCGAGATCGTCGCCCGCCACGGCGAGGTGCCGTCCGAGGAGGGTTGTTTGTCCATCCCCGGCATCACCGACACCGTGTCCCGGGCCGCGGCGATTCAGGTCAAGGCCCTAGACCGCCGCGGGGAACCCTTTGAGTTGGAGGCCGAGGGTTTGCTGGGGGTTTGTATCCAGCACGAAGTCGACCACCTGGAGGGTCGGTTGTTCATCGACTACCTCTCCCCCCTCAAGCGGCAAAGGCTGCGCAAGAAGTTCGACAAGCGCGCCCGGGAGCGGGAGCGTTGAGGGCCGTAGATCCTCGCAAGACCCGGGTGGTATTCGCCGGTACCCCCGCCTTTGCCGTGGCGTCCCTAGAGGCCCTCCTCGACGCCGAGTACGCCGTGGTGGGCGTCTACACCCAGCCCGACCGGCCGGCGGGCCGCGGTCGGCGGCTCATGGCGAGCCCCGTCAAGCAGCGGGCCCAAGTGGCGGGCATCCCGGTGTACCAGCCCGCCACCTTGCGCGATCCCGAAGCCCGTGCCCAACTGGCGGCGCTGGCACCCCAGGTGATGGTGGTGGCGGCCTACGGCTTGATTTTGCCCAAGGCGGTACTGGCCATTCCCCCGGGGGGCTGCATCAACGTCCACGCCTCCCTCTTGCCCCGCTGGCGGGGAGCGGCCCCCATCCAGCGGGCGTTGTTGGCCGGGGATTCCCACACTGGAGTGAGCATTATGCTCATGACCCCGGGCCTCGACGAGGGGCCGGTGCTGGGGGAATATCCCCTGCCCATTCCCCCCGGCACCACCGGCGGCGAACTCCACGATCGCCTCGCCACCCTGGGGGGGGAAGCGCTGATGGCGGAATTGCCCGGCTGGTTGGCGGGGACTACCACCCCGGTGCCCCAAGACGCCGCCGCCGCCTGCTACGCCCCCAAGCTCACCAAGGCCGAAGCCCATCTGGACTGGTGCCAATCGGCCAAAGCCCTGGAGCGCCAGATCCTGGCCTTTAACCCCTGGCCCGTGGCCCAGACCCGGGTTCAGGGCGAGGTGCTGCGGGTCTGGCAGGCCGCCGTGGAGCCGGCCTTGGACCCCCACGGGGCCCCCCCTGGCCAGGTGATCCAAGAAGATGGGGGGGGCGTTGTGGTGGCCGCGGGGGAGGGGGCGCTGCGGTTGTCGGTCATCCAGTGGCCCGGGCGGCGCCCCGTCGCCGCCGCCGAGGCCAGCCACGCCCGCTCCCTGGCCGGTCAGCGCCTGGGGGAACCTTGAACGCCCGGTGGGCGGCGGCCGAGGCGGTCGCCCAGGTGGCCTGCCAAGGTCGCTCGTTGACGGCAGCCCTAGGGCCAGTGCTGGCCGCCGTCGAGCCCGTAGACCGCCCCTTGGTCCAGGCGTTGAGCTACGGCACCCTGCGCTTCCAGCCCCGGTTGAACCACTGGCTCGAGGCGCTGTTGAATCGCCCCCTGCAGCCCGGCGAGCACCGGGTTCGCGCCTTGTTGTGGGTGGGTCTCCACCAGTTGGCCCAGCGGGATATACCCGCCTACGCCGCCGTGTCGGCCACCGTGGAGGCGGCGCGGGCGGCGGGCAAGCCCTGGGCGGCGGGCCTGGTCAACGGAGTGCTGCGCCAGTTCCAGCGCCGCCGCCAGGAGCTGGAAGCCAAGGCCGACCAAGACCCCGCCGCCGCCTTTGCCCACCCCTTGTGGTGGCTCGAAAAGCTGCAAACCGATTGGCCCGAGCACTGGCGGGACATCGCCACGGCCAACAACGGCCATCCCCCCATGACCCTCCGGGTCAACGTGCGCCGCACCCAGCGGGCCGCCTACGCCGCGGCCTTGGGGGCGGCGGGGCTCACGGCCAAACCCGTGCCCCACTGCCCCGCGGCCCTGCGCCTCGACCAGCCCATAGAGGCCCAGCGCTTGCCGGGGTTTGCCGAGGGCTTGGTGTCGGTCCAAGACGCCGGGGCCCAGCGGGCGGCGGTGCTCCTGGATGGCGCGCCCGGGGAGCGGATCCTCGACGCCTGCGCCGCCCCGGGGGGCAAGACCGCCCATCTGTTGGAGTGCCAACCCGACGTCGACCTCTTGGCGCTGGACGTCAGCACCGAGCGCCTGGCGGCGGTGGAGGACAACTTGAAGCGCCTGGGGCTCACTGCCACCACGGTACAAGGAGACGCGACCCAGCCCGGGCAGTGGTGGGACGGCCGCTCCTTTGACCGCATTCTCCTCGACGCCCCCTGTTCCGGCAGTGGGGTGATCCGCCGCCACCCCGACATCAAGCTGTTGCGCCTTCCCCAGGACATCCCCCCCCTGGCGGTCCTCCAGGGGGCACTCCTCGACAGCCTGTGGCCGCTGCTGGCGCCGGGGGGGCGGCTGCTCTACGCCACCTGTTCGGTGTTTCACGCCGAGAATCAGCGGGTGGTGGCGGACTTTCTGGCCCGCACGCCCCTGGCCGTGCCCATCCCCCTGGCGGTGTCCTGGGGCCACGTCTGTGGTATCGGCCGCCAATTGCTGCCCACAGCTGCGGAGGATGGCTTCTACTACACCTGTCTGGGCCGCCCCGGCCAGCGACGGTGAAGGACCACGGAACCCGCCTGGGCCGCTCATCGCCGCTGTTGGGCTGGCTGTTGCTGATCTTGGGGCTTTTGGGGGGGCCTTGGGCCTTCGGGGCGGGTTTTACCGTGGTGAGTGCCCACACCCAACAGGTGGGTCAAACCTACCTGTTGAGCGCCAGGATCGACTATCGCTTTAGCCCCGAGGTCCTCGAGGCCCTGGAGAGCGGCTTGGGGTTGACGGTGGTGTTGGAAATGGAGGTGCGCCGCCGCCGCCGCTGGCTGTGGGACGACCCCGTGGCCCGGGTTCAATTGCCCTTGCACTTGGAATACCATACGTTGTTAGATAAATTTCAGGTGACTAACCCCAACCTGGGACGGCGGGGTTTTGACGATTTGTCCACCGCCTTGACCTATATGGGCCATATCCGCAATTTTCCCCTGGTGGATACCGCCTTGCTGGTCACCTCCCAAAACTATTACGGGCGGTTGCGGGCGCGTCTCGACACCGACGACTTGCCGGCCCCCCTCCAACTCACGGCCTACTTCTCCAGGGCGTGGCAGCTCACCAGCCAGTGGTACGATTGGCCCCTCTAGCAAAGCGCCTGCGCCTCAAGCCCCTCGCCCTGTGGCTAGGTGCGGTGGGGCTCGTCACGACACTCTTGGCCCCCCTGGTGTTGTTGAGCCAGGCGACGGAAAACTCGGCCAACTTCGGCCGCCTCTACAGCGGTCTTCTGTGGCTCAACACCGCCGGGATTTTGAGTTTGGGGGCCCTCATTGCCACGGGTCTATTCCACTTGGTTCGGCGCCTGCGCCGCCAGATTCCCGGGGCCTGGTTGTCCTTGCGCTTGACGGCGTTGTTCGTGGCCTTGGCCCTGGCGCCGGTGAGCGTGGTGTATTACTTTTCCCTGCAATTCCTCCAGCGGGGTATCGACAGCTGGTTCGACATCCAAGTGGAGACGGGCCTTGAGGATGCCTTGGCGTTGTCCAGAGCCGCCTTGGATCTGCGCATGGGGGACGTCCTCAAGCAGACGCGTCGCTTGGCCGAGCGCCTCGACGACACCGGGCCCAGTTCGGCGCCCTTGGCGTTGGCCAACGCCCTCGACGAGTTAAAAGCCGAAGAGCTGACCCTGTTTGACCGCAGCGGCGCCATCGTCGCCACGGTGAGCCCGGCCATCGACGCCGACGTTCCCCAGCCACCCCCCGAGGGCGCCATGGCCCAGGTGATCCGCGGCCACGACTTTGTCGATGTGATTCCCGACCCCGAAGGCTACTACGCCGTGGTGGTCTTGGTGCCCACCGTCGATCCCATGGGTCCCCGGGGAGCCGGGGTCCTCCTGGGCCGCTTCCCCTTGCCCGAGCGCTTTACCCGCCTGGGGGAATCGGTCCAAGACGCCGCCGAGGGCTATCGCCAGTTGTTGTTTTTGCGCATCCCCCTCAAGGCCAGCTTTATCCTGGCCCTGTCCTTTGTCTTGCTGGCCTCGGCCCTGGCGGCCATCGCCGCCGCCATCGTCGCCGCCAATCGGGTTGTGTCGCCCCTGCGGCAACTGGCCGAAGGCACGCGGGCCGTTGCCGCCGGTCACTTCGACCGCTTGCTGCCCCTAGCTGGCCGCGACGAATTGGCGTTTTTGGTCCAATCCTTCAACGAGATGACCAAGAGCCTCGCCAAGGCCCGGTCCCAGGGGGAGGCGAGCCAGCGCCTCGTGGAGGGCCAGCGGGCCTACCTTGGGGCAGTGCTGGGCCAGCTGTCGTCGGGGGTCATGACCGTCGACGAACAAAACCGCCTCAAGACCATCAATTCCGCCGCCCTGGAGATTTTGGGGCTGGAACTCCAAGGCGCCCCGGGGTTCGATCCCAGTGCCCCCTTGGACATGGACTTGGCCCGCTGGATCGACCGCTACCCCCACTTAGAGGCGTTTTGGGACACCGTGGCCGCCGTCGACCCCTCCACCGGGGGAGAGCTGCGCCGGGAGTTGGTATTGTTCACCCAAAAGGGTCGGCGGGTTTTGTTGTGCCGCGGCCACGGTCTCCTCGACCCCGGGGGCGGGGTGGGGCGGTTGGTGGTGTTCGACGACATCACCCAATTGGTCCAGGCTCAGCGGGCCATCGCCTGGGGGGAGGTGGCCAGGCGCTTGGCCCACGAGATCAAAAACCCCCTCACCCCCATCCAGCTCCAGGCCGAACGGCTGCGGGACAAGCTCAAAGACGCCCTCCCCGAAGAGCATCGACACCGCCTGGCCCGCAGCACCCACACCATTATCCAGCAGGTGGCGGCCCTCAAGGAGATGGTGGCGGCCTTCGACCAATACGCCCGGCCCGTGCCCCTCAAACTCCGCTCTCTCGATCTCAACGCCTTGATCTGCGAGGTTTTGGACCTCTATCGCGACGGACCGAGCTCCATCCAGTTCGACGCCGACCTCGACGGACATTTGCCCCCCTTGGTAGCCGACGCCGGGCGGCTGCGCCAGCTGTTGCACAATTTGCTCAAAAATGCCCAAGAGGCGGTGTTGGGCGCCACGCCCAGGGTCGAAGGCCACGGGGGGCGGATCCAGCTGGTCACCCGAGGCCCCTTGACCGGCAGTCGCTTTTTGACATTGGTGGTCAACGACGACGGTCCGGGTTTTCCCGTGGGCGACATCGGCGACGTCTTCGAGCCCTATGTCACCACCAAACCCCGAGGAACCGGACTCGGGTTGGCCATTGTCAAAAAAATCGTCGAAGATCACGGCGGTGACGTTCAGCTGGGACGGTCTCCCCTGGGGGGGGCTCAAGTTCAAGTGCGCTTCCCCATCCCAGAAGACCCGCCGCCCTCTGTCCCCCTCGAGTCCCGTCCGCCACTGTCTGCGGGCGCGATGTGAAGACCTAGGAAAGCCCTTATGGCATCGCTACCTGCACAAAGGACACCGTTGCAACGGCCCAACCCCGTGAGTTCCCTCCACGTGTTGATCGTCGACGACGAACCCGACATTTGCGAGGTGGTGCGGGACATCCTCGAAGACGAGGGCTACGAAGTCACCGTGGCGGAAAGCGCCGCAGCGGCCAGGGAGGCGCGCCGCGCCCGCCGCCCCGACTTGATTTTGCTGGACATTTGGATGCCGGATATGGACGGCATCAGCCTGCTCAAGGAGTGGAGTGAAGGGGACAGCCTGCCGTGCCCCGTGGTGATGATGTCGGGCCACGGCAACGTGGAGACCGCCGTGGAGGCCACTCGCCTGGGGGCCTATGATTTCATCGAAAAGCCTTTGTCCACCGCCAAGCTGTTGCTCACCGTGGAGCGAGCCCTAGAGGCCGACAAGCTATTTCGGGAAAACCAACACCTGCGCCGCCAAGTGCGCCCCATCTCCGAGCCCATCGGCAAGAGCGAGGTGGTGCAAAAACTCCGCAACCAACTGGCCAAGATCGCCCAACACGACACCCCGATGTTGATCTTCGGCGAGTCCGGCACCGGCAAGGAGATCTGCGCCCGCTTCATCCACAACCACAGTCCGAGGAGGGCCGGGCCCTTCGTCATGGTGGGGGTGGGATCCATAGCCCGGGAGAACTCCGCCCTGGAGTTGTTTGGCTCGGAACAGGGGGACCGGGTCCACTACGGGCGTCTAGAGCAGGCCTTTGGCGGCACGCTATTCCTGGACGAACTGGCCGACATGGCCCCCGAGGCCCAGGCCAAGCTGGCCGGTGCCCTGGGCAATGGGTCTTTTTTGCGCATCGGCGGCAAGGAACCGGTCCAAGTGGACGTGCGGGTGGTGGCCGCCACCTCCCGGGATCTGGATCAAGAAGTGGCCGAGGGGCGGTTCCGCCAAGACCTGTACTTCTACCTCAAGGTGGTACCCTTGGAGCTGCCACCTCTGCGGGACCACTGTGAAGACGTGCCAGAACTTTTGAACTACTACGTCAATTACTTCGTCGACCAAGAGGGCCTGAGCTACCGCCACTTCACCCTGGCGGCGCAAAATCGCCTGCGCAACTACACCTGGCCCGGCAATATCCGCGAGTTGAAAAACCTAGTCCAGCGGCTGTTGATCCTCGGGGGGGACGAGGAGATCACCCAACAGGAGGTGGAGGCCGCCATCAGCAGCACTCCGGTGGCCAAGGCCCGAGAGATCGACAGTATCCCTTTGGATCTGCCCCTCCGGGAGGCCCGGGAACAATTCGAGCGCAAGTACCTCCTGGAGCAGTTCAAGGAGTGCGGCGGCAACGTGGCGCGGTTGGCCGAGCGGGTGGGCATGGAGCGCACCAACCTCTACCGCAAGCTGCGGGCTTTGGGGATCGACCCCAAAAAAGCCCTCGACGGCGAGTGACATGCGCATCATCATTTTAGGGGCCGGCCAAGTGGGCACCTCGGTGGCGCAAAACCTGGCCTCCGAGGCCAACGACATCACCGTTGTGGACTTCAAGCCGGGGCTTTTGCGGGAGCTCCAAGACCGTTTGGACATTCGCACGGTGTGCGGCCACGCCGCCCACCCCGAGGTGTTGTCCCAGGCCGGCGCCGAGGACGCCGATATGCTCATCGCCCTCACCAACAGCGATGAAGTCAATATGATCGCCTGCCAGGTGGCCTACACCTTGTTTCGCACCCCCACCCGCATCGCCCGGGTGCGGGCCTCGGAATACACCGCCTTCGACCAAAAGCTCTTCAAGCCCGACGCCCTGCCCATCGACGTGTTGATCAGCCCCGAACAGCTGGTCACCGACTACATCTGCCGGGTGATCCAATACCCCGGCGCCCTCCAGGTCCTGGACTTCGCCGATGGCAGGGTGGGACTGGTGGGGGTCAAGGCCTACTACGGCGGCCCCCTGGTGGGCCACGCCCTGCGCACCTTGGCCGAGCACATGCCCGGGGTCCACGCCCGGGTGGGGGCCATTTTTCGCCACAACCGCCCCATCATCCCCGAGGGCAGCACCGTCATCCAGGCCGACGACGAGGTGTTTTTCATCGCCGCTAGGAAAAACATCCGCGCGGTGATGAGCGAGCTGCGCAAGCTCGACAAAAAGATCAAGCGCATCATCATCGCCGGGGGGGGAAACATCGGCACCCGCCTGGCCAAGGCCCTGGAGGAGCGCTTTCAGCTCAAGGTCATCGAGCGCAACCCCACGGTGGCGCGCCACATCTCCGAGGTGTTGGCGCGGACCATCGTCCTCCAGGGGGACGCCGCCGACGAAGAGCTGCTCTTGGAGGAGAACATCGAACACACCGATGTGTTTTGCGCCGTGACCAACGACGACGAGGCCAATATTTTGTCGGCCATGTTGGCCAAGCGCCTGGGAGCCCGCAAGGTGATGGCCTTGATCAACCGGGCTTCCTATGTGGACTTGGTGGAGGCGTCGGGGATCATCGACATCGCCATCTCCCCCCAACAGGCCACCATCGGCAGTTTGTTGTCCCACGTTCGCCGGGGGGACGTGGTGCGGGTTCACAGCCTGCGCCGGGGCGCCGCCGAGGCCATCGAGGCCATCGCCCACGGCGACCCCAACACCTCCAAGGTGGTGGGCAGGCCCATCGAGGCCATCCCCCTGCCCAAGGAGGCCACCATCGCCGCTTTGGTGCGGGGCGACGAAGTCATGGTGTGTCACCGGGACACGGTGATCGAGAACAACGACCACGTGATCCTGTTCGTGGTGGACAAGCGCCGGGTGGCCGACGTGGAGCGGCTGTTCCAAGTGGGCGTCACCTTCTTGTGAAGGGAGGGTAAATCGGTGCACCCCACCACCATCCAGCACATCTTGGGGCTGTTGCTCATGGTGTTCAGCGCCACCCTGCTGCCACCTTTGGCCGTGGCCTTCCTCTATGGGGAGACCGACGTCTTCAAGGCCTTTGCCCTGGCCTTGGGGTTTATCTTTGCCCTGGGGTTGGTGGCCTGGCTACCCGTCCACAACCGGCGCCGGGACTTGCGGTTGCGGGACGGCTTTATGGTGGTGGCCATGTTTTGGTCGGTGTTGGGGACGGTGGGGGCGGCGCCGTTCCTCCTGGTCGAAGAACTGGCCATTTCCCCCGTGGACGCGGTGTTTGAGTCGGTGTCGGGGCTCACCACCACCGGGGCCACGGTCATCGTCGGTCTCGACGACCTCCCCCGGGCCATCCTCTATTATCGCCAACAACTCCAGTGGTTGGGGGGGATGGGGATCATCGTCCTCGCTGTGGCTATTTTGCCCATGTTGGGGGTTGGGGGTATGCAGCTCTACCGGGCGGAAACCCCCGGCCCCATCAAAGATCAAAAGCTCACCCCCAGGATCACCGAAACCGCCAAGGCCTTATGGTACATCTACATCAGCCTCACGGGCCTCTGTGCCCTGGCCTATTGGGGGGTGGGGATGACCCTCTTCGACGCCGTGGGCCACGCCTTTGCCACTGTGGCCATCGGCGGCTTTTCCACCCACGACGCCAGTATCGGCTACTACGACAGCCCCTGGGTGATGGGGGTGGCCATCGTCTTTATGTTGATCTCCGGCGCCAACTTCGCCCTGCACTTCGCCGCCCTGAGGCGGCGCCACCTGAGGATCTATTGGCGGGATCCCGAGTGTCGGGCCTACTTGACCTCCATGGCGGTGATCTCGGTCGTGACCATCACCTACCTCTACGCCACCCAGACCCTCGTCGGTGGCGATGCGGTCCTCCACGGGGTGTTTCAAGTGGTGTCCATTGCCACTACCACGGGTTTTACCAGTGCGGAGTACTTCGTTTGGCCGGGGTTTTTGCCGGTGCTGTTGCTGTTCTCCAGCTTCGTGGGGGGGTGTGCCGGCTCCACCGGCGGCGGCATGAAGGTGGTGCGCTGTCTACTGCTCTACAAACAGGGCAAGCGGGAGATCGTGCGCCTCATCCACCCCACGGCTCAGATTCCGGTGAAGATGGGGCAACAACCGGTGTCGGAGCAGGTGATCAATGCCGTGTGGGGGTTTTTCTCCGTCTACGTGGCCACCTTTATCGCCATCATGCTGGCCCTCATGGCCTTTGGCCTCGACCAGGTGACGGCGTTTTCGGCCGTGGCGGCCTGTATCAACAACTTGGGCCCCGGGCTCGGCGAGGTGAGCAGCAACTTCGCCGCCATCGACGATGCCTCCAAAGTGATGCTCTGCGTGGCGATGTTGCTGGGAAGACTGGAAATTTTCACCCTCCTGGTCCTGCTTACACCCCACTTTTGGCGCCGTTGAGCCCCGGGGATTCCAGGAGATAGTCGAGGATAGGGATATGGATATAAGTGGGGTTTTAGTGAATGCAAGTAAAGAACGAGACCTTCCATGGTACAAAATCGTCATTCCGTGTAACATTCGCGTCGGTGGGCTCCCCGCGAAAAACACCTAACTATGTATCCTGAAATTCCCGGCTATCAAATGTTGCGCCACATCGGGCGCGGCAGCCAGTCCGACGTCTACCTGGCGCTCCAGCTGTCCCTCGATCGCCAGGTGGCCGTGAAAGTCATGGTCGAAGGCCAGGGTGACGCCGATTTCCGCGCCATGTTCTTGCGGGAGGGGCGCACCATTGGGCAGTTGCGCCACCCCCATGTCATCACCATCCACGACATCGGCGATTTCCCCCAGGGTTACTTCATCGTCATGGAGTACGCCGAGGGGGGAACCCTCATCGACCACATGCGGCGGGGGTTGAGCCGCGAACGCATTTTGCTGATCTTGCGCCAGCAGGCCCGGGCATTGGGCTACATCCACGAGCGAGACATCATCCACCGGGACGTCAAGTCCACCAATATTTTGTTCCGCAACGACAACGAGTCGCTGCTGTCGGACTTTGGCATCGCCAAAAACATGGTCAACGCCACGGCGTTGACCGCCGTGGACGTGGCGGTGGGTACGCCGGGCTACATGAGCCCCGAGCAGGAGCGGGGACTGCCCCTAGACGGTCGCAGCGACCTCTACAGCCTGGGGGTGGTCTTTCACAAGATGTTGCTGAGCCACTATCTCCACCAACAACCCCCCGACGCCACCCCCAAGGTGGATACCGGCGACAGCTTTCCCCCCCAGCAGCCCGCGGGGCTAGAGCTCTACCAGCCCATCATCGACGGCCTGTTACAGCGGGACCGCGAGCGGCGTTTTGCCTCGGCCGCGGAGTTGTTACAGGCCTTGGACAACCTCGGTGGCCCCTCGGCCCGCGCCGCCCACCGCTCGTTGAACGAATACGTGGAGACCTCGGCCCCGACGATTCTCACCCAGACGGCTTCCCCCGCCACCAACACCGCCCCCTTGCCGCCCTTGACGGGGTCTTTGCAGCGGTCCCGGAGGGGTATGGGCTGGGTGGCCGGGGCGCTGGGCGCGGCGGCGCTGGTTCTGGGACTGGTCGGCAGTGGTTATTGGTGGTTGCAACACAATGCCCCTCCATCGAATCTGGAACTCGCCGAGACGGCTTCAAGCGTCCAGACCCCACACCTCCCCGCCCAACCTCCCCCCGACGAGGCGCCGGCCCCCCAGGCCATCCAGAACGTCCCCCCTCCACCCATGGTGGACGATCCAACGGGGGAAGAGGCTATCACCGCCTCGGCACCACCTACGGCAGACGATCCAGGGAGTGGGGAGACGACCATCGCCTCGGCACCCGTGGAGGCCTTGCCTCCCACCCCCCCGCCTGCCGCGCCGCCCATCGGCATCGACGGCACCGACAGTTACCAGCCCCAGGTACTGGATTATTTTGTGGGTTTGTTGCAAAATGACACCATGCGGTCGGGGGATCGG